>JANMEV010000629.1:0-9628 GCA_031377305.1 Planctomycetota bacterium | reverse complement strand
CTGAGCATCGTTTGCACAGATCCTGGTGAAATTGCGAAGTAATGATTGACCTCCGAAGCCTCTTTCGGATGTTCTGAGCAAACGATGCTCAGGTTCTGGTCGCAGTCGCAAGTGTCAGCCAGGTCGGTGTACTTTGCACCGTAAGTGCGGGCTTTGAACTGGTTGTTGCCCTTTGAGCTACCGAAACCGCTGACCGTGTATGACTGGTTCAGGTTACCGAATGCACTTGAAAGGTCGCTGAGTTCAGCAACGATTGAGCACTGCAGTTCAACCAGACCAACGATCATACCGAGAACCAGGATTGTCATGATCAGAACGAGTTCTGCAGACAGGATCACACCAGCTTCATCATTCCAGAGAGTCTTCAACATTGTAAACGCTTTCATTTTTTTTGAGAGAGAGACGAGAGAAATTAGAAAACGGTCCAGAGCGCCAATCCGTTGTTTGTGCTTTCAGTCGTTCAGTCGTGGTCTTCAGCAAATCGAGCGGACCACTCGCCGAAAGCTGAAAGAACTGAACACCGTGTGCCGTCAACGCGATGCATCGCAGCAACTCGCAGACAGACGATTCCGAAAGCACCTTGCCTTGACCGGTTCCGTCAGGAAATACAAAGCGATCCGCGCGCCGGACGTTGTTTTTTTGCAGCGCAGCCGTGCATTTGGGCGCAGGCGGAGACTCTAAGTCCGCGTGATCCAGCTTGTTACGCGTTTTCGCCAGTGCTGGGGCACGCATGGCCGGACTGGACCGAAGCCGCCCTGTTGTCAAGACGCCACAACATGGCGCAAAGGGATGCTGTTCAGAAGTGGCAACAAGTCAGCAGAGAACCATGATCTGGCAACACTGGAAAACGCTGATTTCTTTTGCACAACCCTGCAATGAACACTCCGTCGCAATGACTCGTAGCAGAAAGGATGCCGCAAAATGGGAACAACTGGAAGATGCGTTACAATCGTTCTAAACGGCCCCAACAGATTTGGACGTGACCAGAAGCGATTGCTAACTCTGAGTGTTCATCAGGCCGTTACCCGGCTCCCAAAGCACATCACTGGTCCCGTAGCTGTTTGCCACTCGCGCAAGGACGAACAACAAATCGGAAAGCCGATTGAGAGCGACGAGGAGTGATCCATTCAAAGGCTGTGTTTCGTGAAGGCGAAGCACGTCGATTTCTGCTCGGCGACAAATGCTGCGAGCCAGGTGCAACGCCGCGGCCGACGGATGCCCACCGGGCAGAACGAAACTTTTCAGGGGCTCCAATTGCTCTGTAAAGCGATCGATCAGCCCCTCTAATGTCTCCACATGAGCTTGTGAAATTCTACACGGAAGCGGATCAGGACCTTCCACTGGAAGTGGCACACAAAGGTCGGCTCCCAGATCAAACAGGAACTGCTGCAGAGCAATCAGGACTGTTGCCACCTCAGCACTCGCTCCAGCCGCAATTGCGACTCCAACTGCGCAATTCGTTTCATCGACCGAGCCTCCGGCGACGATGCGTGAATTCAGTTTGGAGACACGAGAGCCATCGCCCAGACCTGTCTCACCCCGGTCGCCGCTTCGTGTGTAAATTCGATCAATGTGAACCATGAGAGTATTCCAATGAAAAATCCAGCACTCAACCCTTGTTTGAGTCCGACGTCATGACGCGACTGGGATGCGAACCACCCCTCATCCGGCGAGATGTTAGCAGCTTGTGTTTCACGTCACACGAACGACCGGTCGCCGCGGACAACAACGTTCACGGGATGCTCAGCCCGTGCTTCCTGTTCCCGGCACTCTCAAACTCGACGCGCAACTGGCACTCTGCGAAAGCAAGCTAAGGGATCAAAGACGTATTTTCGTCGATGGCAAGAGAAAATGCGGCAATCAGATTCGCAGCATGCTCCAGATCAGATTCCGCCACAAGCTCTACAGGACTGTGCATGTAACGGTTCGGAATCGCCACCAGTCCCATTGCGCAGCCGCCGCGAGAAATCTGAATCGCAGCACCGTCGTTGCTCGCCGGATAACCCAGCGCGTTGATCTGCACTGGGATCGAGTTCTTCTGGGCCTGCGACATCAGCAAATCAAATACTCGAGGATTGGCGTTTGCGCCTCGAACGACGACGGGCCCTTTCCCGATTTCAATGCGACCGAATTCATTCTGGTCAATGCCGGGACAGTCGGTCGCGTGAGTCACGTCCACTGCGATGGCCACATCGGGATTTACGTTGTAGGAGCTTGTCGTGGCTCCACGCAGACCGATTTCTTCCTGAACTGCTGAGACCGCAACGACACGTGCATTTGGATTGGCTTCGGCAATCTTCCGTAATGCGTTCATGATGACCCAGATGCCGGTGCGATCGTCCATAGCGACGCCAGCCAACCGTCCGTTCCTCAATTCGCGAATGCAGGGCTCGGGAGTTACAAAGTCGCCGAGCGTCACCAGTGAGCGAGTTTCAGGCTCTGAAAGGGATCCGATGTCGATCCACAGTTCCTTCATTTTTGGAACAGTCTTACGTTCATCAGGATCGAGAAGATGAATCGGCTTGCGAGCGATCACGCCAGGAATTGGCCCGGACGACGTGTGCACGACCATTCGCTGACCAAGTAGAATCTGCATGTCCCAGCCGCCAACTGGGTTGACTCGAAGGAAGCCGAAGCTGTCAATATGCCGGACGATCAGCCCAATCTGATCACAGTGAGCGTCCAGCAGAATCGTGCGTTTGCCCTGAGGGTTAACGGTCGCCATCACGTTACCATGCACGTCGGTCGTTACATCCGCTGCAAACGTCGACACAAACGCACGGACGACTTCCTGTATCGCCTGCTCATTTCCCGAAGTCCCAGGAGTCAGTAAAAGGTCTTTTAGGAACTGGTCAGGCATTGTGATGCTCCCATTCAGTGTACTGATCAATTTGCATTTCAAGGTTGCCGACGCGGCGACGAATGTCCGATCGTGAGTCTGCCCCGATCAGCTGCCGTGATTCGATACTCACGGCGCAGACTTGTGCGGATCCAATAAATCCGGCGGGATTGTAGACGGTCTGCCGCTCGGCGAAACCCAGGCGAGTGTCGCTGCTGCGAGGCGGAGTGCTTCAGGCGTTCACAGACTGGAAAATCATCAACGAGTTCGCCAGACCAGCGAAATCGGAACGGTGATCATTTCCGGGGCTTCACCATCTGTGGCGTGGAGCGTCAGGCTTCCTTTTTCAACACCGCGGGCCGGTATTTCCGTCAGGGAAAGCTGCACAGAAATTTCGGTGTTGCCCGCCTCACCAGGAATCGTCTTCACAACGTTCGCCAGCACTTGCGGAGGAAACGCGTCGACGTGGCTGAATTTCCATTTGGGGGGGATCGAGAAGGCGACACTGGTGCCAGAGGACTGTTTTGGCTCAATCGTATCCACGATCACTCGACCGCTTTCCGGATTCACGAAAACCTGTTCGTCGTCCGGCCGCTTTCTGTCACCCAGGATCACGGGAATCTGCAACGCTGGATAGATGGGATCGTCCGTGCTTACGGTAATCACGCCTCGATGTTGACCCATGGGAATGTCTTTGCTGAACGTCACTTCGATGGCCGTTCGGCGAACTCCATCCACGTCCGAGTGTCCAGCTTCGGCAACAGAGAACAACGACGAGGAACTGACGACACCGGTAATCTTCATCGGAGAATCGCGTCGCTCGGGGCGTTGATCTGAAATCATGACAACGCTGCGCTCTTTGCTCATGGCTCGGCCCATGACCATCACGACACGTGGCTCAATCTCAATCTGTTTTGCAGGCAGAACGACTTTATAGGTCAGAGTGAGTTCCCGTGGTTTGGGATCTTCGTACTTGACGGTTACAAGGTACTCGTGCGGGCCGGCAGCTTCATTGTTTGTTCGAATCGGCAACGTTAATCGCCCTTCAACGCCGGGCGGAACTTCGACCGGAGTCGCCACCGGCTGCATACAACTGCACATTGCCTTCAATTCCGTGATGCGGACCGTTTCCGTGCCCTTGTTCTTAAAAACGAAGAACGGTGTGATCAGCGGTTGAGATTCGATCGGGTCCGGCCCTTCATGGACCATATAAGATTTGAAAACGAGCGCCGGGCGGTCGCTTCTGACATTTAAGGGCGGTGAGTCAGCATCTCGCATTGCGAAAATGGACGAGGCCAGACACGGCAAAAGCAGCAGAATAAGCAGTGTCCGGAGGGAATTCGTTGGCTTCGCTGCCGCTGAATCGACTTGGCTGGTGACTCCGTTCATAGCTGTTCCCTGCTGGCAGAAGAATTCGCAATCCATCACTCAATTGGCGACAGTTGCAGAGTAGCCAAATCGCCAAAATGCATCCAGATCGATGCCTTCCGGACCATGAGAGGCCCCGAACCGTTTCTCGTTCTCTTCCGAACCTGGGCGGTATCGGCTACATCTCCTGCGTCAAGTGCCCGTTTGGGCCAGCAAACAGTATGGCGGTGGCAACGGTGACAAACGGAACAGGCTGAATTGCAATGGTGAGGACATGAACAACGATGCCGTGAGGGTGAATCGGGTCGATTTCCGCGAAACGATGCCGTCGCTTCGTCTGCTTGAGGCACTCAGCCTTGCCTTTTCCGTGCAATGTCTCGTCCCTGCATTGCTGGGAGTGCTCGCGGCTTCCGCGATTGATACCGCGATATCCGAGCCTCAGAGTGCGTCAAACGGGGAATCGATTCCGAATATCAGCAACGTCGCTCAACAACTTCAGATGCCCGTTCGTGATTTCCATGATCTCGTCATCCTGGGATTCTCAAACGGCTTTAGGCCGTTCATTCGACTTCCCCTGATGCTGGTTGTGGCAGGTTTCACGGGCGTTGTCATTTCGCGAAGCGCGGGACTGCAGTTCTGTGCAGATCGCCGAAGCGGCGTTTTTCGGTCGCTGCGACACGTTGCAAGATTCCGGCAACCGCTGCTGATTTCCATCCTGCTTCTGTGCATGTTGTTGACGATCGCAGTTTGTGGCTTCTGGACGGTGCTGAAACTCACGCATTGGATCTTCGGAACGGGCTCGTTGTGTGCGGTCTCTGGGACTCCGATCTGGCTGGCCTCGCTTGTTCTTATGACTGTCGGAAGTTGCATTGCAACGGGATGGCTACTCTCATTGGCAGCCATCGGTGTTGATTCGTGCGACGGACCAGAATCACTCAGCCGAGGAATCTCCTACGTTTTGTCACGATTCCAGCACATGGTCTGTTACTCGGTGGCTCTCATCTTGATGCTGGCGATCAGCGGCGCAGCGGTCTCTCAACTTATTGCCTTTGCCGGCAACCTGGCAACTCAGGCAAGCCTCAGCTTGGTGGATCCTGCGGCTGACTGCGGCTCTGGCTTCGCGTCGTTTCTGACAATCGCCACTCAAACATGGATCGTGAGCTTCACGTTTTGCGGGAATGCCGTCATCTACGTCCTGCTTCGTGGCATCGAGGACGGCGTGAGCCTTCGTGACGTCGACACAGGGAAACCGTTTAGCAGCTAAAACTTCGCGGCCGCCCAAGGGAATCGAAATGCGGCTTGGTCCCAATATCCATCGTTGCTAGGTCTATTTTGAATCCATCATTTTCAGCAGCTCGGCAGCCTGTATTTTGACATCCGCGGCAAAAAACTCTGTTGCGACCTTGCTAACAACGGCCTTTAGTTCCGTCTTCTGCACTTCGTTAAGCTGCGGCCATAGCTCCAGGGTCGCACGCAGGCAATTGCGAACAACGGCTGGTTGTTCAACCTGGTAACTGTTTTCAGCCAAACGCCGATCAGATTCAGTTTCGTACGTCGCAGTCGAATCAAATGGCTTCAGAGATTCGTTCAACAGTTCAATCAAAGTCGGCACACATTCCGTTGAACCATTTCTTGCCAGACCAATTGCTGCGTTGGCCCGTGCATATCGGTCGCCATCCAGAAGCATCACCTTCAACTGTTTCAGAGAATCTTCTCCGCTGACGCTGGCCAACGCGAAGCCCGCAAGATGCCTCACTACCGGCAGCGGATCCTGCGCGCAGAGCCTGAGTTGTTTCAGCACCGCCTCATCCGTGATTGTTGGCTTCTCAACCGGCAGTTTTCGAACGACGGTAGCCTTGGAAGATCCAGTATCACCTTTGCCGGAATATCCCGTCACTTCGTCAAAATGGCGACCTGCGATTACTCCTACGGACATCAGGGCACTCTTGCGAACTTCAACGCTGTAAGTGTCCTTCATCGCTTCGGCCAGCGGCGGCAGAGTCTTCTCATCCGCCCGCAGCGTACTGAGAGTGCGAGCCAAAAACTCCTGATTTGTGATGTCTTCGTCCGTCTGAGTCGGAGTCACCAGGGACTTTCGAAACAGTTCGGTCAACGAATCAATCACCAGTGGGTTCGTCGCCAGCGGCTCACGATCTGTAGGAGCAGCAACCTCTTCATTTCGCAAAAGCTGAGCGATTCCCAAAGCTGCGCGCCACCGTCGATGATCGTTGCTGCTACCGAGCTCGGTGACTAGCTGCTGCCAGTTGCTTTCCGAGTCCGCCAGCTTTCCAAACAGAGCCCACACCGCGACAACCGCCATCACAATCAAAGCGGGGATCAGGAAGAGCTGTACAATGAAACCCGCCGACGGAGGACTGACCGGAGGCAGTTCCTCGGGACGATTTCCAACGGTGCCCGACGGAGACTGAGACGAATCTGTTCCAGACGACATGGAAAATTCCAGGGAAAGACGATGGTTCAACAAACACAAGAACGGAACAGAGCCGACGATTCTTCGCGTACAATTCGTTGGCCAAATACCAAACAAAGAGGCTGCTGGAGTCATTTTGCCAACCCGCCCGAGCATAATAGATCCGCGATGCTCCAAATTCAGTTGTGTGTCCAAAAGACCAGTTTTCGGGAATCGTCCCTAAGTGCCCATTTGGCCCATGCATCCAAAAATCACTCCAAAAGGGGTTCATTTGTTCATTAAAGTCTCTGGGAAATCTGGTCCACAGGCGTCCGGAACCGGTTGAATCGATTGCCCGCGACTCCTGCTACCCTATGATTCCCCCTTCACGCAGCCACGGCGACCGGCAATGTTCACGCATCCGAAACACATGGTGGTCGCGTTTTGTTATGACCAATTTGATGGCTCGTCAGGCCTTGCCCTGCAACATCAATATTCTGAATGTCAGATTCGCTGGGTTTGTCATGCTGGCCGCCCGGCAGAGTTGGTCTTTCCAGGAATCATTATTGAATTTTGTTGGAGTCACACGAAGGATGGCTGATCAGAAGGCGACAAACGTTACATGGCATGCTCACAATATCACTCGCGAAGATCGACAGAAGCTGAACGGACACCGCGGTGCGGTGCTCTGGTTCACCGGTCTGAGCGGCTGCGGCAAGAGCACCATCGCCAATGCCGTGGATCAGTTGCTCCACGAACGGGGAGTTCACACGTTCGTTCTGGATGGCGACAACGTCCGAATGGGACTGAACAAGAATCTTGGTTTTACTCCCGAAGACCGAACCGAAAACATTCGCCGGATCGGTGAAGTTTCCAAGCTTTTCGCCGACGCGGCAACCATCGTCTCAACGGCCTTCATTTCTCCCTACAAAGCAGACCGTGACCTCGTTCGCGCCCTTATGCCACAGGGTGAGTTCATCGAAATTCTGGTTCAGGCAAGCCTGGAAACATGCGAATCGCGCGATCCGAAGGGTTTGTACAAGAAGGCCCGTGCTGGAGAAATCAAGAATTTCACCGGCATCAGTGCTCCTTACGAAGCTCCTGAGAAGCCAGAGATCGTTCTGGATTCGGACAACAAGGGCATTGAAGAACTGGCGAAGGAAGTTATCGCGTACCTGACAAAGGCCGGCGTTCTGCCTGCTTAGTTCCAGAACGCTTTTGAAGTACTGGGTTGAATTTCCCGGCCTCTCATCTGAGGCCGGGATTGGAATGTTGGCCGGCGCAAGCCGGAAACTGCGAGGCCGTGGGGACGGCATAGCTGACCGTCTTTGTCAAACCGTCTGATCAACGGACGACAAGGGCAACCACTTTCGTTTGAAAACAGAGGCACGATGCTTCTGTCATTCCCTCCGAGGTTCTATGGACCTCAGCTATTCGCAATGTCTTCAGGATGGAAGTTTTGCGAGCAGCAAATGCTGAAAGGATGCTACGGATGATTTCCGTAAGTGCGCTCATGGTGGTGACCGCCACTATTTGTGTTTCGTCGATGGAAATGGATATTCCCGGCTCGCCAGCCAGTGGCATGGGCGAATCGAAGACGAATCAGGTGTTTGAAGGACAACGCCAATGGCTAATGTCGTTTGACGACGCAAAGCGAATTGCTCGCGAAAAGAGGCTTCCGTTACTCCTGCATTTTGAAGCAGAATGGTGCGGCGCTTGCAGGACGATGGAAACTTCCGTGATGAATCAGGAGTCTGTCCTGAATCATTTGGGGTCTTCCGTCATTGCCGTCAAAGTGAATGCCGACCGAGACCCCGGACTCATTTCGCAGTACGGGATCGTCTCACTACCGACGGAAATTTTCATCGACGCCGATGGAAAGGAAACGGGCCGCTACGTTGGCGGTACTACGCTTAACGATTACATCGCTCGGCTTGGCAATACTCGCACGCCAGTGACCGGCACCACGACGGATTCGGCAACAACTGCCGAGCCTGACGACGAAAATCTTCGCCCCTGTCTTCTCGTAAAACGCGAAGGAAATGTAGTCGGCCTTGGGGGCTATTCGCCGATCGCAATGACGGTCGAAAAGAAATGGCTTAAAGGCAAAGAAGAGTTTCTCGGGACGTACCTCGGAGTGGACTACTTCTTCCAGTCGGGCGAAGAACGAGAGCTATTCTTCGCCAGCCCGGAACAATACATTCCAAGACTGCACGGCTGCGATCCTGTCGAATTGCAGTTGGCGAATCGCGCAGAGGCCGGCGCCATTGAACTCGGCGCATTCTACAAGGGGCGACTTTTCTTTTTCCTGAATGAAAAGAATCGTAGGCGGTTCCAAAACAATCCAGCGTGGTACATGGAAGGGCTTTCGACTGGCGACATCGAAAATGCTGACGAGTATCCATTCCTGAAAACGATGACGCTGAACTAAGCGACATTCGCTTTTTATATCATCGCGGCAAACTTACAGAGCCCGGCCTTCCTTCCAGGGAGGGTCGGGCTTTTTTTATCACGGCGAGAATCAAGAGATTGCACCAACAGGCTTGATTCGAATGGCTTTGACTTTTTGCAGGGTTTCGCCGCAATGGTCTCCTCCATCTCCTGATTCGGATTATTCCTCGACGGACAGAAAATGCAATCTCATCATATCCGCGGTGGCTAACCCCTGGCGTTTGAACCATTGCGGCAGGAGATTTTCTTACCGCAGATTCGGCAGTCGTTGAAATTCGTTGCTGACATTCGACTTGCAAAGCGATTACCATTGAGCGGTCGGTTCTCGACCCCCGCCTCAAATCCTGCCGCTATTTCCTCCAATCGACATCACTCCCATGTGGAACGTTTTCGGGCCATCTCGTCGCTTTTGTGATGGTGTTTCTCGCCGAACATTTATGCAGGTCGGAGGTCTGGCCGTTGGCGGATTATCCCTGGCCGATCTGTTCGCGTCGGAAGCCGCCAGTGGGACGCATCGCCATCAGTCTGTTATCCTTGTCGATCTGTCTGGCGGAATGCCG
>JANMEV010000626.1:0-7977 GCA_031377305.1 Planctomycetota bacterium | reverse complement strand
CACGTGCGTTGGCGGCAAGCGACGTCCCGAAGGCCACAGAATTTGTTCAGCAGGCCGTTGAACTCGATCCTCGCTTTGCATTTGCATGGTACGAACTGGGCGAACTTCAGCTCACAGCAGGAATGAGCGATGACGCCGAACGGTCGTTGAGGAGAGCTCGTGACGAAGACATCTGCCCGCTGCGAATGACGACGCCTCTTGAAAACGCCTTTCGCGAAATCGCCGCCGAACGTTCGCTGCCGATGATCGACGCTCACCAATTGCTCGGCTCGCGATGCGCGAACGGCATTGTGGGCGGCAGCGTACTCGTTGACCATGTGCACCCTTCCTTTCGGGGTCACGAGGACATCGCGATTGCAATCGCCGAATGGATGATTTCTTCCAGCATCGCAACTCAGAGTCAAGCCGGTTGGCAGGAATCGACTCGCACCGAATGCCAGGCTCGCCTGCAGGCGTTGGATGATCTCTATTTTCTTCGCGGCCAGCGAGCCCGGAAGAATCTCCAACTGTGGGCCGCAGGCCGTTCAGGTGGGCCGCCGCTGAGTCAAGAGAACACGGAGAGTCAGTAAACATTACAGCCGCTGCTGGTCACACTCTGCAAATTTGAATTAGCGCTGATAAATCGGCAGATAACCGTATTCAATCGCCAACGCGAGAACCGCGAGCGAGGTCGAATAAACTTTTCCGGCCTGGCGTTCGGTACCGTCTTCGGGGTTCCAGTAGCCGATGGGATTCTGCAGATCCAGCGTCGTTCGATACAGCGACTCGCGAGACTGCAGCCATTCGTCGCCACCGACCTTGAACATTCCCACCGTGCAATAATACGCGCCGTAGTAGAAGTAATGTTCGCCCTTCGACAGCGGTCGAGCCAGAATCATTTTTGCAGCAGAAAGAGTTTCCTCCGTGCGATGCTCACCGCAGACCTCAAGAGCAACGATCCCTGTACCAGCGCGAGTGATCGTGCTGCCGTGGCCGACCATATAGCCGAAACCGCCGTCTCGTTTGACGTGCAAACGTCGGATGTAGCTAATCGCGCGATCGATGTTGTTAGACGGCACGTCACAACCGATGTCCTTGGCCGCTCGCAGGGCCAGCAACTGCCATGCGGTGACGCTTAAGTCAGAATCGCCGCTGGTTGGCTGATATCGCCAGCCGCCGTCGTGGTCCGCTGGTTTGGGCTGATTCTGAGCATCCACAATCAGACGCACGGCCTTCTGCAAAACTTCACGGCAGAGATCCGCTTGAGACGGATCGACCATGCCGACGATTTCGGCCAGCATCAGCGTTGCGATCCCATGACTATACATGGGACCGTGACTGCGTTCTTTGCCAACCAGCAGGCCATTCTTCTGCTGCTGTCCCAAAAGCCAGCCGACACCGCGAGTCATCGCGTGGCCGTACGGGCCCTCTTCAGGCACATGTCCTCCCGCCAGAAAAGCCATGATGGCCAGCGCGGTCGTGGCTGTTGATTCGCCGAAATCGCTGGTCGTCCATGCGCCGGACTTTTGCTGTTCGCTGGCCAGCCACGAGAGTGCTCGGCGAATCCCTGCGTCGATTTCCTGCTCCAGCGGATCCTGAGCGTTCTTTTCATCCGCCCTGATGCCCGCTGCTATGCGTGAAACATGCGACAACAAAAACGCAGAACCAGCGCCGACAATGCTGCGACGAGAGATTGACCGAGCCATGCGACGATTACCTGCGAAAATTGAGCCGTCGGAATTCCACGACGGCTATTGTTTCGACTTTCGACTCTTTCGCCCAGTCGCATTCTGGCCATTTCCTGGCGGACCATCGCCTCCACCCATTGGTGGCCCCTGTGGACCCGACGCCAGCATTTGAAGTTGCTGAGCCGTCAGGATCTGAGCCAACTGGGCATCCACGTGAGTCTGCAAGGCAGCAATCTGCTGGCGCTGCGCATCGGTGAGCTGCAGTTGATCCTGCACGAAGCCTGGCATCACTTCGCCCGGTCGTGGCGGATGCATGCCTTGTCCCGGGCCGCCCTGACCCTGACCGCCTTGCCCCTGGCCATTCATTCCTCGTCCGCCAGCTTCGCCAGCATTCTTGCCAGCAGCCGCGAGTTCCGCGAATGTTACGGAGCCGCTGCTGTCCGTGTCGGCGACCTTCAACATCGCTTGAAGCCGAGGATCGGTGACTTCGGACGGCGTGAGTACTCCGTCGCCATTCGTGTCCATCGCCAACAGTTTCTCAAGCGTGCCGCCCTGACCGCCGCCGCCCTGACCACCACGACCACCTGGAGGACCTCCACCGGGGCCGCCTTGTCCGCCTTGACCACCTGGCGGACGTCCACCTTGACCTCCGGGACCTCCCTGGCCGCCGAACTCACCCTGACCGCCTTTCTGTCCTCCACCGCCGTCACGGCCCTGCTGCGGAGCGGCCGGAAGCAATTGAACGACATTTAAGGCAATTACAGCAAACAGGCAGACGACCAGTGATTTCATGACGACACTCCCGGAAAACAAGGCTGAATCTCGCAGGCATAGTCGTCTAACGGGAAACAGAATCGGTTGACCGGCGAATTCGTTCCATAACCCCGGAATTCGTCTCGACAGGCCCGGTACGAAGACTACTTCAACGGCTCGCCTTCCACTGGTTTGCCGTTGGTCGTCAGAATCTGGATCTCGTGAGCGCGGTGGGGACCAGTGTAATTCCAGACGATTTTCTTTTCGCGAGTCACTTCGAACACCTTGATGGCTCCCTGAGAAGCATAGCTGGCGATCACTGTGTTACCGTTGGGCAGACGCTGACCACCGCAGGGATCCGCGAATGGCTTTTCGTTTGGGAAGTCGTCGTTGCTGATCTTCCAGATGACTTTTCCATTTTCATCAAGCTCCACAGTCTTGTTTCCGTGAGTCAAATTCACAAGTGTGTGCTTGTCTGCCAACCGAATTGCGGTGAAAGGCCAGTTCTCTGCAGCCCGGCCGCCGAGGTCGTCCATATCCGTGCGGAACTCATGCACGACCTTGCCTTCAGCGGTATATTCCTTCACTTTGAAGGCTAGCAGGTGGGGAACGAGGTAGTTGCCGTTTGCCAACTTACGCGCCATTCGAGTCTGCATGTGCCCGTTGTCTGTTTCGGGCTGAAGTTGTACATCGACCGCGACGGAACCATCCGGATTCACTTCCAGCAGTCGTGGCTTCTGACCGAGTTCGGTGATGAGAGTGCGACCGTTCTCAAGACGTTGAACGGTTCCGATTTCGCTGTTGTCCGCTGCCTTTGTGTAATGAAAAACCGTCTTGTGATCGCGAGTCAGCTCACGCACTTCGTCGCCCCACGCAATCAACGCGTTTCCATTACGAAGCACAAAGCCGTCTCGCGCGGCGGGTCGCCTGGCGTCCCAGAGCTCTTTGTCATCTTCGCCAATGATGCCAGTGAAGCTCGGGCCGGCAATAAAAAAAGAGTGCTTGATCGAATCATCCGCTTGAGCGGAAAAGACGCTGATGCAAGCCGCGAAGCTCGCAACAATGTTGATGACGGTTGATCGCAGAGTGGGGAATAACATTCTGGGTCCAGAGAGAAAGGCATTAGCGGAAGGTTTTAGAGCCTGAGGCGCTAGCCGATTCAAAGCAGGAAATCGGCTAGCGCCTCAGGCTCACGTCCATTGAGTTCGGGATGGTGATCTTTGCGACGGTTCTATTTTCCGGGCGCTGCTTTGGTAGTCTCTTTCTTTGGGTCGCGAAGATGCCACGCGATCAGCCAGTCTTCGGCCGATCGTTGGAAACCGAAGTCGGCGGCCATGCGTTTTTCCATGTCAAAGAAGTGGCCGGCCCCGTAGAAGATGCCAACTTTCTTGTTGCCGTTCTTCAGTTCGCGACGCATCACATCGAGACATTTGATATTTCGTTCGGTGATGATTGTGGAAGTGCCATCGAATCCGGCGAACGCTTCGCCGTCGCCAGCCTTGGCCAATTGCACAGCGGCAATGCGTCGAATTCGAAAGCCTCGATCCGGAGAAAGGGCAGACAGCATCATGTCGAGCTGAGTTCCAACAGGATCCTCCTTCTGACCCTGGGCCATCGCCTTTCCCATCTCCTTCAGCAGCATCCCCGAGAATGACTCGCCACGACGGGACATTGACGATTCGAACTCTTCGGCTGTCATGTCGGCGTGCACAAAGTTCTTCGCCGTATAGTCGACACCGGCCAATTGGAACTCCATTCCGAGAGCGTCTTTCATTCCCAACTGAACCGCGGAGATCGCCGTGAAGCCGATCTTGGCATCGGTCCATTCTTCTTCGTCCGTCAAAGCTTTTCGATGGGCACCGGAGCCGCCGCCTGGCCGAAGCCCATCCCGCACGGCTTCTTCGGGCATTACGGCCTCGAACAGCAGGACGTCGTACTTCTTAAAGAGTTCGTTGAGCTGATCGTAGTATTCAGGCTCCCCCAAGTGGATGGCCCCGATGAGGTCCACTGTGGCTCCCGGAAACTGTGGCGAACTGTCGAACGTGATGACTGATGTCTCCAAAGCGACAGCCAGCTTTTTTTCGTTCTTTCGAATGCGAACGTACTCGTGTTCCGGCTTCTTGACCTTTTCACCTTTGGATTCTGGCTCCGTCGCAGGAGACTCTGTTTTCTGACCGGGCTTGTCGTCAGCCGTCGCAATCAATTGCCCTGGGGTCACAATTCCGATCGCAACGACAAGCAAAAAGACGGCAGCGGTCAATGACTGCCTGAAGCCGCAGCAGGCGGTCTTTGGGGAATTATCATCAGAAACATGAAGCAGAGAATCCGGCATGAGTCGCACTCGACGTCGAAGTGTGTTGTCTGAAAGCTTGACGGAAGAAAACGTCTTCCATCACTCGCAGCAATAGTACGGCCGCGAACAGACAACATCATGTCGTTTTTTGTGAACTCGTGCCAGCGGGCTCCGACTGGGAATTGCCAGATAAAAAAAGCCGGGCATTTTGAGATGCCGGGCTTTGAGTCACCATTGTTTGCAAAAATCTGATTTTGGCAGACTCAAGGACGCCTAACAAAACCGGGACTGGCTCCCGGAGAACTTTGAAAAAGCTCACAGAATTGGCGGAGAAGGGTGCCTGTCCCGGATTTGTTAGAGTCTCTAAGGGCGCGGTTTTAGTTCGATTTTCTCTGTTTCTTCCAACGTCACGCCGTCATTTCCTACGGGGACATTTGATCCTTTCGCGTCACCCTGACCGGAAACGTTCATTAATGCAGAGTCTGCATTCTCAGGCGACTTCTGTTCAGGCGTAATCGCCGCTGTCGGCAGGCTCGTCGAGCCACTGTCTTTCGTCGCCAAAAACACAAACAGCGACATTGCAAGAGTTGCCAGGACGCTGCTAACCATGAATCGTCGGCTTGGTTGAGCATCCACTGAAGATGTCAACGGTGAGACCGAATCGGATTGCGATTCGCTGAGGAACGCTGTTCGGCTGCTCTTCAAATCCGCAACTGAAAACGGCTGGTTGAGTTCCGTAGGAGCCTCCAGCCGAAAAAAATCACGCAACAAACCGTTCATCTGATCGTCTGAGAGCATCTTGCTGTCCGAGCGTTTGTGTGATGAGTCATTCATTTTGAAATCCCTGTTCCAAAAGTACTTCTGCGAGACGGCGTCTTGCCCTCGACAGTCGCATATCAATCGCCGCTGCACTGCAATCCATCACGGTTGCCATCTGAGCGGCTGACCAATCCATCGAATATTTCATGACCAGAACCTTCCGGTCGTCCTCGTTCAGTTCTTTCAATGCGGTTCGAATCTGTTCCTGACGCTCCGACATCACGAGAATGTCTTCATTCGAATCTCGTCGTCCCGTCAGATCGTCCAGTCCCGGAAGCAAGCGACAGGAATTGCTCTTTTTGCGAGCCACATCCCGAAGCCAGTTCTGGCCGACTCGCAACAGCCAGGCTCGCAGATCACGAACGGGTTCTCCGTGATAGTCGTAGTACCTCAGGAAGGATTCCTGCACCGCATCGTACGCGCGTTCGGCATCGCTGCACATCGCGTAAAACAACGCCCACAATTCGCGAGCGTGCTCTCGGTAGTACTTATCAATCACTTCATCCCGGTTGGGATCGTTGGTTTGTCCAGAACCCGGACTGGTCATGCAGATGTCCTGCTCACGCAGCCAGAGACCGCATGAATGCAGGGCCTCTGACAATCCCCTGCCGTGCACCGGACAAGGACGTATTAAAAAGTGGGATCTAACAGGGAAACGCTAGAAACGAGGCGAAGCACCTCGCGGGCCGCCCTATCTTGCAAATGTGCCCGATTTTGCGAGCATTTTCCGATTGGGACGACCACTTCTACGGGGTTTCATCTCTGTTTGGTGGATGAATTCCGAGTCACCAGCATAACGGAAAAGGAGTCCCCCTGTCGGCCGCGAGCCATGAATTTACAGGTGAATCTGGCGAAGATGTCCGATAAAAATCAGCAAACACCGGGGTGCGGTTGGAGGCTCAATCGAGCGAATCTTTGGGAAAAACACGCTGCACTGTGCTCGATTTGCGATCGCTCTCCGGCATGCCGCCGGAGTTGGTGGCGCTTACTGATGAGCTGGGGATGTTGAATCGAGGGTTTGTACCACAGAGGACACGGAGGGAAATCGCATAGGGTACCGGGGTTTGAAACACAGAAGCCGCTGAGAACGCAGCGGGGACCGTGGGAGTCGCGAACGGCTATTTTCTGCCGAACAGTCTGCGGACGGCGGCCCAGAGTTTCGCGAACTGGCTGGGATGCAGTACCTGTTCGGTCCAGGTCTTTTTCGCAGCCGTGAAGTTTCCCCACGCCATCCCGATGTAGGGGCCATAGGTATCCTTCACCGATGCCCAGAATCCGTCGCGACGAATCTGAGTCAACGCAGTCGCGTAGTGGCCGAAGATGTTCCTGTTGACGATCTTTCCCGCCACGAACAATCCGGTGAGCGTGCCATGGCTGACACTCTTAATCGATTCAACAGCCTGCATCGCAACAGCACCTGAAACGCCAAGCAGGCTCACGTCTTCCTTCTGAGCCATTTGCTTCATCTCATTCCAGAATCGCCCAATCTCTGACTCCGGAATGAGCGACCTCGGGTCCACTTCGTTGAGCGCTTTGCGAGTCTGTTCGATGCTGGAACGAAGCTCTTCCAGAGACAACGGTGGTTGATCAAAATTGCTGGCCGCCTTGCCGCTGGCATTCTTCACGGCATCAAACAGGTCATCGACTTTATGAATCGTCGACGAATCGTCGATGAGCCCCTGCTTCTGCAGCTCGGCCGCGAGCTCATGGACGTATGTTTTGGTGCCATAGGCGGCGTCGCTGACAATCGCAAGAATCCACAGCGGTGAAACATGCAGTGTCGCCAATCCGGCGATGTCGATAAAGTTGCCGACGGCCTTGCGAGCGATGAACCGACCAGGATTCGCGGTCGAAGGATCCGTGGATGTCGCAGCGTTCGATTCTACACTGACCCTAATTGCAGCCGGTCTATTGCTTTCGCTGCCGGAAACAGCGCCGACATTGTCCAGCAGGAAATTCAGCGAGTTCCGGATCGCCACTTCGTAGGTCTTTGAATCCTGAAACGCCTGTGGCACGACGAACTCCGCAATCTCCCGAGCTGTGCCCGCCGACAGCCCCACTGCGCTTCGAACCAATCGCTCAGGCAGCGAAATGCCATACAGCAGTCCGCGCAGCACTTGCTCGGGGACCGTCTGAGATGACTCTTCTGCTGCCGGCACTTCGGATTCTGTGGGAATTCCCGGAATGGGCTGAGACATGGCGTGAAGTCTTCCTGGTAGTTGATGAAATACGAAGGAGTTCGATTGTCGATCGATTTGATTTTAGCCGGAGTTGTAAAATCCTTCGAGCCGACTGTAGAGCATTTCGCTCGGTCACTTCGGGGCGGGCGAAGTCATCGAACCCCACTGCTGTCTTCCGATTCGACCCCATAGCCGCTTACCGCAGGACTTCTACCCGCCGACATGTTTGACAAACTAACACGACTGCTGCGAAGCGACACCGAGC
>JANMEV010000599.1:0-5445 GCA_031377305.1 Planctomycetota bacterium | reverse complement strand
ACCCCTTTTTCAAGCCGCATGAATGTGTTGTCTGCGGCGAATCTTCGGACCATCAAAGTGGGAACTCTCCCTCCATCATCACTGCGTTTACCTCGCGTCCGGGATGACCTGACAATTCAGGCGATCTCACCGACCGAGTACGTGATCAAACGTCGCGACCGTCGTGAGTACTTTAGCGTAGGCCCCCAGGAAGCGTGCCTGTTGGAATTGCTGAACGGGAAGAACAGTTTCAGCGACATCCAAAGTGTCTACTCTCAGCGTTTTGAGCAGCATCTCAGCGAAGCAGATCTCGGTGAATTCCTGCACGCGGTTCAGCCGATGGGTTTGCTGCAGTCCACGTCGAAGTCGCGCACGAGCTCACGGAGCCCGCAGCGAGAGGACTCGCCAGCAGGAGACGATCGCGGGCCGGATTCTTTGCCATCTGCTGACTCGGGTTCCGTTCGTCCAAAGAAAAAATCTCCACTGAACGGGCAGTCCGCCCTTTTCTTTCGTGTTCCTTTATGTGATCCAGATGCGTTCCTAGGACGCGTGGTGAACTGGATTCCATTCGTGTGGACTCGCGGATTCCTGATCTGCTCCGGCTGCGTCATGCTCGTCGCGCTGTGCGTCATGATCTCCAGTTCTCAGTTGCTGGTCGCGGGAATCTCAGGAACGCATGGATGGAGCGATGCGATTCTCTTTCTGTGCGTGATGCTGGGCTGCACTTCGCTGCATGAGATGGCTCATGGGGCAACGCTCAAACGATTCGGTGGCGAAGTGCATGATTCCGGCCTGCTGTTCATGTTTTTTACGCCGTGCATGTACTGCAATGTTTCGGACGCATGGCTGATTCCGGACAAATGGAAGCGACTGGCGATCACGGCCGCGGGAGGCTACTGCGATCTTTGCTTGTGGGCTGCCGGCGTATTCGTTTGGCGCGTGACTGTCATTGGTACGCCCATCAATCAAGTTGCGTTCCTGGCTCTCACGATCTGCGGCGGACGCAGCTTCCTGAACTTTAATCCAATGTTGCGCCTTGACGGTTACTATCTGCTCAGCGACTGGCTTTCCATTCCAAATCTGCGACCTCGGGCGATGGATTACTGGATGAGCCATCTGCGGTGGATTCTCTGGGGAGCAGCTCCTCCTCCTGCTCTTCCGGAAAGACGCATCCTGCTGCTGTACGGCTGCATGTGCTGGGTCTTCGCGATTGGTTTTCTCGATGTGATTTTTGTTCAGTTCTTTGCGTACATGGGTGGTCAGTTTGGAGTCGTTGGTCTGATCTTTGTGGCCTTGCTGCTGAGTTTTGGACTGCGACGAGTGTTTAAAGGCTTCTTTGCAAGTGAGTTTGCGACAATGCTGAAATCACGATCCGGACGAACGACAACCTGGGCCGTTGGCTTGTTGAGTCTAGCAGCCGTACTGTTCCTCGTTCCTGTGAAAAGCACGACCAGCGGAGACTTTGAGGTGCGACCGGGAAACATTGTGCAGGTCCACATCCCGGTGGCCGGTATTGTCGAACACATTCTGGTGGAAGATGGCAGCGTGGTCAAAGAAGGCCAGTTGATCGCGGAACTTAGGTCTCCGACGCTTGAGTCTCAGATTGTCCAGACGGAGGACACGCTGCGGGAAGTCGAAGCCAATCTGAAGCGACTCAAGAGCGGTGCCCGCCCGGAAGAATTGGAAGCCGCCACGGACCGTGTCCGCCGATTGACAGAATGGTATGAACTGGGTGCCGAGGATCTTCAGCAGGCGAAGATTGCGCATACACAGGACATGCTGGTTCAGGAACACAGGATCCGTGAAACTGCTGCAGCTTTAGACAATGCAAAACAGGACATCCTGCAGTCGGAACGTCTTTATCGTCTCGGTGCACTGGCGGGCGCACAATTGCGACAGCAGCGTCTGGAAGTTCTTCAGACAGAATCCAAACTGGCACAGGTACAGGCGGCGACCAACGCGTCAAAGGCGATGGGTGTCAGATCCAAAGAAGCAGAGGTTTCGCGACGTGCTCAGGAACTGGCGGACGCGAAAGATCAACTTGATCTTTTGAAGGCAGGCAGTCGTCCGGAAGATATCACCGCCGAAGAAGCACGCAAAGCACGCGCTGAGCATGAGCTGGCATTTCAGAAATCGCGACGGGAAAAACTGAAAGTCGTCGCTCCGACGTCCGGCATTTTTTCTGCGCCACGACTGAAAGAGCGCGTCGGTCTGGCGGTACTGCAGGATTCACTGTTCTGCACCATTGAAAAGCCGGAAACATCCCGAGTTGAAATCTCGGTCAGCGAAGACGAAGCCGCGCATCTAAAACCCGGTCAGGCAGTAACTTTGAAGGCACGGGCCATTCCGTTCGAGACGTTTGAGGCAACCGTGGAAGGCATTTCCCCCGTCGCTCAGAAGACAGCCACAACCGGACAGAACTTCGTTATCGTGCATTGCCAAATTCAAAACCCGGATGGTCGTCTCAAGTCCGGAATGACGGGCTTCGGTCGAGTAACGCGAGGTTGGAATACGATTGGCGTCATACTCGTGACAAAGGGTATTCGATATTTGCGAACGGAGTTCTGGTGGTAGCAACACACGGTCATTGACGGGCTGGGATGTCAGATTCGTTCAGAACTGGATCAGCGTCGCGAGGAAATCCACTTTCCGCTAATCCTGCAGGAGGTGCTGGAAGCGATGCTTGCCTTTCGTTCAGGAACGAATGCCCAAGAAGGAGTCCGTCGGCCGGTATCGGCAGCCCCGAAGACATTCGCGGCTCGGCTGCTTTCTGCGAGGCATGGACCAACTTCATCAGTGGTACAGGATTCGCGCGATAATCCTGGTTCATGATGCCTGAATGCCCCCCCAGCGTCGCTCCAACGGGCTCCAGAACAGACTGTTGCCATCGGTAGACGCTCGTGCCCTGTGCCTGATTTAACTCCGCCAGCAGCGTATTGTATTCCGCCAGTGCTTGACCGACATCACTCACAGCATCGACATACGCTCGCATCGCGGACTGCAGGTCTGTCAGCGCCAGCAGCAGCCAGTCCTGGCCCGAACTGGAGCCTTGCGGCTGCGTGTACCGAATTCTGGAGACGCGGAGCCATTCCTGCGTCTCCTGTGCCTGACGTTTTGCTATTTCCAGCCGCTGCCATTGTGCTTGCAGGTCTGAGATCAACTCCGTGATTTCAAAGGCCACGTTTTGTTCCAGCGCATTCAGACGAATGTGAATCCGAGCCATATCAAGTTCGGCAATGCGTCTTCGGCTTTGAGCGGTCTTGTTTCCCAGCGGCACATCCATTCCAAGTCCCAGTGTCCAGTCAGTATAGTCCGATGTTGCCGCCTGCCTGACACTGTCGTCCAGTGTTTGTGCCAGCCCATTCATGTAGTATTCGCCGCGGAAATCCAGAGATGGCAACACTTGATTCTCTGCAACTCGCAGCCGAATATGTTGTTCCTGCAGTTGCTCCCGGAGTACGTTAAGCGATGGTCTGTTGCCGATCGCTACCTGGACAAGTGTCGCAGTATCCTCCGGTGGCGGATTCTCAATGGGCCTTTCCGATGGCAGAAAGAGAGGCTGAACTTCCGGTCGACCGCCGAGGAGTTGTCGAAGCTGCAGAACTCTTTTGCGGAGGTTACCCTGCATGACACTCTGTGTTCTGCGAAACCCGTCCCGCTGAAATTTCGCCCGCGCGACATCGGCCAGAATCGACCGATCCGCTTTCCATCTAAGTTCCTCTACCCGAACACTCTCTTCCGCCAGTGGCAGGATTGTTTTCACGGCTTCCAGTTCCAGATGTGCTGCGTACAGTCGCCAGTAACCCTCCGTAATGCTTCGAATCTGTGAATTCAGAACCTCCTCGAGCGCCAAGCGAGACTGGTTCGCCTGTGTCTGAGCAATCTGGATCGGCGCCAGGGCAACACCGCGACCAGCGCCTTTCAGAACGGGCTGATTGACTCGTAAAACATAGTCCGTTGAATAGATTGGATTGAATTGCCCTGCCCCAACACCGTTCGGCAGAGAAAGGTATGCCAATGGCGGTTCCAGGCCGAGACTGAGAGATCCTCCCGTGGGCAGCGGCTGGGTGACTCTTGCAAGAACGTTTGCCATATCGCGGCGAGTATTTGCCGCGATGCCGGGGCCGAAGAATGCGTTGGGTGGCTGGTCAATCTTGCTGCCGTCGAAATTGGCTGTGAGTCGCGGCTGAAATCGACCTCGTTCGACGGCAATTCGCTGTTCAGTGATCAGTACGTCCGTTGGCATAATTGTCGCAACATTGACGCGCCCTTCCAGAACTCTCACGACAGTCGAATCCATCAGAGCAGCTTCGATCGCCTCACGCAGCGTCAGGGGCAGATAGACGTTCGGTCCGGTTGATGGCGTCTCGGAAGGATCTTGCGCGATCTGCGGTGTGACAGCCGTTCCCGGAATGTCGAGCACGCTGTCCTGACCACGAATGATCGGCGCGTCAGTCCGCGGGCGCAATTCTGTCAGCGAACAGCATCCAGAAAGCACTAAGCAGACGAGTGAGACCCGCAGGTTTTTTTGTGTGTGGGAGGCCACTGTCAATGGGTACACTGGAGAGGAGTAATCGACCGGGATCCGTATCACGATCGAAGCATGAACGGTTGTATTTTCTACGCCATAGATTCTGGTAGAACCTTAAGCATATCAAAGTGCCCCTCCGTGACGCGGGATGCAATCGTGAGGGAAAACAGATTTCAGCCGCATGCCCCGAAAACGTGGGATTCGAAAGCGGCAGTTTCTGCAGGAGCACGGACGGATGTGTTTGATCGTGCGCCGAACCGTGCATCACCTAACCCACGGCACCCGGCATCTCTCGATCCTGCAAGTGCCAATTGGGTTAGGAACCAATAGCCGAAACAGCCCGCGGGGTCCCGCGTACTTTTCGATCCAGCCCCCTTTTCCGAACGCGGTTGAGCGGGTCCGATGAGTTGGGTTTGAGTTCCAATCGAATCGAATCAAACGTGAAGCTGTGCCAGTTGGCTCGGGCTGTCAGAGTCCGATTACCCGCCGGGTCATAGGTAAACGTCTGGCGATAGGCATTTGTTCCCGTTCTGTTTTTACCGGTGAGCTGATTCTGTTTGTCGTAGCTCCATGTCATTCGTGCTGAACCCGCACCTTCAATCATGACATTTCGATTGCCCGCATTGTCGTAACGGTAGTCGAGTTGCTGCAACGTGGCTCCCGCTGAACTGCGTTGAATGACCTGAGTCGTCTGGCTCGCCGCATCGTACACGGTGGAGACTCGCGTGCCGCTGGCGTTTCGCTGGACAGTGCGGCGTCCTGCGTCGTCATAACTGAAAGTCGTGCGTTCGTTGTTCCCGTTGCTGAGTGACGACAACTGGCTGGCGGCATCGAAGACAAACGTCGACCGCCCGGCACCCGTGGCGTTAATCGAGCGTTTTAGCCCGACCGCGTCGTACGAGAATGTCTGTCGCTGATTGTTCGGACTCAGTGTG
>JANMEV010000595.1:0-9135 GCA_031377305.1 Planctomycetota bacterium | reverse complement strand
TTGCACGTTCGATCGGCGATGCTGCGGGCCGTTCGCAGGTTTTTTCAGGACCTTGGTTATCTGGAAGTTGAAACGCCCTGCCTTTCCCGCGACATCGTGATCGATGCCTGGCTTGAGCCGATCGAGGTCGCTCAGGCGGGTTGCCGCTGGTTTCTGCAGACGTCTCCTGAAGCCTTCATGAAGCGCTTGCTGGCAGCCGGGGCAGGGAACATTTTTCAGGTCAGTCGAGTCTTTCGCGGTGGGGAAATTGGCGCGCGCCACAATCCTGAATTCACGATGATCGAGTGGTACGGAGTTGGAACCACCTGGCTCCAGCAGATCGAGATCACGGAGTCGCTTGTTCGGGCCGCCATAAGTGCCGCGGTCGGTTTCGAAGGCGCGGCACAGGCAAGGCAACTGCCATTGAAGCCGTTTGGTCGAACGACCTATGCAGAAGCATTTCAACGCGTTTATGGAATTGATGTACACACGATCCACGGCGACGTGTTAATGGGCGTTGCTCGGCAGCATGGAATTGCTTTGCCGGACAGTTGTCTGCCAACGCAGGTTGACGACATCCTGAATGCGATGCTGGCGTTTGGGATTGAGCCTGGATTGGGGCGATGGAATGACGTCGGTTCATCTTCAGGTAACGTTGGGGCAGGCCCCGAGTTTCTTTGCGACTATCCACCTTCACAAGCGGCGCTTGCGGTGACATCTGAAGAGCTTCCTCCCGTGGCTCGGCGCTTTGAGCTTTACATCGATGGCATTGAACTTTGCAACGGCTATCAGGAGCTCACGGATGTCGCTGAGCTCAAGCGTCGTGAAGGGCACCAGAATGATGTTCGAACGGACGGCGACTTGCAGCGTTTGCCCGGTGCTCCCAGATTGGCTGCCGCGATGCAGCATGGCTTGCCAGAATGTTCCGGCGTCGCCCTTGGCTTTGACCGTCTGGTGATGATCGCGACAGGTGAAGATGAGATCGGGAAAGTGCAGGCGTTCTCGTCGAGAACGGCATGAAAGTCGTCCAAAAGTGATTATTTGCGGCTCAAAGCGAAACGTCGGTGGTGCTGAACGAAGTAGCCCGATTACTTTGATGCTCACAAAATGAAATGGTAATGGCTTTCGCAAAATACCAACGCGAGAATATACTGATACTGTAGACGTGACACGTTGTTCGTGTTGGCGAGTTTATGTTGTGTCCGCTGGATGGAGACGAATTGGTATGAGCCAGGCCTATCAGAACTTCGATCCGTACGCTCCGCCTCGAGACATGTTTGCGATCGACGCGCAACTGAGCGAGCGTTTGAGCTTCCTGCGTAAAGTCTACGTTCACGTCTTTGGAGCCATTCTGCTTCTTGTCGGACTCGAGTACGTCTACCTGTCGACCGGGCTTGGAATCCGAATTCTGCAGGTCATGGGCCAGGCTTGGTGGCTGAGTTTGATTGTGTTCATGGCGGTTTCATGGTTCGCTGAGCGACTTGCGTTTAGCGGTGCATCGGCAGCAGCTCAATACACTGGACTTGGTCTATTCGTCGGAGTGCAATCCATTCTTACGGCGCCGATCGTGACGATTGCCAGTCGCGTGAATCCGGATTTGATAGGCCAGTCAGCCTTTGCGACTTTACTGATCACCGGGGCATTGACTTTGTTTGTGGTTGTTTCCAAAACAGATTTCTCGTTCATGCGAGGTGCCCTGTTTCTGGCGGGTATTGGTCTATTTGCCGTCAGCGTGGGTTCTGCAATTTTTGGCTTCAACCTGGGTCTGGGATTTTCCATCGGCGTTGTGCTATTGATGTGTGGCTATATTCTTTATGAGACCTCGCTCATCATGAACCACCTGCCGACGACCGCACACGTGGCCGGGGCACTGATGATTTTTGGCTCGATTGCCGTTCTGTTTCGACAGATCCTTTTCCTGTTGCTGCGTTTTAGCGAAGACTAAAGTCCCTGGCGTTCATCGACGCTCGGCTGCTCGCGGCTGAGCGTCGATGAGTGCATTCGGTTTCGAGAGAAGAGTTCCCCTGCCATGGTGGAAGTCCGGAGCGAGCCCGTGTCAAAGGCAGAGGAGTACCGGGAATCGCTGCTGCGATATTCGCTTCGTTTGACGGAAGAATTGTCCAGGAAAGCAGATTCTGAACCGCTTCGAATCCGCGCTGGTAAGGTGGTGGAGCAATTGGGGCTTCGAGCGAACCTTGCTCATACTCACCTGCTTTTGCTTAAAAAAACCAGGACTTCCGAACCTTCTGCGTCGCTCTTTTGCGAATGGTCCCAATCGCCGCTTCCTGAAATTCGGCAGGAACTTCAGGATTTCAGCCTCACTTTCCTTGGGGCCAATGCTGTTAGTGCGCTGCAAAGCGGAATCATTGTGTTTACGTCTCAGAACGAAGATACAAGGCCCTGCAGCAAGTTGGTGTCGGGGATGTTGCACGAGCTCAATGTGAGCTCCTACGAAATGCTGCCCATCATTTTTGGGAATCGCCTGGCAGCCATTCTGGGAGTCGCTCACAGCAATGGACAGAGTCACCTGGATGATCCTTGCCGTCGCATCCTGCAACTATTGGGCAGGATTTTGGTTCAATCCGTCTACTCAGAACGGCAGGAACGGCGAAGGCTGCGAGATCACCGGGAATGGAAACGGGTTGCAAATGGCGCTTGTGATTTTGCACTTCGACTGAATTCCAGACTGGAGATAGTGCGGTGTATCGCCTTTCGGCAGAAAACCGTTCCGCAGGTCACTGGGCTGCTGCTGAAAGAATTTATCGCGGCGAGTTCCTATGATTCGCTGATGGAAGTGATTCAGTCGGCGACTCAGTCAACTCAGCCTCGATCCACGGACGTGCGTGCCATTGATGTGCACGGAAGGCTGTGCTCCTACACTCTGCGAGTCGAGCCCTCTTCAGCACGCATGAAAGGTGAACTGACGCTTTATCTAACCAACAGCGACGTCGAGCGTGCTCACGAGGAAGAGATGAGCAGTCTGCGGGAGCAACTGGAACGGGCAACGCGGTTAAGCCTGCTGGGAAATCTGGCAACAGAGTTTGCCCATCAGCTAACACAACCATTACAGGCGATCAATAACCACATTTACACTCTGAAATCCCGCGCTCAGAAAAAGCAAACCCGCGCCGCGATGATTCTTGAGATGGCTGAAAAAATTGAAACGCTCGCCTCGCATGCGGGTAACATTATTACCGGCCTGCGGGACTATCTTCATGACCGACACGTGCAACAGTCTGCCGTCTGTCTGAAAACAATGATTGAAAACGCCGTGCGAATGGTCGAAGTTCAAACGGAGCGTCGCCAAGTGAAGATTGAAGTGCTGGATCCACACAACACGCTGAATTGTGATCCCAGCGTCACTGTCTGGATTGACGGCGTACAAACGACCCATGTGATCATCAATCTCCTGATCAATGCCATTGAAGCCTGCGGAGATGCTGGTCTTAGCGATTCGAAGATCACAATTCAGCCATCGCGCGTCGAAGAAGGCAAGTTTGTGCTCGTGGACGTCTCGGACAATGGTCCGGGTATTCCGCCTGACAAGATTGATAAAGTGTTTGACCGGTTCTTCACTACGAAATCGGAAGGCTTCGGTTTTGGACTGGCGATCTGTCGAGATGTGATCGAGCGTCAGGGAGGCTGGATAACTGTCAGGAATCTACCGGACCGAGGTTGCTGTTTTTCGTTTACAATGCTTCTCGATGCAGATGACAATGATGAAAGCTCAATGGATGATTTCTCGGAAGATGACGTAACTGGCTGATTGTTCCGCGGTCGTCGTTCCCCGAATCGTGAGTCGCCATGACGCGAATTGAACATGTTTGCGGGCTGCTGGCAGTTGTCGTGCTTTTCGGTCTCTTGTTCGGAAACGCGACGGCGGACGAGCCGACGTCATCTTTCAGTGGGGAGAGTTCGTCAGGCAATCTCGAGAACCCGACGTCGAAGACCGACTGGCCCGGAATCAGGGGGCCAAACTGGAATGGTATTTCATCGGAGACTGGTCTTGTTGAATCCTGGCCGCACGATGGTCCTCCGGTGCTTTGGACGCGAGAGCTGGGGCAGGGGTATTCTGCATTCGTCGCCTGGTCCGATCGGATCACCACTCAGTATCAAACTCTCCAGGGTCAATACGTCGCATGCCTCGAAGCAGACAGCGGAAAAACTATTTGGGAGCATCGTTACGACTGGCCCTATGATCCCGCGGGGGTCTATCCGGGACCGCGAGCGACGCCGACCTACAGCAACGGCTCAATCTATTTTGCGTCGCCGGCCGGATTAATCGGGTGTCTGCAGGCTGAAACCGGCGAACTGCAGTGGTCCGTTGAATTGGCAACGAAGTTTGAATGCGATGTCACGGGTTTTGGTTATGCCTGTTCACCGACCGTCGTTGATGGTCTCGTGCTGCTCCCTGTAGGTGGCTCGGCCGCCAGCATGGTCGCTCTGGATGCGAAGACGGGAGCCGTTCGATGGCGTTCAGGAAATGATCCGGCAAGCTACGCCCCCGCTTTCCCGATCGAATTTCAGGGACGATCTTTGGTCCTGGGATATCTTGAAAACGCACTGGTCTGTCATGACCGAACGTCCGGCGAAGTGCTTTGGAAGCACAAACTTTCAACAGGTTACGATGAACATTCCTCATGGCCGCTATACCGTGAGCCGTACCTGTGGATTTCCAGCCCCTTTCGGGCCGGATCAGAGCTACTTGAACTGACCGACGATCCGGCCGCACGGATTCGATTGATTGGTAAGCAGCGGCTGATGTCAAACGATATTTTCTCCAGCGTACTGGTTGATGGTGCGATCTATGGATTTGATGTTCTCGAACCGCAGGCCAAGACCCATCGTTCGACTCGTGGCATTTTTCGCTGCATTGAATTCGAAACAGGAATGGAGCTCTGGTCGGTAGGAGACGGTCGCCCCAATCGAAAAGCTGAAGCAACTATCGGGAGTTCAGCCAGCACTTTCAACAGCTCTCTGGTGGGTCACGCCAGTGTCATTGTGGCCGATGGGAAGTTGATTCTGTTCAATGACCTCGGCGAACTCATACTGGCTCGCGCCACGAAACAGAGATTTGAAGAATTGGCTCGAGCGTCAGTGCTTGGAGGTGAGATCTGCTGGACACAACCGGCCCTTTCACGAGGTCGACTGTTCGTTCGAAATCAGAGTCGGGCGGCATGTTTGTTTCTGGGCGCCCCGGAGACATTGAAGGCAGGACTTCTTGAGCGAGCGATCACCACGTCTGGTATTCCGCAGGTGGAGTACTTTGACTGGGCCAGCCTTCTGCTTGGAGTTGAGCCGGAATACGCTTTCGACATCCCGTCTCGTGCCTGGCTGATCCAGTGGTATCAGGTTTGTCTGATTGGAATCATGGGCGGCGGCTTGTCGATTGTTGTGGTGGCGTGTTCGTTCTCCAGATTTCGTCGAACGGCATTTGCAACTAAAGAGACTCTTTTCTGGTTGCTGGTTTTCGTTGCCGGAGCGATTGGAACAACGTTCCTCAGTCCAGCCATGAGCGATTTCGTATTCACATGGCCGGTTTCACTTTTTGCTGCGTATCAAGGGCTGATGGATCGCATCTCGGTGGGTCGCCAAAGATTGACCCGCTGGGATCGCATTCGTTCCGGTGCAGCGTGCTTGTTGTTTGTATGTTGCTGCCTGCTGTATTTTTTGGTGTGTCGTCGATTGAGCCTGGTCTTTGAGTGGGTCTTCCTTGTGGGTTTCGTGGCAGCGGTTCCTTTTTCCGTGGCTGGAAGGCTGGCATTCGCAAGTCGCCGATGGCATGGCATTTGGAAATCACTCTTCAGCGTGTTGGCGTTTTCAGCGTTCTACTGGTCATCCATTCTGTTTCTCCACGCGCGAGTCCATTGAGCCGTGGATCAGAGAACTGAGGATGAGAGAACCGACTGATGGAGCCGATGTCACGTCGTCTGCGAGCGGCGTTTTCTGCCGGATTGTGGCAGGAAACGCTGGATCTGCAGTTCGAAAGTCTGGTCCCGGATCCACTCCACCGTGGCAAGGCAATTTGCGATCATCCTTCGTTCACCTGACGTTGCGATTCTGTTTATCCTGCGACTGCAAACCGGATGATTTTGAGGAGAATGCGCATGAGATACCTTAGCGGACTGACTTTGCTGTTTATGATGTCGGGCTGTAGCTCGATTACCCATGAATTGCAGCCTCATCGACTTTGGCGATGGAACTACTATGAGCCGCCGGGCCGAACAGATGGCGCGTTGTTTTCAATCGACGATCCCATGACTCATCTCCCTTCGCCGTCGTCGTCCAGTGCGTCTGACAAGCACAATGACAAACAAGTTTACGCTGATCAGTCGAAATGAGAGCGAGACAGACTCCTTTGGACTTTCCTTCGCCGAATGCATCGACGCTGGTGTCGTGATTGCGCTTAATGGTGAACTGGGTTCCGGAAAAACTCGGTTCGTGCGATCGCTGTGTGCGGGATTGGGGATTGATACCTTGCAGGTCACTAGTCCGACGTTTGTAATCCTGCAGCTCTACACGGATGGCCGTGTCCCGGTTGCTCACTTTGACACCTATCGGCTTGCCGATCCGGACGAATTTCTGGCCATCGGCGCTGACGAATACGTCGACAGCCCCGACTGGCTTTGCCTAATTGAATGGGCGGATCGAGTGATCGATGTTTTGCCTGCAGATCGACTCGAGATCAATCTTTTCCAAACTGCTGAGACGTGCCGAGAGTTTACTCTGGCGGCGACAGGAGTCCGAAGTCTGGAAGTTCTCGAAAAACTTCAACGCTGCGAAGGTCTGCGGAATGGCCGATGAATTGCAGCCGGCTGGTGATGACGCGAAACAGGCGAAGCCGATCGTTCCTGAGAGTGGCGTGCTGTTCGGGATCGACTATGGCACCAAACGCGTTGGTGTTTCGGTGTCCGATCGAGATCAGAAGTTCTCGAGCCCGCTGCACAATTATCAACGACAGGGACCACAGGGCGACAAGCGGTTCTTTGTTGGGCTGGTTGATGAGTACAGACCAGTCGGTTTAGTGGTCGGATTGCCTATCCATCTCAGTGGAGATGAGAGCGAGAAATCACGTGAGGCAAGGAAGTTCGCGGAATGGCTTAACAGTATTACCGGCCTTCCATACTGTTTCCAGGACGAACGATTTACGTCGTTTCAGGCGGAACGAATCCTTGCTGCGGCCGAGTTGACTCAGAAACAACGCAAGGAACGGATCGACAAACTGGCGGCTCAGATTTTGCTTCAGACCTTTTTGGAGGCACGACATGCAGCAAGAGTTGAGCTGCAGCGAGCCAATGAAGATCTACAGACGCGCAACGCCGAAGAGTGACAGTTGACGAGGGTCTTCAGTCTACCGTTTTCCGCTGCGACATCAGCATGGTAGCAAAAACGACGGCGGCCGTTTCAATTCTAAGGGTCGTTTCAGGCCAGGAAATCCGTGTCGCTCCAGCAAGGACGGCTGCCGAAACTTCGTCGTCGGTGAAGCCGCCTTCCGGGCCGATGAGTAGCGTGATGTTCTTTCCGGCTGCCGGTTCAACTTTCTGTGCTGCCATGTTTGGCGCATCCGGGTGAGCGATAAAGCAGGTGCCAGGCTTGTTGGGATTTGTTGCCGTTTCCAGCACAGCCGCGAATGACTGCAAGGGCTCCAAATGCATCAGCATTGGCCTTCTGCACTGTTTGCAGGCGGCAACCACGTTGGCTCGCAGTTTGTCGACTCGAGCATCGCCTGGCGTAACGACAGTTCTTTGCGTGTTGAGCAGGACGAGCCGGTCAACACCCAGTTCGGTGAGCTTTTCCACCATCCATTTGAGTCGATCGGCTTTCGGTGGAGACGCAATGACCGTAATCAACGCAGAGTCTTGCTTCTGGTGCACGACTCGAGCGACGACTCGACACGACAGATCACGGCGAGTCGACTTCTCGACGATGACCTGAGCCTCTGTGCCACGACCGTCAAATGCAGTGAGCGTTGCTCCGGGAGCCAGCCTAAGAACATGCAAAAGGTGATGAGCTTCCGCATCGCCGATGATCACCGTGTCGGACGAGAGATCCTCGCAGAAAGCCCAGTATGTCATCTGCAAGGCCCAATCACGTCAGGTGTAATAAAAATGCCCGTACTTCCGTCGCGATTGCGATTGAAATACGGGCAAGTGAGCGACGTTGTTATGCTTCTTCGGACTTTCGGTCAGACCTTGAAACTCGAACACCAGACGCCATTGAAGAATTGGTCAGGGAACCGTTTTCAGGAACGAGGTGAGCGTCCCCGGAGCCAGTTCCGTTCCACCACTCCGACATGTCCCAACCCGCCATAACTTCGTCATGAGCCGAGCTGAGTTCACCGGAAGCGATATTGTGTGTCATCGGAACCGTCTCCAGCGACTGCCGTTGACGATTGACGCTGGCAGCAGACTGTGGTGCCTGATTGACATTGTTCCATGTGGCATCAGGAAAAGGTCTCTGAAGCCCTGAGTTACCAGACAACGCAGACACGAGCAGCGGGTCATTTGCCGCTGGAGACACGGAAGGCGACTTCACTGTTGCTGCAACTGTAAAGTTTACAGCGACACTGTAGTTGGTTTTTTCGCCCATCGTGCTGACAGCTCGAACCCAGATTCGGTACTGTCCAGCTGCAAGAGCCGTTGTTACTGTGTAGCTGTTCGTCAGTGCCCTTGCATCCCTCAGGACGACGGTGTTGGTCGTCATGTTCTGAATGAAGACTTCGTATCGCTCTGTACCGGTGATGGTGGACCAATTGAATGTTGGTTTGTTACTGACGGTCGCATTGTTGAATGGCGTCGAAATCCGTGGCGGAGTGCCGACGGAGATCAATCGAGGTGATGACCAGTTACTCAGGAATGTGCCGCTGCGTGCTCGAACAAGGATCGTGTAGTCCCCGTTCACAAGATCGTTTGGAAGAGTGATCGTAGTTCCAGTGACCGACTGGTTCCGGTAAGCAACCGTGTTAGACGGCGTGGCGGAAACCATAATGTCGTAAGTGGTCGCACTGAAGACTGCACTCCATGTGATCGTCGGTGTCCGATCAAATGTACCTCCGGTGGTCGGCGAAAGCACTGCAGGAGCCGCGAGCACGGTGAAGGTCACCGGGGTGCTCCAATTCCCAAACTCATTAAACGAGTTAGAGGCTCGAACCCAGGC
>JANMEV010000294.1:0-2033 GCA_031377305.1 Planctomycetota bacterium | reverse complement strand
CAAGATTCCGCACTCAAAAGACGGCCGAAATGCGAGTCCTCGTTGTTGAAGATGAACCCGATTTGCTCCGCACGATCGCTCAGGTCCTGCGTGAGGACGGGTACGCGGTCGACGAAGCGGCGGACGGGCAGGAAGGTTTGTTCAAGGCGACCAGTTGGGACTACGACGCCATCGTGCTCGACCTGTTGATGCCCAAACTAACTGGCTGGCAGGTGCTCGAACAACTTCGGCAGACGAAGAAGACGCCCGTGTTGATTCTGACGGCTCGTGACGGCGTGAACGATCGAGTCCGAGGACTAGACGGAGGTGCCGACGACTATCTGACAAAGCCGTTTCATCTTGTTGAGCTCAAGGCAAGGCTGCGAGCGATCATCCGCCGTTCGGTTGGACTGGCGAGTTCTCAGATCTTTGTCGGGGAACTCACGGTCGATACCAAAACAAAGACCGTGACGCGTGGTGACACTTTGCTGCTGCTGACTCCTCGAGAGTTCTCTCTGCTGGAGCTGCTTGCGCAACATCGCGGGCATATCGTGACTCGCACTCAGATTTATGAACATCTTTTTGACGAGAATGAAGACAGCCTGTCCAATCTGGTGGATGTGCATGTTTCCAATCTTCGCCGAAAACTTGGCAAGGATTTCATAACGACGCGGCGCGGACAGGGGTACATACTCCATGATTAAATCCATCCGCGGACGATTGCAATGGTGGTACGGCGCGGTCTATGCGTTGTCGATCATCGTGTTTGGAACTCTTGTCTACTGGCGAGCGGACCGGGACGTTCACGAACGAGCCACGCTGCAGGCAGTGACGACGGCTCAGTATCTGGATGTCAGCCTTCGCAATGTTCGTCCAGGCGCTTTGCGAAGCTCGGATCAGATGAGTTCCGAGCCCGGACCCAACGGCCCTGAACCGAGCGGAATGGGGCCAGAGTTTGATTTGGGACAGCTACCGCCCGAGCTGCAGTTCCGCCCCCTTCGCGGCGGCCCGCCAGGTCGAGGTCCTGATGGTCGCGGCTCCGATGGTCGCGGTCCAGACCGGCGAGGTCCGGATGGGCCGAATCGACGTGGGCCGATGGGACCACCTGGGCATCCCGAAGATCGAGTCACAGCGATTGGCCCACCGAATGTGATGACGGGTGAAGATTCACGGGGGCCGCGAGACCGAATGGATCGCCTGGAGTTTGCGATTTGGCGATCGGATGGTTCCATTCTTCGTCAAAGCGACGGCTTTGACGCCGGCGACGCGCGGCCCATTCCGGCGGGCGAACAGTTGGGCTCAGTGTCAGATGTCGTGATGGTTAACGGCGTCGTCGATGTCTTCAAGCGAGGTCCTCAGGGAGTCTTCATTCAGGTATTGCGACCAATTGAACACGACATGGCCAAACTGCATCGGTTCGGTTTTCAAATTGCCGCGATGGCGTTTGGAACGCTGACTGTTGGCCTCGTGGGAGGCTGGTGGATCTCGGGACGAATTGTGAAGCCGATTCGAATGATCTCTGACACGGCCGCTCAGATCTCGGCCACCAGTCTGAATCGTCGCATTGAAACAGCGTCGCTTGACGCAGAACTTATTCAGTTGGGCGAGATGCTCAACAGCACGTTCGGACGTCTGGAGCAGTCTTTTGGACGACTGACGCAATTCACCGCCGATGCGTCGCACGAACTTCGCACTCCGCTGGCCGTGATTCAATCACAGGTCGAACTCGCACTTTCGCAGCCACGGACATCGGAGTCGTATCAGCAGACTCTTGAAGTGTGTTTGAAGTCGTCGGAACGCATGCGACATTTGATTGACGGTTTATTGTTGTTGGCTCGCACCGATTCAGATCGCATGGAGCTGCGGCCGGTGACGATCGACCTGAGAAGCGTTGCCGAAGATGCCGTCGTTCAGATGCAGGAAAAGGCTTCATCAGCAGGAGTCGAACTGGAATGCATTACACCGGAGTCTGTGACACTGGTGCTCGGCGATCCTCGATTCCTGGCACAAGTGCCGACGAACCTGATCGATAACGCGATTCAGCACTCTTCAAG
>JANMEV010000574.1:0-5706 GCA_031377305.1 Planctomycetota bacterium | reverse complement strand
CGTCTTTCGTAATTCGTATACTGTTTTTGTGTTTGTCTTTAAAATCTGGGCTGTTGAATTGTTTCCCGGGGTGGGGATGGTGGTCAGCCCTGCCGCTCGCCATTCTGATAATCAGGTCGACTCGTCAAAACAAACGCCACCCGTTCGAACAGCAAACACCACCGGCTGTTTGCCGTCGAGGACTCGGAACAGATCCGTTCGTTCCGAAGCTACCGCAATCAATTCCGATGTCGATCGATTCAGAGCCGTGGACGCCTCCTCAGCGCGGCAGATGCGGCGTTCGTTCAGTAACTCCTGAAGCCGCTCAATAACCGATGGCTGATCAAAACCAGTGCCCGTCGCTGGATGAGTTAACACTTCGGCCAAATCGGTCAGCGATGCCGGCAGATGGTTTCGCAGCCAGTCCATGACAGTTCGAACTTCCATGTTTTCACCGTCAAACGCCAGATCGCCCGACTTCACATCAGCAAGCAATTGTCGCAAGGCATCCAGCGCCGCAATCGCTTCCGGGGCGACTCTGTGGAAAACCGCGTCGTTGACTTCGAGTTCCTTCAGGTACTTTTGTGTCTGTGTCGCGTTTCGGCTGATGGGACTTCGTTCGTCTTTTAACAACACCAGTTTCTGAACTTCGAGCGACCTCGGAAACACCTGCGACAATTTCCGAACCTGAGCAGCAAGTCGATTTGGCGACTCGTCGCAAACTTTGACTCCGACTCGCGCCTCGTTTTGAGGAGCAATCAGCACAAAATCCAGCACGTCGCTTGGATCAGGCTTCAGCTTCCAGTCGGAGTTCGTCAGATGCAAAAGATGCTGCAATCCGGAACGAAGAATCTCCACCGACTTCTTTGGTGAATTGTCACGGTTTGCGCCGTCCAGCCGACGTTCCCATTCAACGCTCATCGGATCAGTTTTTCGCGACGGAACTTCAACATCTCGTCGCCCAGCCAGTTCATCAAATCGTCGCGCGGCCTGATCCAACAGTCGACGTGGGGTTGTTCCATTTTTCCCAACAAACGATTTGATATCCTCGTCTGTGAACGGCCAAATGCTGGCAGCACCGGCAGGACGAATCTCGGCCATGTTCGCTGCATTCAATCGTTGCGAGATCAGCAACTCGGCGAGGTCTTCTGTAAGCGGATTGAGTGTCTGAACACCAAAGCCGCTGACACGATCCAATAGATGCGTGGGCACGATGTCCTTTACTTGCTGGTACATGGATGACTGCATACATGAGATAATGACCAAATTCTGATCCGCTGAATGCAACTGACTAACCAGTCGCCCGAACGTGAAAATGGATTGAAAATCATCCGGCGACGTCTGCAATGCCTCGACCTGATCGAAACACAGCACGAGCGGCATTTTTGCTCCGGCGAGCTTCATCAAGTCCACGAGAAATCGTTCAGCGACATGCTCCGGATGTTCTTCTGTATTCTCCGGAGCGATTCCAAGTCGTTCAAATGCCGCCTCCGTCATGGCATCGCCACGAAGCCACGCCATGACGTCGAGGCGATGACGACGGGCAACGAGATGAGTCAGTACTTCCACGAACGCAGGTGATAGACCTTCCTTCTGACATAGTTCCGTCAGCAGTTCTCGACTGTCGCCCAGCCGTTCATCTCGAAAGTGTTCCCACCAAAGAGCCAGATGGCCATCGCCATTGTCGACCTCCATCATCCGTGTCAGCACGAGACGCTCAAACTGATTGGGACCGCCAACTTTTCGCAACAAGTCATCGGCGACTTTTCGACGAACGTGACGAGCCAGCGTCGAAGCGTTTGTATCAAGCCGGACGTAGGCGAAAGCCTGCCGCGGCTTTTCCAGTGTTGGATGGGCGAGATCATCGGTCAAACGCTTTCGCAGTCGCCCAATGAGATGCGTTTTACCGCTGCCGGCTTCACCGTTGATAATGATGCCTGCACTCCCTTTATTAGATCGCGCAGCATCGACGGCCGAACTGCATTGTTCGAAGACTGGCTGATGAATCCGCGAGACGTCGCTGTCATCATTCGTCGTCTTCCATGGATCGCCGACGATGGATCCACGAAATGGATTTGGGAGACTTCGAAAATCGTCCCCATCATTTGCCATGGCCGTTGTCATGATTAGTTCCTCCACAGCGAAATGGTGTTGTGGTAATTGCCTTCGCCATCATGAATCATCTGAGCTCTCTCCAGCGTTGAGATCAGATTTGGACGATCGAATCGATGGATCGCGAATCTTCGCCGTTGAACCGCAGCGAGCACGGCGTGATCAAAATCGCTGCCGGGCAGATGAGCCTCGAGCTTCTTTCTCAAGTCGGCAAGCAGAACCATGTCGCCATCATCGACACGGGGATTCACAGCTCGCATGGCTTCCAGCAGGCGTTCGTCCTGTGTCGCAGCGGTGGGGATGCTTGTCGCAGGATGAGTCGGAACAAGATCACGCTTTTCGAGTTCAAGCTCTTTCAACTCACGGTGAGCAAACGAGACCGTCGATCGAAGGAGGTCTTCAAACGGAGTCCCCAGTGTCTCGGCGACACTCTTGAGCGCGTCTCTCAGGTAGTCTGAAGGATCTGGCTTGAAGAAGCTCAACATCCGTGAAGGTGAATTCGGTTTCTTTGAACCCATCCGTGGCGGGCAGACGTGTGCTTCACCAGCCTGCAGCATTTCGCTGAGCATTCTTTCAATCGCGGTCGCTTGTATTGTCGCAAGAGTCTTCAACTTCGAAACAGATTTGATGATGTCTGGTTCGGGCTTTGGTCCGGACTGGAGTTCACGAATCAGACACGCTCGAGCAAACTCCATGGGTGATTGAATCCAGAATTGCGGCTTCGTGCCGACGTTTGGATATTGCCAAAGTCTGCCTCTTTGAACTTCTTGTTTGAGTAGTCCCTCCGCGACATTAGCTTCTGGACAACTGGCCTTGGGGAGCTGCTTCAGAATCTTCGCGGTAACCTGAGGCCCATCGAATTGCTGAAGGGCCCGACGCAGCAACTCAAGGCTTTCACGTTCGGCAGCCGCTTTCTCCGCGGCTTCGCGTTCGAAGTCGGCGGGGTCCGGTTTCTGGCAACTGAGGAGCGGACTGGTTTTACCTTTCTTACTCCGCGATCCAGCAACTGCGGGCCACTCGTGAACCTGGTCAGCTTGAATGAGTTCCTCCAGAAGTTCGTCTTGTGCGAACTTGGAAAGCTCGCCAAAGACCCCCTTGGGCAGCGCTTTCAAGGCGTCGGCCCGAGTGACCGGCGGTCCTTGTAGCTTTCGCAGGAGACAGACTTTGGTGAAGTCTGCGACAGATTGATTCCAGAACTGAGGCTTCTTTCTGGCGTCCGGGTATTGCCAAAGTCTGCCTTCGGCCACTTCGCGTTGAAGAACCTCGTTGGCCAAGTCTTCTTTTGGACGACTCGCTTTGGGCAACTTTCCGACAATTTTGGCGGCACTCTGAGGCCCGTCGAATTGCTTCAGAGCTCGATGCAGCAAATCGGCGATTTCAGGCGATGCTGCCACTTCATGAATCAGTGCGGTATCTGACGTCATCACTGTTCCTCCGAAAATTTTTCCGTGCATTGCGGACACAAAAATTCAAAGTCCGTGGGATCAGACCAGAGTCTACTCGCATGGGAGGGGCAGGCAACTCGCCTCACAACATTTCTGGAGGAGTTCGCTAAATGTCCGAGTCAATCTGCACTCGCACCCGGCTCTGGAATCAGGTCGAGTTCACTGGCAATCGGTTGCAGGGCGGCGATGATGAAGGCGATGTGGTCGTCGAGGTCGACTCCAAGATCTGTGGCACCGCGGGTGATGTCGTCTCGATTAACAGCGGCAGCAAAGGTCGACGTCTTCAGTTTCTTGCGGACGCTTTTTGGCGTCATCCCGTTGAGCCGTCCAGGTCGCATCAAAGCGCAGGCGACGATGAAGCCGCAGAGTTCATCACAGGCATACAGAGCCTTGTCCAACCAGGAAACTCGCGGGCAGTCGGTGAGATAGTCGGCATGCGACTTGATCGCGTAGATGACGTGATCGGGGTAGCCGTGCTGCTTGAGTATCTCAGCGCCCTGAAGTGGATGATCGGGCGGATCGGGCCAGCGTTCATAGTCGAAGTCGTGCATCAGACCGACCGTGCCCCAGGTATCGACGTCTTCACCAAACTTAGCAGCATAGGCTCGCATCGCCGCTTCGACGGCCATCATGTGCCGAATCAAACTTTCGCTTTTCGTGTATTGATGCAGAAGCTGCAAATCATCCTGGCGTGTCATGAAAGCGTTCCGGGAATAGGGGCGAAGGTCAAATGCCATTACCTCAACTTCTCATCTCGCATCTCACGACGAGCGTCTTGTTCCTTGAGCTTCTGGCGTTTGTCGTGGAGCTTGCGACCTTTGCAGAGACCAAGGCGAATCTTCACGATGCCTCGTTGAAAGAAAACCGACAGCGGGATCAACGTCTGGCCATCGTTGTCAGCGGCTTCGATGTACTTGGTGATCTCTCGACGCTTCAACAGCAGCTTGCGTTTGCGAGTCCGCGGATGATTGTAGATGCTGGCCTGCGCGTATTCAGCGATGTCGCAGTCGACCAGCCAGACTTCACGATTGTCGACTCGCGCGTATGATTCTTCGATTGAGATCTTGTTGTTCCGAATGCTCTTGACTTCGCTTCCGGTCAGGACAATACCGCAGTCAATTTCGTCCAGCACATCATATTCGTGCCTCGCGCGACGATTGTTGCAGACAATCTGACGGCCCTCGCCGGAGTCCTTCGGAGAATTCTTTTTGTTGTTCGCGGCAGCCATGGCAAGACACAAAGCGGAATGAAGTGATCTGGGGGTCGAATGACGTGGAAGTCTACATGCACTTTCAAAATCGGGACAGGCACCGGACTGACATCCTATGATCAAAGGTCAACTACCACGGATCGCACGGGCCATCGATCGTCGCATTCAGGGCACATCAAGTCGTCGGTTGTGAACGATGCTATTCGCCGGAAGTGCTGAAATTTACAGTGTTTGAATACATCTCACGATTCAACGACGGAAGGAAACCGGCATTCAAAATGCAAAGAACAACGCTTCGTTCCAGCAACGGATCAGCAACTCAATCTGGCCTCGGAAGTCTGAAAACTGGCACGATCCTGATTGTTCGAAGAACGATTTCAGTTGGAGAAACATGATAAAGAGCGTCTCTGAGGCGTTGACGCGGGGGCATTGACACGCGAATAATCCGCAGATTGGACACGAACTCAGAGGCTCTCTCGGAACTGGAGTTTCGAATCCTAAAGGAGCTTCTGAGACATTCAGGAAGTGGGGAATGGGAAGGTTTTCGGCAGTTGATGAGATCATCTGGCCGACGGATCGACTGTTCCTTGTTTTTTTGGCCTGACGGTCGATTGATTTTTCAGATTCATGGGTATGCTGGTTTGCTGTAACAGCCAGTCGCTCATATCTGAGCAGGAGTCGTGCTGGCAGGGCACGTCAGCGGTGTGCTGACGATGCGTGTGTCTCAACATGGAGGCACGGACACTCGTTAAAACTGGGAGCGGAATTGCTCCGCCGTGATTTGCTGGCGACACGCGTTGCAGCAAAGAGCGGATCACTTGGAAGGGGAATCGCGTGTATCGTCTGGATGCTGGATTGAAGGCGATCATCGAAGAGGGGATGGATCGAGGATTTGTAACAGTCCAGCAGGCGCATGCCTGGCTGCCGGATGAAGGTGGCGACCCGCAAATGGTCGACACA
>JANMEV010000555.1:0-11440 GCA_031377305.1 Planctomycetota bacterium | reverse complement strand
CTTCTGTACCATCAGATTTCCAGAGTTCACGTCCATGAGCACCGTCATAAGCCTTGAAGTACAACAGCCCATCAATGTTCGCCAGCAGTTTGGGAAATGAGCTGCCAGTTCCGGGAACAATATCCTTCACCATTTTCGTCCCGGCGTCCGTACCATCGGTCCGCCACAGTTCCTGGCCGGAGTCAGACACGGTTGAGATAAAGTAGGTAAAGTTGCCAGCCGACATCATTCCGGACTGTTGCGATATAGTACCTGCCTGAACGGATTGGACCGGTTTTGTGCCGTCCGGTGTGCCATCGCTGTTCCACAGTCTTGGGGCTAGAGTTGAGGAATCTCTTGTTAGGAAAAACAGAGTCCCATTGTGATTCACAAGAGTATTCGGATACCCGCTTGAATTGCCCTCCAGCGTATCGCTCAGCAGTATCGTCCCTGTTTCGGTACCGTCGCTTTTCCAAAGTTCTACACCATTCGAACCGTCAAATCCCGTAAAGAAAAGTGTTCCCCCGATGTTCGCCATCGAGCCGCCGTAAATCCCCGAAAATGCATGTTCTCTAACCACGACTGTTCCAGAGGCAGTTCCGTCTGATCTCCAGAGCGAAAGGCCATGGTCTGGAGAAGAGGCTCTGAAGTACAGAACACCGTTTGCGTTCACGAGTTCCCTTGGCGAACTGCTGTTTGCCCCGGAATTGATATCGGTAACCATGACAGTACCGGACTCGGTTCCATCGCTCTTCCATAATTCAAATCCGTGCGTCCCGTTGTCCGCCACGAACATGAGCGTGCCGTTAGCATTGATGAGGTTGAATGGATTCCGAGAGAAACTGTTCGGGGTCAGTGATTTCACAAGCTTTGTGCCAGCCAACGTGCCGTCGGAACTCCAAATGGAGTTCCCCTGAGTGGACGAAAAATACAAACGACCGTTGACCTCAGTCAGCCAGTCGGGATTGGGGGCGGAGCCATACGGGGTGAGAATTTTTGTACCGCCGGGACGGCCGTTCGTTTTCCACAGGATATTAGTTTGAAACGCGTTCCCGGTGACGAAGAACTCAATGCCATTTGCAACGGTGAATTGTTGCGGGTTGCTGGAAGTGCTCCGCGCGTCTATTTGCGGATCGATGTCCTTCACGAGCACAGGCTCTTCAGAATTGATGAGTCTCCAAAGCTCTCGGCCGAACTGGAACTCGATCGCCGAGCTGAAAAGAAGTCTGCCGTTGACGTTTGTGAGTTCTGTCGGCGTTGAATAGATCGAATCGCGAACCAGGCTTGTCCCTGGTTCCGTACCGTCGCTATGCCATATCTCTGTGTACCTTTCGAATTGGCTGACGATGAAATAGAGCTTCCCATTCACGTTCGTAAATTCACGAAAGTCTCGGGCCCCGGCGATCGATTTAACACGACCTGTCCCGGCCGCGGTTCCGTCCGTTTTCCATAGCTCGTCGTTACTCGCAAATCGCAAGGCAAAGAACAGCGTGCCATTCACTTCAGTGAGTTCACCGAGTCCGGAGATTCCTGCCTGCGAAAACTGCTTCACTTCGACCGTGCCGCTCGAAGTTCCATCGCTTTTCCACAGGCTGAACTTGCCCGAGTTGTCAATAGTCGTGAAGTACAGGCTTCCGTTGATAACCGTGAGATTCTGTGGATCAGAACCTACCGTTCCGGGGACAATGTCTTTCACCAAAACGGTGCCGATAGCCGTACCGTCCGTTTTCCAAAGTTCTTTTCCGTGTGCACCATCGTTTGCAGAAAAGTACTTTGCTGAGTTGAAAGCAACCATCGCACTGGGATCTGAACCGCTCGCGCCGGGCTGAATATCCTTGAGCAGCCCTGTGCCGGAAGCGGTGCCGTCAGATCGCCACAGTTCAACTCCTGTCGTCGCGTTGTTGACGGTGAACAGTAAGGAGTTGCCAATCGTCGCGGACGCAGTCGCCTGCCCGATGGAAATGTTGGCTGCAGTCGTCGAGATATCGCGAACAATCGCGGTTCCACTTGTCGTGCCGTCGCTCTTCCACAGTGATTTTTGTTGCTGGTCATCCGTCGTTGTAAAATAAAGCAGGCCGTTGACGAAGCTCAGATTGGTTGGCAGCGCGCCGCTGAGGGTTGTTGGAGCAGGCTTTACCAGAAGAGTGCCCGCTTCTGTTCCATCGCTCTTCCAAATCCCCAAGCCGTTGACACCAGCGTTGGCCGAGAAGTACAGCACGCCGTTTCCATTGATTGACTCACCAAGCCACGTTGAATCGTGAGAGGCGGACATCGTTTTCACCAGCACAGTTCCTGCCTCGGTTCCGTCGGACTTCCAGAGTTCAGAACCGTTCGCTTTAAAAAACATCACGGCGCCGACGGTCACAAACCGCTCAGGGTTCGAACTATGCGGAATCGCGTCAAGGTCCCGCAGCAACTGAAAGTCGGCTGAAAGGAGTTGTCTGATTTCCAGCGATTCGATCGTCTGGGGGCTCACATTTCGGCGTCGCTGGTTTCGTTTGCGGGTTCCACGCAGGACATTGGCCAGACGATGGATGGTATGGCTCAACGCAGATGATTCAGGGGTGCGAGACATGCGGCTAATCCTTTAGCGACCGAGTTGAAGTTCACGGGCCTCCTGCCCGGACTTTCAAAGTTTTAATGGAACACTAAGTTCCTGTCACGTGCTGTTTTGTTCACATGCGGATTTTGCTGATTGACGTCCCGTTGGTAGGGAGCCACGGCCAGTTGGCACCAATTGAACCATCTTGCTCCACAAGATGAGTCTTCATGAGCGGCAATGCCTTCTGCCAGCCGCACGTTGAGATTGTCTTCCTGGTGGAAGTTGGCGGGGCAAGTTGGGCGGCGCCAGGGTAAGGCTCGTCTCGGCGGAGCGAGACGGTTACATTTTGACTTCTATCGTGGCTGCAGTGTTTTCCAGAGTTGGCTTTAGTTTCTGATCAGGAAGACGAGATAGTGAAGCGTCTCATCGTGCTACTTTTGACCTGTTCGAGTTGTGGTGCAGTCCACTCTGCTGAGAAGCCGAACGTGCTAATGATTCTGGTTGACGATTTGAAGCCGGCTCTGGGATGCTACGGAGACAGCGTTGCTCGGACTCCAAACATTGATCGGCTTGCGGCTCGAGGTCTGCGGTTTGAAATGGCCTATTGCAATCAAGCGGTTTGCGCGCCGTCACGGTTTGCTTTGATGTTGGGTTCGCATTCGACGTCGAGTGGTCTTTATGGGCTCGGCAGCGATTTGCGAAAGGCGATTCCCGATGCTGTCACTTTGCCTCAGCACTTTGCCGTGCACGGCTACCGAACGGAGTCGCTGGGGAAGGTGTTTCATATTGGACACGGAAATCAGGGCGATCCACAATCGTTCAGCGTCCCTCATTTCAAAGACAAAGTGATTGAGTACCTCGACCCTGACAGCTCGGACGGAGGCCAACTCACTCGCGAAGAGGCGTTGTTCACGAACCAACGGCTGGACGAGATCCGTTCTCTGCAGCGCGGCGCCGCGTTTGAGTCTCCCATTGCGGAAGACTCAGGCTATGCCGATGGTCGCGTGGCAATGGAGACTGTATTGCGACTGAGAGCAGCCCAACAACGGCAAGACGAAGATGGCACTCCCTTCTTTATTGTCGCGGGATTCGTTCGCCCACATCTTCCGTTTTCTGCGCCGAAGAAGTACTGGGACCTGTACGACCCGTTGAACCTGCCGATGCCTCAGTTCGAGCAGTTGCCTCAGCAGGCTCCTTTGGTTGCTGGAAAGAGAGGCGGCGAAATCGCGGCCTACAAGCCTGTGCCGGAAGGACCGAATGCAGCGTTCTCCGAAGAACTTAAACGACAGTTGATCCACGGCTACTACGCCAGCACCAGTTTTATGGACGCTCAAGTTGGCAGGGTGGTTGACGAACTTGATCGACTGCAACTTACAGACAACACAATCATCGTTTTCTGGAGCGACCATGGGTTTCATCTCGGAGACCATGGTATCTGGACGAAGCACACAAACTATGAACAGGCCAACCGGATTCCGCTGATGATCGTTGCTCCGGGAGTGACACAGGCGGGCACGACGACCGGGCAGCTTACCGAGTCTGTTGATATCTATCCGACGCTTGCAGAACTGGCTGGCTTGCCGACATCGCGGGGGCCGCAGTCGATGGACGGCGTTAGTCTTGTTCCTGTGCTGCGAGATCCTGCTGCGCGTGTCCGCGATCATGCGTTCCATGCGTATCCCAAAGAAAGGCTCGGGCGGGCGATTCGAACCGAGCGTTACCGATTGATCGAATGGAAATCACCCGGTGCTCCCTCAGAGGCTGCTGAGCTGGAGCTGTACGATTTCGAATCCGATGCGGGCGAGACTCGCAATGTTGCCGAAGAAATGCCAATGGTCGTGAAGGAACTTCGTGCCATACTTGCGCGTCATCCGGAAGCTGTCAGAAGTGGGGAGCCCGTTCGGCGCCAGGCTGGTTTGTGAGTAACGATGGATTGCCGCCGGCGATGAGTTGCGACCTCCCACAAGCACAGCTTTCCCAGCCGGCCGTTGTCTGAAAAACTCGTTTGTCTTCGCTCCATTCATCAAAGCGGTATGAAGCCCATGACAACCATAACACCAGCAACCATGATCCGTTTCAATTAGCGTACGCCGCGTCGCGGATGCGCCGCCCGTTCCACATTCGCCGGCGCGCAAAACCAAATGTCCCAGGTTCAGTTTTGAGTATCCCGAAACCCAAGGGCGTGTTACCCCAAACTGAGTTTGAGATACTGTTCTGTCGCAAACACTTTTACCACGATGGCCGAACGAATGAACCGCACACGCACAGCCTTGATTGCTGCTGTAATCGTTGTACTGTGCGCAGCTTCGGCATGGCAATTCGGCCGCAACACGTGGATGGCAACTCAACAGTCGTTCGCGGATGAACAGACCGAGATCTTTTCCGAAATGACTGGCAAGGCGACCGAGGCACTCAAGAGACAACCACCGGATGTGAAAGCTGCTGTTGGATTGCTGGAATATACCCATAGTTACTACCCAACGGGCACCAAACAAACACACGGCTCACCTTTGGACCGAATAGTAGAGCGTTCGAGGTCGGTCGCTGAATCTCGGATAATTGAAATGCTGCGTGACGCAACAGGTATGGATCATGGCACCGATGCCGACGATTGGATCCGCGAGTTGCGCAATCATGCAGAGTCGGACAAATGACGCTGATCTGATCTGGCCAAACCTGATAGAATCGATGCGGCCTCAATGCGACAGAACAAAGCGGTGAACGTGCGGACTGGAAATGGTTTGATGACAAGCGGGTGTGATTCCCGCGTGGGTAGCTCTTAGTCAGAGGCCCAGTATCGAGTGTTGCAGCGTGTCTATAAGGAGCGTGAAGCCGTAATCCTGGCGACGCATCCGAAGTGGTTCGTTGAAGCGTGCCCAGAAAGGTAGTGAGGGTGAATCGACCAGGAGTGGCCTCCCGGCGGTGAACGACAGGAGCTCCGAAATCTTGTACCTGTTGGATCCTGCCCAAGGTGTGTGCATGCTGGAAGGCAATATCTCTCGCCGCGTTCTGGCAAGCTGTGAGAGAAGACCCGGAGTCGCTCGTCCGCTCGCGCTATACATTATGTCATCAAAGCAACCAGTGAGACCCTGTGGTTCTTGTTCGGACCATGACACACCTGTCATGCCCGACCGAGTATGCCCGACAAGCCTAATCAGCAAGGACGGCAAATGACCTTCAGGGAGTCGGATGGTCGCATAGTACCGAAGCCTGCCGAAGTCCAATCGGTTGGCGAGAAGCCGAGTAATATCGGTGCAGGGAAGGCGGCCAAGCCATTACGTGATTCAGACCGAGCACCGTCCGTACTCAGAAACGGAACCACGGTGAACTATATTCTTCAATGCTGACGCGGGCGGCTGGATCACATCCATCAAAGAGTGGTGACGCCACGCGGTGGCCAAGTAGCGGCTGGGAGCCGGATGCGTTAACGGCGAACGTCCGGATCTACGAGGGGGCGACCTCAATTGTGCATGGATCAAATAGTGTGACACCACCACAGGAAACCAGGTGGCAAACAGGGTGAACAAACCGTATCCCAAACACAAAAGAATAGCCCTACTCACCCGAAGCCGCGGATAGGGCGGTTTAGCATCGGAAACTCTATTTGCCGCGGCCCGGTCAACGCGGACGTTCGCTGCCAAAGAAACAGAATGGCAAGCGCAACGGAGAGACGATTTCAGAAGAGCTAGCCACTCTTAAGGCGAGCGGCAGATAAGAATTTACCTGTTTACCATCACGACGCGCGAGCGAGTGGGCAAGAACATTCACTTGCTGGCGCTGCGTGCTGGTATCCTTTCACCTGCTGCTCGCCTAAGAGAGATGATTGCCAGGATGATCGCAAAAGATGCTCAAAGCGTTCGCCCCGAACACTCGCTTCGAGAGGCTCTTGACATGGACGACCGTGACCTGCGTGACTGCAGTTGCGTATTTTAAAACGCCATAAGCCATTCTCACAAATCGCTGCAGTTGTCCTTATAGAATAGATGGCAGCGGACGCGGCATGCCACGCGACGAGTCCAAACATACATAGGCAGCACTCTTCGCCGCAAAACACTTTAGCCACGACGAAACCCTCTCTGAAAAACGCAAATCATGGTTTTCCAGCTTCGGAATTGCCTACGAGTGTCATCAAGTCGAACATCACTTCCGGAAGTCCATTTTCAATCCGAAACTTCATGGCGTTGGGCAGGGAGCCGCGGATCTGACGCATTGGCACGGCAACTTTACTTTCCGCGGCGAGGTTGACGCGGTCGTTAGCGGCACAGTGCAGGACGCGCCGAAGAATGGCAGATGAACAGAAATCGCTGACTTGGATCGTTGTCGTGGCAATGTTTGGCATCGCGGTGTTTGGCTGCGGATTCCTCGCTGGAGAGATGCTGGTGCACATTCTCCAAAGCTGAGCGAGATGTCAGCGGATGAACTTGAAGATGTTGAGACCCGATCATTGCCATGATTCGCGGATGAGTGAAGGCTCGTATCGGCGGAGCAAGGCGGATACATTTTCACCCGTAGCGGAGTCAACGCGTTCTATTTGGTCGCTCCAATTTGTGAGCAGAGAGTCGAATCCATGAAATGTCTTCTCGTCTTTCTTCTCGGTTGTTTGTACTGCGGGGCAGTTCAGTCGGCGGAGAAGCCAAACATCGTTTTGTTTCTTGCAGATGATCTTGGCTGGGGAGATTTGGGCTGCTATGGTCATTCGATCATGCAGACGCCATATCTTGACAAGTTTGCAAAGCAAGGGGTGCGGCTGACTCAGTGCTACGCAGCGAGTGGCGTCTGCAGCCCCTCTCGATCGGCGTTGCTCACTGGTCGGACGCCGCATCGAAACGGCGTGTATACCTGGATTGCGGAAGGCGGCGAAGTGCATCTGCGAACCAGCGAAGTCACTTTGCCTGAACAACTTCGAAAAGTAGGATACACAACATGCCACTCTGGGAAGTGGCATCTCAACGGGCTGTTTAATGATTCGGCTCAGCCGCAGCCGGGTGATCATGGTTACGACTGGTGGATGGCCACTCAAAACAACGCGGCGCCCAGCCATGAAAATCCGAACAACTTTGTTCGAAATGGCCAGCCCGTTGGTGAGTTGCAGGGATACTCGGCACCGCTAGTTGTCAATGAAGCGGTCACATGGTTGAGGGATCAACGCGATTCGACGAAGCCATTCTTTCTGGCTGTGTGGACTCACGAGCCTCATTATCCGATCAGGTCGTCGCCAGAGTTTCGCGCAAAGTATCCCGATTTGACGGACGATGTTCAGCGCGAGCATCATGCCAATGTCACGCAGATGGATCATGCCTTTGGTCGGCTGATGACGGCACTTGATGAGATGAAGCTTTCCGAAAACACCTTCGTCTTCTTCACATCTGACAACGGGCCTGAAGGTGACGGAGTGGCGTCGCCGGGGCGCGGTTCAACCGGTGGATTGCGAGGTCGAAAGCGAGACATGCACGAAGGGGGGATTCGAGTCCCGGGAATTGCTCGCTGGCCCGGAAGGATCGCTCCCGGCGCCACGTGCGATTTGCCAATCGTAGGCAGTGACATGTTTCCAACAATGCTGGCGATTGGCGGCGGCGAGTTGCCAGGTGATCGAACTCTTGATGGAGTTGACGCGATGGCCGCACTGAATGGAAGCGCAACCGTCCTCAAGCGGAGTCAACCGATGTTCTGGAGGCTCCACATGGCTCCAAATGCTAAGATCGCGATGAGGATTGACGACTGGAAGATCCTCGCCAATGCGGAACTGACATCGTTTGAGCTCTACGATCTGAAGGCGGACCCAAACGAAACGACTGATCTTGCTGGGAAAGAGCCGGAAAGGCTCGCTCAGCTTCGTGATAAACTCGTCACGCACAATGCTGCAGTCGATGCTGAGGGCCCCGACTGGTGGAAGCGGCTCAGTCCCAGTGGCGGCCAGCCAATCAACAAAACCAAACAGCAAAAGAAGAAATCGAAGCAGGCGGAATGAAAGTCGATGGCGACGTGCCACCTTCAACGGGTCAGTGAACTTCTCCTGGATCGTCGTCAACGATTTCATTTCCAGGGTTTTGGGCGATAAGAGGTCGATCGTATCGCCGCTGCCCGGCATCGCACTCGAAGGGCTTTTTGATTCAGAATCATCTGAGCTGAAAAATCGCGAATGTTAACGTTGACAGTTAACTGCAACTTTAGTAGAACCCGTGGAGTCGCACGCCAGATGGTTGCTGCGGGCTGGATCGTCAATCGAAGGAGCGGATTTCATGACAACAATCGGACAGCGGATCAGAGAGATTCGCAAGAGTCGCAATTTGACTCAACGAGAACTGGCCGACCGAGTTGGAATTAACTTTACGTATCTCAGCCGAGTTGAAAATGACCGGCTGGACGACGAGCAAACGCCTCGTGAAGAGACACTTCAAAGAATCGCCAAGGCCCTGAATTCTGATCCTGACGAGCTTTTGCTGCTGGCACGGCGAATCCCGGATGCCTATCGCGACAGGATTCTTTCACGGCCCGGAGTGTTTCGCAAACTGCTGAATTTGTCCGACACAGCGCTTGAAGAGTTAGTCGAGCAGCTGGAATCCAAATCAGTTCGATCCAAAAGTCGCTAGTTGATTTCGCTGAGCAATCGAATTTGTGTCAGCAAGTTACTCAATGAAGAGTGAACTCATCGCAGGGAGTGTGTTCCGTGAGACGCCATGATTTATCCAACATGCGAACTCGCACGATTGATGGTATCACCGGAATGCGCATTCGTCAGTATGAACAACTGACGGGCGAGCCCGTGATGTTTCCGGTACCGATCGAGAAAATTGTCGAACGAGTTCTGGGGCTTGACTTTGACTGGGTTGAAATCGAAGAGCAGCCGGGTGAGCAGATTCTTGCGGGATTGATCCCGGAGGAAAAACGAATCGTCCTGAACAGTCGGCATCTTGAATTGTTTCAGAAGAAACCGGGATTGGAGCGAAGTACGATCGGACATGAAGCGGGACATTGGGACATCGACATTGATCGCACCAGCCTGCATCATCCTCGCCTGCCGGGTTTTGAACTTCAAGCCAGCGTTGTTCGACGTCACGCGATGGATCGAAGTGTGCTTGTGGAGGTCCTTAACAGGGCTGCTTACGACGATCGGTATTTTGAGCTGTATCGCGAATTGACGGCTGGCCAGGATTCGCCGGAAGTGCGAAGCGCGGTTGATCGCTATCAGTCGTCAATGCTGATGCCTGACTGGTTGATGAAACACGCGATCGCAGATATTGACGTCACATCATGGCCCTCGCTGTATGAGTTGGCTGAGCGGGCGCAGGTGACGATTTCAAATCTGGTCGTGCGTCTTCAGCGCATGGGAGTGCTTTACATTCCCGAGGGCACTCGCGACCTGTACGCAGGGCGAGATGCGTTCATTGGTCAGAAGTATTTGTTTTAGTGTTGTGTTTTCCCGGTCTCGGAGTGCTGTTGCTTCGAGACTCTTTTTTGTCCCGAATGTTGACAGTTGCTAACAACAAGCAACAGGCGGGTTAGTTGTGCCGTTTTGGAATGGAGTCAGATCATGCTGGTACTTTCTCGCAAACTTCAGGAGCAGATTGTCATTCCAGGGCTCAATATCCGGATCACGGTGTTGAGCGTTGGAGTCAATCGAGTTCAGTTGGGTATCGAAGCACCACGGGAGATTCAGGTAACTCGCCCTGAAATTTCGCGTCCTGATAAAGACGTTTGGACAACTCGACTGGTTGCTATGACCACGAGTTAATGATGCCAACTGGGAATGGATGTTCAAAAAGTCCGGGCCACGAACACGACTTGAGTCTCCGGACGAGAGATCAAGGCGGTGCGGAATCGGACAGTGTGTCGTCGGTAAGGCGGTCGAGACATCGGTGTGCAGAAGTCGCTACGCCATGTCTATATTGCCCAGAATTCCCACATTTCGTCTCGCCGACCTACTTTCGATCTCGACTGTGACATTCCTCTCTAAGCAAGCATCTGCGTTGATTGAGAGAAGTCTTCCGAATACATAATCTGGACAGCATAAGATGTTCCGGGAGTCCGGGACAGGGAATGCTATTTTTCAGGATGTACGCGTCGCGTTGCAAATTCGCGATCTGCTGTTTCTTCTCGACGATATGAGAAGTGAGTTAGAAGCAGAATCGCAACTGCAGGCGGTTACGGAAGAGGAGATGGATTGTGATGAATTTTCCCGGATGGCCACGGCGTTCTGTTCGTCGGGCGTTAGGAGCATTGTCACTGGGTACCGCATTGTTGGCTGCGTCGGTTTCCTCCGGTACATCGCTCAAGGCAACTCAGGAAGCAACTGCTCCAGCGAAGGCCGAATTGAAGGTTCCTGACGAAATCTCGGAAGAGTCCATTGAGGCAGTTGATGCTGGGCTGGCAAAAACTCTTGCTCCTTATATCGCTACGTTGTTCGATGTGTCTCAGGGCTCTGATGCTCGGAAGAAAGCCGCTTCGGATTTGCTGACGCAGGCGAATGAGATTTCGTCAATCAATCCGGAACAGGAAGCATTGAAGCGACAGCTTCTTCGTATCGTTCGCCTTGTGCAGGCTTCCGTGCTTGCCACGGAAGCGAGTAACGTTCAGGGGACTTCGGCAAGCCATCAGGGCCAGTTGACCGCGGCCGTCATTGCGGCGAAGAATTTCTTGTACTCGATTCCCAATGGAAATTCGTGGATTGACTACCTCCATCTGACCGAGCTTCAGGGCGGAATTGCTCCAGCCGCCGTGTATGAACAGGTTTTGAAGAACCTAACACCGTCCAGCGTGATGAGCCCTCAGCAGCAGATTTTTGCTGCACGGCTGGAGCTACAGGAGTTGAAGGCGGCATTGGAAGTTTGTCTTGCCGCAGAGTCATTTGTTGGTGATGACGCACAAGCTCTGGCTGACAAGCAAAGTCGAGTTGACACGCTGTTGACCTCGCTGCTGGCT
>JANMEV010000505.1:0-11995 GCA_031377305.1 Planctomycetota bacterium | reverse complement strand
TGCGAGCTTGATCAGCGGTCAGTGGCTTTTCCGGTGGAGTCTCAGTGTCATCGAAGTTCTGACAGAATGCGTACTGTCCGCCGGGGTGGCTGGCGAACCATTCCTGCATAACGGAGATGCAGCGGGACGGAAGTTCGACGCGGCGATACGTTGTGGAGCGTGAGCGACTTCGTTTTCGTTCCCGGATAAGCACTGTACCGTTCTCAAGATCAAAGTCATCGATCGTAGCTCGCATCATTTCGCTACGACGAGCGCCCGTGTAGGCAACAAAAACAAACATTGGATAGAGGAAGGGGTATCGGGCTCGCTTCCCAACAAGCTCAAGAACCTCCTGAACTTCGTTGATATTGAGATAGAGTGAATCCCAAAGCTGCTTGATTTTTTCTGGCTCGATGCCTCCCCGGGCGATGATGGCTTCGATTTCTGCTCTCGTCATGAATGGCAGTTTCTCATCCCGCTTTCCGAAGACCAGATTGGAGAGCGTTGGAACCTGTTTTACCAGTTCCTGTTTTACGGCCCAGTTCAGAATGCACTTGAGCGTGTCCATGTGGCGTTTGATTGTGTCAGGACTGATGAACTTCGTACCGACTTTGCGACGCGATTCCGAATTGATGAACTGCTGAACGTCGTTTGTGGTCAGCGAGTCGACCAGTTTGCTCATGGGCAGGCGGGCACGGAAGTGCTTGATATGGGTTGCCTCGGTCTTGAGCGTGGTCTTTTCTTTGGCCTGTTCAGGCAAAGATTTCAGGTAGGAGTCAATCAGTTGACCCAGCGTGAGAGCCTTCTCAACCTTTTGTGGCCGCTGTTTGGTTTTACCGGCCGAAAGGAGGAATGTCGCCGGATCGGCGTCTGCCGGGAGTTCCAGGACACCTCGCTGGAGCAATGAGAGCGTTTCTTCCACTCTGGCGAGGGCGGCCGTGGCTTCTCGAAGGTTTGCTGTTTTGAGCGAGCGTTTGAACGCCTGACCAGCAAAGCGGAAGCGGATGTGAAATTGGTTTGACACAGGATCAACTGAGACGCTTGCCATGGCAAAAATCCTCGATTAACAGCCAGTGAAGGAACTGAAATCGTAGGATGCGTGTCTTGGACAGCCCAGCGGTGCAAACTCAACGCAACCGCAATGCTGTGTCAGATTTGTGTCAGTTTTTGAAGAACCAACAAAAAAGGACTCCGCCAAAATTGACGTAAGTCCTTACGGTGAACCAGTGGACGATATTGGGCTCGAACCAACGACCTCCACGATGTCAACGTGGCGCTCTAACCAACTGAGCTAATCGTCCGATGCGGGCAATTTATCGGCGGAGAGTTAGAAATGCAAACTGCCCATTTCAGAAATTTGATCCGTGGCAGCAGCAAGAATTCCGTTTGCGCTGTGTGTGGGTCGTTTGGGGCAGTTTGGCCGGCTTGGAATCGCGGATCGAGTGATTTTCATGCTGCAATCAACGGAAGGAGCCGATTGCAATCGATACAACCGGCCGCGGTTTCCGGTCTGGAGCATTCCGGACATTCGCGAGTGATGACGTGGTCGGCTTTTCAGAGGCTGGTCGGCCCGGACTTCGCAAAGAGCGGTGAGTTTTTTGTTGTGACAGGACGGAAAGCAGCGATAAACTGCCTGATGCCCAGACGAAATTCTCGTTTTCCTTGGGTGTGCGGTGGTGAGTTGCCGAGTGTTCGGCGGCTGAAAGCCTTGTGTCTGCCGCAGCGTTCAGGAGCTTTCCTATGATTTTACGCTGTTTGAGTGTTCGTTCTGCGTTTATCGCACTGACAGTTCTGAGCATTGCCCTGGCAACATCGGAATCAGCACAGGCTGGATCCAATCGTCGGGAAACGCGTAAGCCTGTTCTGACCAAAACAAAGTTTGATCCAACGGCGGAGCGTGTGGAACTCTTTAAGGCCATGGAAGACGGTCTTGTCGAGACGAAGGTCTCTGCTAAAGACGCAACTGGCGGAGTTGTGTATATCTCCAACACCTCAGACAAGCCGCTCACGGTAGAATTGCCGGAATCGTTTGTCGCAGTGCAGGTACTGAAGCAATTTGGTGGCGGCGGCTTGGGTGGTGGTGGTGGTGGTTTGGGCGGTGGCGGACTTGGCGGCGGAGGTCTGGGTGGCGGAGGCGGTCAAGGCGGTGGTCAAAACCAACAGCAAGGTGGCGGTTTTGGCGGCGGTCAGGGCGGTGGCGGACTTGGCGGCGGACAGGGCGGTGGCGGACTTGGCGGTGGCCAGGGCGGCGGTGGAGGATTTTTCTCAATCCCGCCTGAACGCACTGTGAAAGTTCCGTACATTGGAGCTTGCCTGAACCATGGAAAAATTGACCCGAATCCTCGAGTTGAATACAAGCTTGTTCGAGTCACTGAATACACGGAAGATCCGATTCTCACTGAACTTATTCGAATGCTGGGCACGGGAAGAATCAATCAGCATTCTGCACAGGCTGCGATTTGGACACGCACGGACAACATGTCCTGGCAGCAGTTGGCTGAAAAAGGGAACAGAAACTTCAATGGAGTCATTGAATATTACTTCACTCCACAGAACATTTCTGCCGCTCAATTGTTGGTCGCAACAGCGGAAGGCAACGTCAGGGAAGCAGCGGTTGGCGGTGAATCTGAATCCAGTGAGACCGCTGCACCACGAGTACGCTAACGAAATCGTTTTTTCCGTCGGTACCGCATCGCGTGAACGACAGCAATGACTCGCCAAAAGGTGGTTAAGTAATAAACAAAGCCCGGTTGTCATTTCAGACAACCGGGCTTTGTTTTTGCTGGCCGGAAGAACGACAACGAGCGAACTATAGCGGGCGGACGACGGAAATCGGACGAAGGTAGTCATTCAGAGTGTCTGGACTGACAACGCCACCTCCCATGCCGCTTTTGCCAACACCGCCGTATGGTACGCCATGGACAATTACGTTGTGAGCATTGATCCAGCCGTTGCCAGCGACGAAAGCCTCGGCCACTCGGGCACAGCGCTGCAGGTCTTTCGACCAAACACTGTTTCCAAGGCCATAATCGGTGTCATTCGCCAAACGCAGGCCTTCTTCTTCGGATGAGAAGGGAGCAAGAAACGCCACTGGCCCAAAGATCTCTTCTCGAGCTGCGACGTTGTTCAGGGAACCCGCCAACAGAGCTGGCTTGACGTAGAAACCCTTCTTGCCGGGGATCTGTGCTTCGCCGCCTTCAAGGATCAGATCCGCGCCGTCGGCGACACCCTTCTGAAGGTAGCCAAGCACTCGTGAACGCTGTTTGCTGCTCACAAGTGGCCCCATTTGCGATTTCTTGTCCATCTGATAGCCGACCTGGACGGACTTCATGCGAGTGATGCATTCGTCAACGAAGTCGTCATAGATATCTCGCTGAATCAGCCAACGAGTCGCATCGCAACAGACTTGTCCGCTATGAAACGTAATGGCTTGGACAAGCTTTTCAGCCGTTTCCTGAATATCAATGTCGTTGAAAATGACGGCCGCACCTTTGCCGCCAAGTTCGCATTTGACAGGAATCAGATTTCGGCCGGCCGCCTCAGCGACCATTCGGCCGACTTCGGGAGATCCCGTGAAGCTCATACGGCGAAGCTTTGGATTCTGAGAAAGGGCCGCACCGGCAGATTCCCCAAAGCCCGTCACAACGTTTAGTACTCCGGCGGGTAGCAATTCCAGCTCCTGTATCATCCGGCATAGATAAATCGCTGACAGCGGCGTGTCCTCTGCTGGCTTCAGGACGCATGTGTTTCCTGCGGCAAGTGCAGGAGCGATGCCCCAGCCTGTCAGCAGAAATGGAAAGTTCCAGGGCACGATGAATCCACAAGCGCCCCATGGATGACGAGATACCCAGGCTTCGTGATTCTTTACGGCAATCACCTGACGGTAGTTCACCGCCTGTGACAGATCGGCGAAGTATCGGAACGTGTCGATGAAGTTTTGGACGTCTCCCAGAGCCTGGCTGTAGATCTTGCCGCAGTCCAGTGATTCGATCGTAGCAAACTCGTCCTTGCGAGCTTCAACTGCATCCGCAATGCGATGAAGACAGGCGGCTCGTTCTGAGACCTGAAGTTTGGCCCAACCACTATTCTGGAACGCGTCGACAGCCGCATTAACGGCTTTGTCAACATCCGCCTTTTTGAGGCTGGTAACCGTAGCGATCTTTTCGCCTGAACCTGGATCTAGTACTTCAAAAGTCTGCCCGTCGGCCGCTTCAACCCAGCGTCCCCCGACAAAAGACTTGTGCAGTGGCATTGCCAGAAAACTGGCAACGGCCGGAGCGAATTCAGTTGTTCGCTCAATCGATGACGTCGACATCAGGAAACTCCTTCAGGTGGACGGCAGGTATCGCCGCAGAAAATGGTAGTGGTACAGGAGTGAGCCCAGCGACCGCCGGCCAGCTCGCTTGTCCTATCAAAATGATACCGGTCATAAAATCGATTGTGAAATCACTGGACGGCGAAACCGGAAAAGTGGCCGTCCGGGGCTCCTGTTAGTATTTGTAAAACAAGGCGAATTTCGCAGATTGGGTCGCGTGTCAATGGCAGGCCAACTGTCCAGGAAACTGAGCCTTCAATCCAATTTGATTTTCAGTCCCATCGTTTCCTTCATCGCAAGAAGAGCTTCTGCATTGCCTTTGGCATCGTCGACCGGATGGTGCGTGTGTTTGGTCTTTCGTAGGTGCTCGAAGCTCACAAACGTGTCTTTTGCCAACCCTTTGTAGAGCGAACCGAGATTCGTGGAGCTGAATCCAAACGGGTTGCTGCCAAGGAAGTGATGGAAGTACCAGTTGATGAACTGCCAGTCGAATCCATTATTGTCCGAGATGAAAAGACAACGCCCCCGAGCGTTTGTACTTAACCAGTCTCGGAAAGATCTTATGACGGACTCAGGATCATCGAACATCAGCGTTTGTTCGCGAGTGAACCCGCTGATGGCAAGAGCGTCCGGATCATGCTTGTCGGAGATCGGTCGTAGCTGGCCGTAAAATGTTTGCTCCAGCCGCGGTTCGACAATGATCGCCCCGAAACTGATCATCGAATAGTCGCCAGGAATTGGGCCATCGGCTTCGACATCCACCATGACATAGGACACGACGCTGCTCCTGTTGATCTCTTTTACTTACTTCGCTTCAAACAGCACATCGGAACCCATGCCGAATTTTGCTGGCAGAGGAATGTTTGACCAACTCGGATCGTCGCCCATTCGAAACTGCCAGCGACCGTTTAGTTCCAGTGTTTGGAGACCGCTTTGGATTGCCGAGCCCTCTGCAAGACGTTCCTGATCACTGGAGCTGGAAGTTCGAATGACCAGCAAATCAATGTCATCCGCCGTCACAAGGCGGCGGGGAATCAGCAGCGATGAAGCATCGTCAGCCGCTGCTTTCAGCAATGTGCCATTCAGCCATGCCTGACGACTCGGGTTGGCTTCCGAAAACTTCAGTCTCAAATCCTTGTCGGTCAGCCACATCGATGGGAGTCGAACGCTGCATCGGTACCAGACGGCGCCATCATAACCTGTAATCGCGCCGCGAGTTGCCGACTTCCACGTCGAGCCAGCAATTGCGGCAGTCCAATGCTTGTTGAAAGATGCAGCGTGGGTTGCCCCGGCGTCAACAGCGATGCCCATCATGCCTCGGTCTGTGCGAGTGTCGAACTTTGAGACGAATGGCTCACCGCCGACGATCTGATCGCTGGTGATGGTGGGACAAACGAACTGCTCAACATGCGAGACGATCAGATCATTGCCAGTAAAGTGATCAACGAACGGCCAGCGTTTGGGGTTGTACATGCAGTCCGTCATGTCCCGCATCAGAACGACATTTCTCCCGTTGCGAACCATTTGCCGCAGTCCGAACGGACGACCGAGCACACACATATTCGTATGCACGCCCACCAAAATGACGTTTTTGATTCCTCGGTTTTCTAGGATGTTCCACACTTCATCCCCGCGATCGCTGATGAAATCTCTTTCTCCGTCGATCGAGATGTGATCGTTCTGAGCCTGCCACGGCAGCCCCGGATTTCGGCCGAGCGCCTTTAACTCGGCGGCCCACTTCGCATGTTCTGCAGGATCATCGTCTTCGCCACCGTCCGATTGATCGATGGGATAGTCGGCCTGTTGCTCGGCTGGGATTTTTGAGCACCAGAACTCCACATCCTGCGGCTTGTTTGTTGCCGCCGGAGTATCCACAGCTCGGCGACGAGCAGGGTGACTTTCGTAAGCTGCCATGCAATCGCTCGGCGAGTGAATGATCGTCGCTCCCTCTCGACGTGCTTTGACGAGCACGTCATTCATGCGAGGCAGAAACTCCTCCATTCGCCGAACTGCATTCAGGCAATGATGCCTGTCCCAGACATCACAAACGATAATGGCTGTTTCCGCGGTGCTCCAGCGGGCCTCGGACAATGAACGACGGTATAGCCCACTTTGAGGTGGCGACTCGACGATCGTTCTGAGACTGAGCTTGAATTCTTCCGCCGCTGCAAACGAATTCATCGCCAGGATTCCGAATAACAACACAGATGGGAAAGTTGTCCGAGACATGCGCGCTCCGAATCTCAATCGAGCCAATTCAGCCACGTTGTTGTTACTTCGCAAGGTCTTTTAGTGTCCGGCGGCGATAACTTAGATCCAGCAGTTCCATAGGGTGCAACACGGGAACGTTTGAGCCGGATTTCTTCAACTGAGCCTGAAGCTGCAATGAACATCCTGCGTTGCCCGAAACGATCAGGTCCGGCTTAACTTCAAGCAAACAATTCACCTTGCGCTGGCCGAGTCGGTCGGCCATATCGGGTTGAGTCAGGTTGTAGCTGCCGGCCGCACCGCAGCAAAGTTCCGCTTCGTTGATGGCTCGCAGGGAAATCCCGGGAATCAGCTTGAGCAGATCTCGCGGTTGCTGTTTGATCTTTTGAGCATGCTGAAGGTGACAGGCGTCCTGATAGGCGACGACCGCGTCCAACCTTCCCTCGGGCTTAATCGGACCGAGCGACATCAGGAACTCACTGATGTCCTTCACTCGTGAACAGAATTTAGACTCTGCGGAATCATGATCGTAAGTTGCCGTATCCTGCGGCCCGCCCGTGTGATGGAGTTCTTCTGAAATGTGAGCGTAGTCCTTCAACATCGCGCCGCATCCAGCGACGTTGACGATGATCGCATCGATTGATTGATCGTCGAAAGCATTTACATTTTGCTTCATCAGATCCAAAGCAGGCTGCGACGCGCCGCTGTGATAGTGGATGGCTCCGCAGCAGCCCTGGCTGCGAGGGATCACAACATCGCAGCCATTTTCCTGAAGCACTCGAGCTGTTGCCCAGTGAACATGGCGAAACATGGCATCTGCAACACAACCGACAAACAACGCCACCTTTGCTCGTTTGGCTCCAATCGCAGGCAGGAATTCAGGAAGTTCCGGAAGCGGTGATTTCAAGACCGGCAACTGAGCCTGCATGCGCTGAAGTCGATCCGGAAGCAGGCGATTGATCCCCAGCTTTTCGATCAGGCGATCAACACCCAGCCGCTGCATCCAGCGGGCCGGCGTCAACGCCCATTTCATTCGAGTCCGACTTGGAAACAGCCCATAAAGGATCCAGCGATGAAACCAGTCTGGCTTATGCGATGTTGGTGCAGCCGAAGAGACTGAAGAATCGGCATTCGAAGTCGGCAGTTGCTGCATCTCGACTCGGAATGGTTCGATCAGGCGACCATACTGCACGCCGCTCGGACACGCCGTTTCGCAACTGCGGCAGTCGAGGCAGAGGTCCAGGTGATGTCGCACTTTGTCGGTCAGATCGAGTCGCCCGTCAATCACCGATCGCATCAAATAGATGCGACCGCGAGGACTGTCGTTCTCATCGCCGGTTTCCACATACGTCGGACAGGAAGCCGTGCAGAGACCACAGTGCACGCAATCCAGAAAGCGGTCGTACGGAATCGACTGACCCATCACCGGCAGTGATGAAGATTTTGGTGAGTTTTCTGTTTGCGACACTTTGGCTTCAACTTCCTTTGATGCGACGGATCAGCTGGGCGGACAGCCTAACCGTGCATCGAGAGACAACTGCATTTCCAACCCGAACATCATACGGCCAAACATCGGCCCGAATTCAACAATTAGCGGCGTCCAGTTTTGACCGGACGCATCACACGGCTCCAAGAAGCGTCTGTAGTTTTCGAGAGATCTCCTGAACTGCTGGCGACGACTGTGTTGAACGTGATGTCGCGGATTTGAGCACGTCGACCGAGCCAACGCCATCAGACACAAGCGATTGTAGAGTCCCGATCCCTTTCGACTCGTCCGCTGGCCGCAAGTTCATGTGGGAACCCACAACCGAACGGACAAATAGTACGCCATTGCCCGCACGGCCAAACACTTCGCAGCCAGACTCCTGAAGCACAGTGATCGCGGAAACCGTGCGAGACGGCAACGTTGATAACCTCGCCAACCAGGATTCATCGCCGGATGCGACTGACGCCCGTTGTGCGGCAGTGCAGTAGTGTGAATAAGCCTCAGGGTCTTCTGCAGTGTGAACCCATGCCGCTGTTCCCTGCAATTCATTCTTCAGTGTGGTCGACTGCCAGTCACACGCCACCTGTGGACCTTCAAATCCAAACACCAGCAATGCAGCAGCATCGGCAAAAGGAGTTGTCTCCGTGAGTTTGGGCATGGCCTGCTTAAGCAATCGACCTCCCACAAAACGGCTGACCACGTCCATGATGACAGGAGTAGTGGATGTCAGGTTGAGGCGTTCCAGAGCCGAATCAAGATCCCGCAGCGATCGGAAACCCGCGACCAGCAGCGTCGACTGAATGGGAATCGGCTTGAGCTTGAAAGTGAGCTGTGTGATCGTGCCGAGTTGTTCGCGGGAACCGATCAACAAGCGACACAGGTCATAACCGGCGACGTTCTTGACGACTCGCCCGCCCGCATGGAACACTCGCCCGTCGCCAGCAACGGCTTCAATTCCGATGACATAGTCTCGCAGAGTGCCATAGCCGAATTGTCTGGGACCACTAACGTCGTCAGCAACCATTTTCCCAAGAGGAATCGCGTCATCAGCGACATCAATGGGAAGCTGCTGATTTTCCTGTTGAAGAATGCGACTTAGCTCACCGAAAGACATTCCAGCACCGACAGTGATCGTCATGTCGCGAGCGGGATAGTCAACAAGGGCTGACGGCGGACTTACGGTGTTCGCAGATAATTGAGGCATTAGCGTATCAGGAAAAACAGGCGTGAACTGGCGGCATGTCACTCGCGGCACATCCAACATCCGGGGCTGGAAAGTCTAGCGATGATACCGTCCGGGTACACTCGCTGGGGCCAACTTCAGCCAAATTCGAGCGTCGACGCAGAAATCGGACTGCCGATGAGCCTGTCCGATACGAGCCACCATTTCCTGCGGAGGGCCTCGGGAATCGATCTTAGTCTCAATTCCTGCAACAAGAATGAATCTTGAGTGCTTCACGGCTAGAATCAGCAGCACCATTGAAGCAACTCCCCAAGACGCAACGGTCGATCAGACTCCCGCGTCTTGCACTCTCAGGAAAATGAGGACCTTTCGTGATCGTCAATTCACTTTCCGCTCGCTGTTTTGCGACTTTCTTTACCGCGATGATGACAGCCGTTTTGTTTCACGACTGCAGTCTGGCCCAGCAGACGGAAGTCGACGTCACGGAATCAAATCCAGCCGAAGCGATGAAGTCGGAAGGGGCACTGATCCGGAGAACTCGTCAACTAACATTCGAAGGTCGCCGCGCTGGCGAAAGCTATTTCAGCGGGGATGGACGGAAGATGATCTTTCAAAGCGAACGTGAACCTGGCAATCCGTTCTTTCAGATCTATCTGATGGATCTCGATTCCGGCGACACCGAACGCGTCTCAACGGGCAAAGGCAAAACAACGTGCGCGTGGATTCATCCGGATGGCAGGAAAGTGATGTTCGCGTCGACTCAGGACGACCCCGCCGCAGAACAGGAACAAAAAGATGAGTTGGAATTGCGAGCCTCCGGCAAGGAACGTCGCTATTCATGGGACTACGACGAATTCTACGAGATCTACGAATACGATCTGGCATCGAAGCAGTATCACAAACTGACGAATACCAAGGGCTACGATGCGGAAGGCTCATGGTCACCCGATGGCTCGCTGATTGCATTCGCGTCCAATCGGTCGGCTTACGAACAGGAGCTGATCGCGGATGAACGAAAAGCGTTTGAGGTGGATCCAGCGTGGGCAAACGAGATCTACGTGATGAAGCCTGATGGTTCCGACGTGAAGCGATTGACGATATCGCCCGGCTATGATGGTGGTCCGTTCTTCAGTCACGATGGCAAACGAATCTGCTGGCGTCGATTCTCGGAGAACGGTGCGACTGCCGAGATCATGACCATGAACGTCGATGGCAGCGACCAGCAGCAGTTGACGCATCTGCAGGCAATGTCATGGGCTCCATATTTTCATCCGAGCGGCCAGTATCTGATTTTCACTACGAATCGACACGGCTTCGCAAACTTCGAACTCTACATGGTCGACGCCGCTGGCAGGCACGAACCGGTGCGAGTGACTTTCACTCCTGGTTTTGACGGCCTGCCCGTTTTCAGCCCAGATGGCGAGCAGCTCGCATGGACAACGAATCGAACGGCCACCAAGCAGTCGCAGATTTTCCTGGCCGAGTGGGATCATGCCAAGGCGCTTGAACAATTCGGGCTCAGTGACGCCACTGCAAGCGTTGCTTCGAAGACCGACGACAAACCGGCGGTCATGGCGCAGACTTCAAGTGATCGAGGCGACTTTGCTCCGGCTGATGCCGTTCGACACGTTGAGTATTTGTGTCGCCCGGAACTCGGTGGACGATTGACAGGAACCAAAGGCGAAAAGCTCGCCACCAACTATGTCGCGCTGCATTTTGAAACGATCGGCTTGCTTCCTGCTGGCGATAACGACACCTATTTTCAGGAGTTCGAATTCACATCCGGAGTTTCCGCTGGGCCTGACAACAGCCTGAAGGTCGGTGAGAAAACTTTGGCACTCGAAACCGATTGGAGACCGATCGCATTTTCGACATCGACCAAAGTCGAATCATCGGACGTCATCTTTGCCGGTTACGGCCTGCGGGCTCCGGCGGCTGACGGCATCGAAGAATATGATTCATTTGTCCATCTGGATGTGAAGGACAAGTGGGTTCTGGTCTTTCGATTTATGCCGGAGAATCTGACTCCCGAACAACGGCAGCACTTCAATCGTTTCTCAAGTCTTCGCTTCAAAGCCATGCAAGCTCGCGACATGGGTGCGCGGGGTTTGATTGTGGTCAGCGGCCCGACGTCAGGTGTGAAGGGACAACTCGTTCCTTTGCAGTTCGATGGATCGCTCGCGGGATCCGGATTGCCGGTCATCAGTGTTTCCGACGCTGTGGCCTCAGAATGGTTTGCGACCTTGAAGAAGGATCTGAAGTCTGTTCAAGGGAAGTTGGACTCCGGTGAACCGGCGATGGGTTTTCCTCTTGAGGGCGTAAAGGTTGCCGCTTCGATCGATATCCGTCAGGAGAAAAAGAAAGGTCGTAACGTTCTTGGTCGCTTGCAGGTCAACGGCGAACAGGCTGGCCAAATCGTTGTCGTGGGAGCACACGTCGATCATCTGGGAACTGGCCCCAACGGCAACTCGCTGGCTCGCGGTGACGAACAATCCAACATTCATTTCGGAGCCGACGACAACGCCTCAGGTGTGTCCGCCATGATGCAGATCGCAGAAGCCATGGCGCAGGCGAAGGATACGGGCAAGCTGAAAGGCCAGCGCGACGTCGTCTTCGCGGCTTGGTCCGGTGAAGAGATCGGCCTGCTCGGTTCCAGCCACTATGTAAAAAACCTGGAAACGCTGTTCTCACAACATGCAGCGGCGGTGGGAGGTCCTGAGCCTGCCTCCGATCCGAAGGGACAGGAACAACCGTCGGCAGAAGAGGCAGCGAAGAAAACAGGCGACCTCACCGGCCCCAACACCGGCGGATTGAACCTTTACAT
>JANMEV010000491.1:0-28697 GCA_031377305.1 Planctomycetota bacterium | reverse complement strand
TGTCACGATATGTCTATTTGTTGGAGGATTGACCAATGCGAAGGTTGTCTGGTGCGTTTGCCTACTTTGCAATGCTGTGTACGTGTTCGCTGGCATATGGCCAGCCAGGTTTTGGCCAAAGTGATCCAGCCTACGGTTCGGTTTCCCCGGCGTTGACGTTTGCGAATGGAGTTCTCAGCGGTTCTGCAACGTTCACTGCGACGGTACCAATGGATGATCTTGAATTGAACACGTTTTGGTCGTTTTATGAAGTGACCAATGCGCAAATGGGATCGGAAGGCGAAGAGGAAGATTTGCTTCCAGGGCAGAGCGCAACGTGGACGCTATCAAGCTCCCAGTCCAATGCCAGCGCTGGTCTGCATACTTTGAATGCGACACTCTGTCGGTGTCCATTTAGTAGTTACGATCCAATTGAAGGAGCTAGCGCATGGATTATCTTTGCGACCGGTTCAGCGACCGCGACCGTTCCATAGTTGGGCTGGTGCAACGGCAATCGGAGTGAAGCACGTAGATTTGGGGTACGGCGAACCAAGAGCGATGAAAAGGGAGTGCGTTTGATATGAATCGCAAAATGTTCGTGATACAGCTTCTATGTGTTTGGATCGCTGTGCCGTCTTGGTGCCGTTCAGATGATTTGTCGCCACCCGTGTTGATCGTCTTTGACGGCACGGGTGGCGCTCCGGAGAAGGTTCTTGAACGCAGGCTCCTTGTCAATGAGTTCTGTCCTGAGCAGTTCGTGCGGCGGATTGATGAAACGGCTCTTTCACGACTTTTCGACCAGCAGTTTTACAAGTTTGACGATCCGAAGGGCTATCAACCGCTGGGCGGGCTGAGTTACTCGCTGGACAATGCTGGCGGAATTCATCGGATGCGATTTCGTTCGGTGCAGAATGACGCTACGTTTGACGCTTTCGTGGCAAGCAATCTGGAAAAGCGAGGGGCGGATGCTAGCGTCAGCCGAACAAGAAACAATGTCTTGATCTCCAACTCCGGTCCTGGGGAGAAGCGTCCCAGCGGAGCAACCGTGCGGTGGATGGACCTTCGGCTATCGTATGGAAATGGAGTTGTTGTCTGGGGAGGGGAGTCATTTTTCGCGCCTCTTGAGCAACTATCGACAATGATTGAGAAAGGCAGAGGGCACGATTGGTGCTACTATTTCGCCCCAAAGGGAATACCTGAGGAGTTTCGTTCGGGGTTAGTGACCCAGGTTGAGCGACATGCTTCCGTTCTCCTTCAACAGAGGGATCAAGAGACCCTGCACGAATACGCTGAGCGGAGCGGACTGGGCACCAACTCGCTCGAGTTGTTTCGACGCCTATTGGCAGATATAAACGAATGCATTCTCTACGCAGACGAGCCGACAGGCGATGCTGCATATCACGCGCACGTGGAGGTCGAGATCCGCCCGAACTCAGGTTTGGCCAAACTGGTTCAGGAAGTCAACCCGGTTCAATCGACAGGAGTTTCCGCTCCTGCCGATGCTGTTGGCTCCGCGGTTCTGAATCTGAGAATTCCAGATACTCTTGTGCCCGTGCTACACGCGGTGGTGGCAAATTCCCGGTTTGCGGGGACCAGTGCCGGGGAGGCATTGGGTAGGCAGATTGATTCAAAGAGAGTTGCTGCAGGCGTCTCGCTGGTTACCGATTCAAACGGCGACCCCGCATTTGCAGGAGAGATCGTTTCGGATCTTCAGGCACGTGAACTTGCAGCCCTCGTCGGTTTGTTTCAGGGTGCAGTAGTTACGGACCAACACTGTGATGTTTTCATCAATTCCGAGCTGCCCGGTGCAGAGTTGGAAGAGCTTCGCCTGCGTTGCGAAGTGGCGGATGATCGCGTCATGTTTCGAGCAATTCCAGGCATGCTTGAACCGGAAGCGGCGGTCCGATCATCTGACGTGAAGGTTACCGAGGATTCGGAACGATCTTCGACCGAACTGTTGACGCTTAATCTGGATCTGCAGCATGTTGCCGACCACAAACCCGATTCCAGAATCCACCAGTTGCTTGTGCAGGGGGAAAAGGCGTATCAGTGGTTTGTGGGAGTCAAAAGTCCGTTAAGCAGAGACGAACCGCTCAGGGGATTTGTGTCGATGGTTCCACGGATTCGAAAAGAGGGCGATTGGAAACTGCAGCTAAAGATTTGGGGGTCGCGTGACGGCGAACGAATCGCTGCTGATTGTCGGATAGGCCGAGACCTATATGGATGGCTTCACGCTCGTCAATTTGTGTCACAAGCCGTCTCCACGCGTCGCAAATAGTTCGGAGACCAAATCTATTGCTGTTCTGTAGAGGCACGCGCTAGCAGTGCGGCCCGACGAACCGTATTCGGCTACCTTCCGGGAACGTTGAACAAGCAAATGCGTTGAGCAGGATTTGAACCTGCACAGCCCGAAGGCGGGTGCTTTACAGGCACCTGGGCTCACCAATGCCCAGCCAACGAGATCGAAACAAATACATGATTGAAAATGAACCGCCGCGGATTTGAACCGCGATCTTCCGGGTGCAAACCGGATATCTTCCTATTGGACCAGCAGCCCGTGGAAGCAAAATGAAGGAGTGACTTCCGATTCAATTGCAGGGGGCAGGAATTGAACCTGCGGACTCGTCGTTTAAAGTCACGAATTGCTACCAGCAGAAACTACCCCGCATCGTTGGATATATGTTTCAAAGAGTACTCCGGTGGCAGGTTCCAACCAACATTCAACTCCTTAACAGGGAGCTGCCGTACCAGTTTGGCCACACCGCAAATTGACTGATCAATGCTGCCCCGTGAGCCGCAAGGCGCTAGCCGTGGGCAACTGTTTAAGAAAACACTCACACGCCCGCCGCTAGCGTCTTGAGGCTCAGGAATTGGGGTTTGTCATGCGGGGGCGTTACCGGAGTGGTTACGGCAGCTCGCGAAGTCGCAGGCCTCGGAATTCGATGGGCGAGCCTTCAGATTCGAGACACAGAAAACCTTTGGCGGGTTGGCAGTTGGTTCCACCGGAGACTTCCTCGCCATTCACCCACAAGCGAACTTCTCCGTTGATCGCTCGCACGTAGTAATGATTCCATTCGCCAACGCCGCGGCTGAGATTCTTGCGAGGAAAGCTGCGGCTGCCATCCGGAGCAACAGGAGCGAACGGCTTCATCTTCGCGATGCCGGTCGGAAAGACGTCGCCGTTGGTGGTGAACCAGTCCGGTTCTTTGCCCGTCTGTTTGCGGTAGGCGTCGGTGTAGCCGTGATCCAGAACCTGAACTTCGATGCCAGCCGGAAGTCCGCCGGGCTTCAATGCCGACAGTGAAGCTTCGGTGGCCCACAGGAAGACTCCCGAATTTCCGGCCGCCTTCAAGTGTCGCCATTCGACAACCAGTTCGAAGTTGGTCAGTTCGTGCGTTGTTCGCATCACGCCCACGGGGCTTCCGGTGCAATGGATTTCGCCATTTGAAAAGCTCCAGGTATCTTCGTTGCAATTGACGTTCACGAAGTCGTCTTTGCCGAGAGCCTTCCAGTCGGGGCCGATGCCGTCGATCTTTGCTGCAGGAGCAGTTGTTGTCGTGACGTCAGCAACCGGCTTCGCTTCATCCGCGACCGTCGGTGTCGATGCAAGAACGCCGAGGCAGATAGCCGAAAGCAGTGACAGCATTCTGGAATGACGAATCATTATTGAACTCCAGGAAGAATTGTGAGGCGGGCGTTGAGGAAGCGGTCGCGGGATGCAACACTGTTGAGGAACGAGCACACCGAACAGATAGCGTAGAAGATTTGCGACGCAAAAACATCTGACCCGGACAGCCGACCCCCGATTACTATCTGAGAACCTCATGCAGCAGCCACTTTGCGTTCACCTTCTGCCTTCCCTGATCGAACCCGATGCGCTCGTGGGCGGAACTGCAGTGATTATTGATATCCTGCGAGCGTCCTCGACGATGATGACGGCATTGAGGAACGGTGCGGCGAAGGTTGTCCCGTGCGGAACTCCTGACGAAGCGTTTCAGATCCGACAGAGTTCAGAACCCGGCACGGTGTTGCTCGGCGGCGAACGCGGCGGAGTTCGCATCGAAGGATTTGACCTGGGCAACTCGCCGGCTGAATATGGATCGAGCGTTGTTTCGGGTCGTACCGTCGCCTTCACGACAACGAATGGAACTCGCGCGTTGCTGAAAGCGTCTGCAGCGGCCGAGATCCTCATCGGTTCGTTCCTGAATCGTCAGGCACTCGCAGAACGGCTGCATAAGGAAGCTCGCCCAACCCATCTGATCTGCGCGGGCACGGACGGCGCGATCACCGCTGAAGATGTACTCTTTGCTGGTGCGATCGTCGACTTGTTGCAGCGATCGGCAACGAATGGCAATTCGAGTGTGTCATGGATATTGAACGACAGCGCCAACATCGCGGTGGCATTCTGGCGGCATTCTGTGATTGAGGCTTTGGCGGGAAGTGGCTCAGCCGAACTGGCTGCGGGGATCGTGAAGGTCCTGAACGAAACTCGTGGCGGCTTGAATCTGCGAGGCCTCGGCTACGACAGCGACATTGCGTTGTGCAGCCAGGTCGATGTCATGACGCTGATTCCTCGGTATGTGCGTGAGCAACACTGTTTGGTTTGAACGGCAAGTCGGCAACCGACCGTGTTTTCGCTTCTTATTAAATCACGTGATCTGCTGACCGATGCGAACCGTTACCAAAAGTCTCGGTGGTGTCTACATGAAGCTATCGACGCACAGTGAGCGATTCACAAAGGCATGACGATGACAGCCAGCGACTTCAATCCTTACGAAGCACCAACGGAACGGATGGAGGATGTGCCGCCGCAAGAGTTGGGCGACGGCGAGTTTCGTGTTGAAAAGAAGGCACTCGTTTTTTGCCCACCCTGTCGGTTGCCACGAATATGTTTTGTGAGTGGCCAAGAAACCGGACTGACAGACTGCGAGTTTACCATTCGCGTGATGCCTCGTTGGTGGCAGTGGGTTATACCAATTTCAATCTTTGTGCTTCAGATTTCCGTTGCTCCGATCATGGGCAGTGTGCTGCCACTTCTCAAACTGCAGCCCAACGGGACCACCGGCGTGATGCTTGGTGTTTTCATCGGAGGTGGAATTCCGGGAACGGTCATCCTGCTACTGATCGTTGCGGCTCACAGGCTCGGCAGAAAGATCCCGGTGTTTGCCTGCTATTCGGAAGAGGGATTGCAGAAGGCTCGCAGGAAATCCTGGCGAATAGTCAAACTGGTCGGGATTGTTATGGCTGTGGTGGCAGGGATAGCTTGGTATTTGACCGGATTTTATCTTCCGATTTTGTTCATCTCCCTCCCTGTCTTTGCAGTCATGTGCGCAACGCTCTACCGCATAAGAAAGCCGTGGTCTCAAATTGGTGGTCTTCTGACGAAAGACGACACGATCGCGCTCTACGGGCTGTCCGCCGTATTTCTGACCAAATGCCGCCTGCTGAAGACGATGCCGTTTTCTGACATGGATGCGGGACGCTGAATGACTATAGCAGGAGGCGCTGGTGGGACAGCATTGTGCTCGGCGTGCGGTTCAACGAGAGCTTTGCTGGAAAACACCCGCGACACCAGTAGACTTGCTCGGCTCATCGGATTTTGAACCGGATGCCACTGACGTCGCATCTTCCTGCTGCTTGCCTGCTCAGAAAGTTCCCATCATGAAGTTTGCGTCAACCGTCGCCCGGCTGTGTATTGGCGTTTTCCTGATCAGCCAGTGTTCGGCTCAGGAGGCGGCGATCCGAGTGCTCGTATGGGACGAACAGCAGCCGGCTCAGAAACAGGCTTACGACAATTTTCTGGGGAACGCGATCGCCGAGCATCTTTCAAAGCAGCCGGGTCTGCGAGTCATCTCGGCAAACATTGGGGAACCAGACAAGGGATTGCCAGCGACGCTGCTCGATAACACCGACGTGCTCATCTGGTGGGGCCATGTGCGGCAGGATGAAATCTCCATCGAGCTTTCACGCGACATTGTGGCTCGTGTCAAGCAAGGTCGCCTGGCGTTGATCGCTCTTCATTCGGCCCACTGGGCGAATCCGTTTGTTGAAGCCATGAATGAGCGAACTCGTGATGACGCTCGTCGACGCTATCCGGATCCCGCCAACGGGCCGCCAGTGAAGTTTGATTTTGTCTCACCCGGTGGTCGCTTCGTTCCGACAGCCGACTCCATCAAGACACCAGCTTACTACGCGATGCGGCGTGGTGACCAACTGACCGTTCGAGTCGATTTGCCGAACTGCGTTTTTCCGGCGTACCGACCTGACGGGAAGCCGAGCACCGTGAAGGTTCTAAAGCCCGATCATCCGATTTCGGCGGGCTTGCCGGCGTCGTTCGAGATTCCTCAGACGGAAATGTACGCCGATCCTTTTCATGTGCCAGATGCCGACGAAGTGCTTTTTGAAGAGACCTGGGAGGCTGGCGAAAGTTTCCGCAGCGGGCTGATCTGGAAGATCGGCGCCGGTCGAGTGTTCTACTTCCGCCCCGGGCACGAAACGTATCCCGTCTACAAGCAGGAGCGTCCTTTGCTGATCCTGACGAACGCCGTGAAGTGGCTTGGGAAGCCATCGCCGGAGTAGTTGCGAGTTTCAGGTTGGAATAGCGAGTCGGTCGGTATGAATTTGAGCCTGAGGCGCTAGCCGAATTTTCGCTGTCGAATTTTCCGCCGTGATATCGGCTATCGCCTCAGGCTCAATAGGTATTTTCTAGTCACTTCCTCGCATGTTCATCTCCCGAGTTTGCACGTGCTGATCTGAGAAATATCAGCCTATTGGCCGCTTTACAGCGTAGTCCTGCGATGATCACAATGCCGATCGGACGAGAATTTACCTTCGCGGAATCGGGTTCAGAAACATGCCAGAGACTGAAGTTCGCATCGCCTTTCGTATACCGGGAGATTGGTCGCATCCTCGTGAGTTGATTGAACGGCTGCCGGAAGGCTTTCGCATCACGGCCGAATCGCTGGTTCTTCCGGACGGCACTGAAGTTGAGTTCATACCGATGCAGGCTGATGATCAGTTTCCGGAGATCTTCAAGTCCTCATGTCGGCGGCCCGCAACAAAGCAGGAGCTGGAAGTTATCAATCGATACACGGTCAACATTCTGCTCGCCGGACCGGGTGGTTCGCCGGCGGCAGCCGCAACGATGATGCAGGCTGCGGCCGCCATCATTTCTGCCGGAGGAGCAGGCGTGTTTATCGACAACAGTGGGCTCGCGCATGGCGGCGATCTGTGGACTCGGATGACGAACGACGGCAGTTCAGATGCGCTGAGTTTTGCGTTTGTCAGCATCATCTGCGGAGAAGAGCTGGTCTACACAATGGGCATGCATGTGCTCGGCTTCCCGGACCTCATCATGAAGCGAGCGGATGCCGACGCCAACGAAGACGCGATCATCGAAGTGATTCGGTATGTCGCTGGCAACGAAAAGCCGATAGGAGACGGACACCTGCTGGCCGACGAGAACGGGCCTCGCTTTCAGACGGTGGCGGTCGCATCCCGGGATTTTCCGCCCAACAGTCCGATGTACAACCCGTTTGGATCACTGAAGCTGGTAAACATCAAAGAGATCGAATTGGGCAACTGAGCAGCCTCAGGCTAATTACTCGTTGCCCGTTGTTTTCTTCTCAAGCGATCTCCACAGGTACCACGACGCGATGCTTCGGTGAGGCGTCCATGGGGCGGCGATGGATTCCAGGTCGGAATGTTTGGGCTTCGCGTCAAGTTCATAGAGTCGCTTCATCGCATTCTGAATTCCCAGATCGCCAACAGCAAAGACATCCGGGCGGCCGAGCGAAAACATCAGATACATCTGAGCCGTCCAGCGACCGATGCCTTTGACCTGAATCAGCGTTTCGACGACGTCGTCGTCGGGTTGAGTGGCGATCCGGCGAAAGTTCAGCGTGCCGTCGAGCGTACAACGAGTCAAGTCTCGCAGGTAACCTCGCTTCTGCTGCGAAATCCCGACCGACTGCAATTGTTCGTCGGTCAACGCGTCGATCGACTTTGCCGCAAGTTTTCCAGCTGGCAGCAAACTCTGAAGTCGAGTCCGAATGGTTGTCGCAGCGGAGGTTGAGATCTGCTGGGAAAGAATTGACCGTACAAGAATTCCATAACCGCCCTTGTCCGGCTTCAGCGTGAACGGCCCGACGTCACGAATCACGCGTCTGAGCACAGGATCGACCTTCGACAATTGGCGAACAGCTTTCTGGACAGCGGCAGGTTCAAAACTCATTTTGGTGTTCTCAATGCGTGACGCACAAGTGGTAGCTTGGGCATTCTTGTCCGGGTCGCTTCGACCGGCAGGAATGCCCATGGTATTACGAATCACAGTGGTTTTGCTTCAAATCCACAAACCGGGGTTCAAGCGGAGTTCTTCATCGGCAACTTAACAAACCCGATCGTTCGTCCAAAGTGAGTTTGCTGAAACGTTGTATCAAAAGACGCGGGCAGATGTTCAGTGGAACCGAGCATGAGAATGCCGTCGGTGTTGAGGCTGCGGGCGATTTTTTGGCCGACAGAGACACGAGTGCACTCATCGAAGTAGATCAGCAGATTTCGGCAAAAGACCATGTCGAAGCCGTTCAGGTCAGCAACGCTTTGCAGCACATTGAGCTTGCGGTACTCGGCCATCTTTCGAACGGTCGGCGAGATTAGCCATTGATTGACCTGCGGCGAAAAGTACTTGCTCTTCTGTTCGAAGGTTGCCCCACGTTCCATGTCCCAGTCGGAATATAATCCCGCGCGGGCTGTGTTGAGGGCCCGATCGGAGATGTCGGTGCCGAGAATCCAGAAGTGCTCAGCAGTGAACCCGGTGCCAGGATTTGCTGCAAGGAAATCGAGGATCGCCATCGCGATGCTGTATGGTTCCTGACCGGTCGATGCTTTCCGAAATCCCACTGGATGCACGGGCCGCTTCGCTCACAGTTCTGGAAACATCCACAGCACCACGCGACGCTTCTGCGATGTTGCGAGCCATCATGTTGGCTGTGGAAGCGACTTCGGAAATCGATCGCGAGATATGTCCTACACCCTGATTCGCTTCGGAGATGTTCTGCGAAATCGTCTGAGCCGACCGGTTCTGATTCTCCACCGACGATGAAATTCGATCGGCCGACTGATTGATGTTCTTGATCACATCCGCGATGTCGCGAATCACGCCGACTGCCTGGCGAGTACCATTCTGAACGCCCTCGATCTTCTTCGCGATGTCTTCAGCGGCCTTGGCACTTCGGTTGGCCAGTTCTTTGATTTCATTCGCCACAATGGCGAAACCCTTGCCCGCTTCACCAGCGGAGGTGGCTTCAATCGTCGCGTTTAGAGTGAGCAGATTCGTCTGCAAAGCGATCATCCTGATCGTCTCGGTGAACTTGCTGATTTCGGTGCTGGACTGATCCAGATTCCGCATCGTGCGACCTGCAGACTCAGCCATTTGCGACGCCTCGCCAGCGCCTCGCGCGCCTTCCTTAACGTCGCTCAGCACGTCGCCGGAGGAGCTGGAAATGCTCTTCACAGCGCCAGCTAGGTTTGTCACATTCGATGATGTTTGCTCGGCGGCTGGCGAGATCGCTCCGACGCTGGTGCTGAGTTCTTCCGTCGCGGATGAGATGGACAAAAAATTCATGCTCATTTGTTCGGCCGCGGCGCTCATTGTATTGACGTTGGCCGAGAGTTCTTCAGCTGCGGCTGCGACACCGTTTGAACGCATTGATGTTTCCTGGCTTTGCCCGACGAGGCTCGTCGAAATGTGACCGAGGTTGGAAGAAGATTCGGCCAGAACCGTCGAAGTCTTTTGAATCTCCTGAATGATGTCGGTCAGAGCGTCTGTGGCCGTTGCCAATTCCAATCCTTTCAGAGTTTCCAGAAGTCGCTTCGTTTGTAAATATTCGCCGAAGGTGTGGGGTAAATGGGGCAGCGTGAAGGGAAGTGCGGAGCACTTTGGGTGTGAGGGTTGGGGAGACGTTGTCCGGAATGTGGCATGATGTTGGTCGATATGTCGATCGCCCTGATTGAATCTGCAGTCACTTCGCTGTGCGAGTTTTCGGCGAGTCAAACGGCGGGCTTGTGTGGCTCGCCGTTTGGGCTGGATGCAGATTTCACGAGATGTTGCGGTTGGAGTTGCAGTCGTTGCCGGTCGGATTACTCGATCAGGATTGGCTGGCTAAGGATGCTGTCAACATTCACCACAGCATTGCCGCGTTTCGTGAATCGGGAAGAATACGGAGCGGGCTGAACTCGAACGTATCGCTGAGTCGGGCCACCGGTCAGTTTGACGGCCATTACTCGCACTCCGACAAACTTGACGATCGTATATTCGGCGTTGTTACCTGGCCCGGAGACGGAAATGAAGATTGGGATTGCCCGGACCTGTCCAATAATCGATTGCAGCGACGATTCGATCCCGGCACTGATCCCCGTGTCACCGTTGAGATATAGAATCCCCTGACTGTTGAACTTTAGTTCGCCGTTTGGAAAGTAGGAAAGATCGCTGGCATTAACGCCGTACTGTATCTGTCGTTTGAGATCGTTGGTGCTGTTGCCTGCGGCACCGATATCGACGGTACCACGATTGCCGGGAGGCAGGCTACTGTTCGCATCCGGATAAATATTCACTTCCGGAAGAGTGTCAGTCCCTGATGTGACAGTACCAAACGCGGGGTTATAACGGTGCTGGTCCTGAAACCCATAAGATGTGCTGTTGGAGATCTGTTGCAACAGATTATTCCAGGTCGTCAGGTCGAGAGCAATCGGAAGCAAGTCGACGGTTGAAGCGGATCCCGTTGGAAGCTGGAACCCTGTCGCGGGCGCTACCGAAGCCACGGATTTTGCCTCCACGTCGAAGGACTTGAAGCCCAATAAGTTGCTGAAGATCGTGCCCAGCGGAGCACCTGCGGCCTCGGTTCGTCGGACTGAGACTTCCACCATGTTGTACGGTGTCACACCCCATTCTTTCACCCATAGATTGGTCGTTGGATTCCAGGATCGCCGTCCAAATCGCACGTCACGCTGGACGGAAAGCTGAGTCGACGCGACGTCACCTGATCGAAACGTCTGCACCATTGTTTGTGCTTTTCCACCAGCGTTTTGAGCGGCAACCTGTGACGACACTGTGGCGCCAGGGCCGATGCCGTTCACAAGCTCCTGCATGGCGGCGTGAGCTCCTGAATCGGCCGCATTCTGGATCTGTCCCTTGGTGACGTTGAGGAATCCAAAATCGACCGTGAACGCGGCGATTCCAAAAACCACAATCAACATGGCGGCAGCCAGTACAATTACGGTTCCGCGTCGATTTGATTTACATGTCTTCCGGCTCATCACTGAGACCGTTGTTTTCGTGATTCTCATCGTTCGCCTCCAGCACAGGAAAGTTGCTGCGTATCAATGACACGGGAAATTCGTTAAGTGCAATTATGATTGGACCGAGACATACAGCGTTCTGTCGTTGCTTACTCTTTGATCTCGATGTTGTAGTCTTCAGTGTTCTCCTCATACTCCGTCAGGGCGACGTCGTTGACATTCAATTGATATCGATGGATCACTCGGTCTGTAGAGTCTGAAACTGTCTCACCATCGCTGTATTTCAATCGTGTCGCGGTCATATAGAGCAGGCCGACGCGATGAGCTCCCACGTTGACATTTGTGTTGGCGACCGAAAACTCGGGTGAGTAATCTTCGAGCGACGGCGCGTCCGTCTGCACGACAACTGACACCGGCGTTTGAGCGAACCTGCCCCACGTGCGAGAACGTCCATTGAGAAGCTGAAACTGGATCCCGGTGCTGACTTTCTCCATCGCAACCGTGTAGCGGAGATTGTCTGAATTGCGATTCAGCTTTGCATACTTGTTGGCATCCATCGATCCGCTCATCCACGAGCCGACCCATCCCTGAACTTGCAAGCCGCCGTCGTTAAAGTCCGGAGCACCACGATGATTGACCTGCACCAGCCCGAAGATTCCCTCCGTCGATTGAATCGGAGAGATGAAGTTCATGATCTGAGGCGATGATGTGGCCGCATCCGGCTCTCCGATCAAAGCCACCCAGTCTTCTTCAACCCGGACAAGTGTCCGTCCTGTTGATTGGGCGGTCGCTGAGCTGGCGAGAGTCAGAAACAGTGTGACACAAAGTATACTGGTCAATGGGTGTGTCTGGAGATTGACATTCTGGACAAAGAAAGAACGGCGCATACAGATCCCCTGATTGAGTTTTTTAAGTAGAGCGTTCGAGATTGCTACCGGCCAGCGATTCCTCAGGGACCGCAGGGTTCGCGAGTCCTATTCATGCTGCATCGAGCACTGGCCGCGGATCGTGGATGTCGCCAGCCAGTCTTTGACGGACCAGCTCACGTCGGCAAACGGAACAGAGACATTGATCTTGATCATGTCGCCTGTCGATGCTGCTGAAACGTCAGACAGTGTCGCACCGGTCTGACTGGACGTCACCGAAATCGTCACTGTGACGCTGGACTGCTGGCAGCCAATCGTGCTGGTCACATGCGTCTTCACCGCACTGGTCACGCTGCTGTTGGTGGAGCCGTCCAGGATCGCCGCTCGACAGCCGATGCGAGACGCCGAGTTCAGCATCTGATTGATCGACATGGCCCGGCCAAACTCAATAATACCCATGAGTATCAGCAGGAAGACCGGAAAGCAAACGGCGATTTCGACCATCGCACTGCCGGTTCGGCTCGAAGCTTTACGGCCACGACTTTGACGTAGAATTGATTTCATGGCATTGGTGAATCCAGGCCTGACTATCCTTGCTCCACCCTACAACAGTCGATCCAGTATTGACTGCGTATTGAAGGTCGTGACAGCATCATAAAACTAGTTCCAGGTCCAGGAACATGCCCAATAATTTGCTCTGGATCGAAATCTTGCTCCAGTTTCACCGCTCCGGATTCGGTTGCATCACCGGGAGGTCTGTCGGCTTCAAATGTTTCACTTTTCCAACACGAGTAGTCAAAAACGGTTCACTGACAAATGCCGTGCGATCCTAAGTGTTAGTGCGGAATTTCCCGGGTGGGACAGGCACCGATCGAAGAGCAAGCAATCACTGATCCCGGTGTCTCCTGCGATCGGAGCCAGTCCCATTTGCTGCAGCCACCCATTCGTTCCAGGCATCGGTCACAAAGCCCGCAAGCGAAACCCGACCATTCCGTCGCCCACTTCACATCATCATCAAATCGCCCACCACCAAGACAATCGCATGTCGCCTCTTTTTTGATGCAAGCACTGTGTGCGTGTCATTGTTGCTCGTGTCTCTGACGCGAGACTTTCCGCAACGAAGCGACAGGATCGAAGAGCACAAATCGGTCGTTTGCTGGCCACGGCAATTCACCAGCATCGGGCGGCTGAGGATCTCGATATGGGGCAACCCTTTGTTCCCGGTGCGGGTGCGTGTCGTCATACATGGTGGGATTTTCCGATGTGCTCAAGCGAAGCCGCGGCCATGATCGCAACTCTTCGATCCTGTGGTTTTGACGCCACGCAGGGAAGCCAGCTTCAGCCTGTTGAACCTCAGACCGGTTCGGAAGAACAGTATCCTGCTGAGGCGGCCAGCTTCGTCAGCAAAATGATCTTTCTGCCGCTTTACTCAGAACTTTCAGACGCAGCCGTTGAGCGATTGATCAACACGATTCCCACCGCTCAGTGAAGAGCAAAATCACGGACGATCGCATTTCCAAAATCCACGTCATCAGATCCAGAAGAGTTAAGAAGCCACCTGCATTGCGTGAGGACTACAAAAGGCGTCTGAAACCAATGGCACTGTCGTAGTCGAACGTTACTTCGTTGAAATGTCGCCGACGCGGAAGACGGCTGGACAAAAATCCGGTTCAAGACAGTCGCAGGTACATAGACTTCCCACCATTGCAGCGGTCGCGAACGAGGAGATAGGCAACTCGGTTCTGACTGACGTTGCATTCCATTTTTATCACTTCCGCGAGACATTGACGGCCGTCATTGTGAAGGCCAGCACGATGCAGATGGCGCCGATTGGTACCAGCAGGATTCCCAGACCAGGATCGCTGTGAAAGGTCATCCATCCGCCGAGAAGAAATCCCACAGGGAGCAGTATGCCTCCGAGGATGAGCAGCGTAGACACGATCTTCGACCATCCGCCGCGTGGCAAATCCATGGATTTCAGCGTCACCGCAAATGCAATGTGCACAAGTGACAGCAATGTTCCGTGCGCGTGGGCAAGAGTCCACATCAGTCGTCTGGTCTCCTGCGTGACGTTCAGATAGAGGTCGATCTTGAAGCCATGTAGAACTTCCAGGGCGATGCCAAGTATGCTGAAGACTGCCAGTGACCACCATCCAATGATGAGGTGACGGCGCGTTAGTAGTTCCTGCGCAGTTCTGCGGTCTGCGGTGGTAGGAGATGCGTTCGGTACTGGCGAAGTCACAGAGAAATCTCCCTGGGTTACTCTACAATGACCATCGGACGATCGTCGCGCTGCTTGAGCAGTTCACGCAAACGCGGTTCTGAAAATGGACCATTCGCAAGGTTGTTTGGGTTCCCAAGCAGCGGTTCTGGGATGACAACGCCGCTGGCGATTGCGTGTCGAGTCCAGTCGAGCAACAGCGTATTCGAGATCCGAGCACGATCACCAGTCAGATCGTCGAACAAATCCTTCGTGACTGCTTCTACGTCGGCCGGTGAGATGGAGTTCAGGGCTCGAATTGCACTCCAGGCATTGTAGCGGACAGATGAGTAGGGATCGCTCATGACAGCGGTCAGAAAAGGCATCATCCAGGACGTTCCCGCGACCGCTTGCGCTTCTGGCCAGCCAAAATGCCAGACACTGAGTGACCGCTGGCCGCCATCGCCTTTGAGCAGCCACAGAACAGACGCTGCCACAGATTGATCGTCCGGCGACAGTGTCGGAGATTGAGTGCCATACCATTCAGCGAGGAAGCCTGATGTCCAGGCCTGTGTCTTGTCGAGATGGCAGAGATTGCAGGCATTCAGTCGCACGTTTTGTCCGAATGGCACAACGGTTGGGTTATCGATTCGATGGCTTCGAATGCCTCGCAACAACGCGAAGCTGGAGTGTGGCATGTGACAGTTCATACACTGGCTTCCGGTGCTGCTTTCATCGTGGTGCGTGTGCGCCGGAATGTCCTGCTGCATGTCTGTGTGACACTGCAGGCACGCTTGATTGGTTCGCATTCCATCACCAAGCTGATCGTCCGGGTCATTTCCATGCAGCTTATGGCAGGAGAGGCACGAAATCTCACCCTTTTTGAAACATGCGGATTCGATCAGGCCGTTGTATTCACGTCCTCCACTGCGACATGCTCCATCGGCCCAGAAGCGTGAGACGGAGATTTCCTGATTTCCTTCTTTGTAAACGGTTTCATCAGCAACCGTCATAAACCGACCTCGGTTTGTCATCTCAATGCCTGGGCGAAACTCATTGCCGATCTCAAAACGCACTTTGTTCTGAGAATGATCCTCATCGTAGGCAAAATTACTATGACAAATACCACACGCTTGTGAAGACGTTGCATGGTCTGTCAGAAGTGGGTTAAAGATCGTTCGATCCGGAGTCTCGCTGAGATGCTGTGCGTAGCGACGAAACGGATTTTGATGCTGTTGAATGTGTTTATGCGCGGGCCCGTGACAGGCTTCACAGGAAATTCCAAGCTCGGCGACGTGCGTATTGTCGAACCGATGTGTCAGCGAATTTGAGCCCGGCTGTCCGCCGACGCTGTGGCATTGGATGCATGTCTGATTCCAAACGTTGTGTCCCAGAGCTGGACGATCTGTAGGAGGTTGGACAAAGACGTCATCAACATGAATCCACAGGTTTTCAGCAATGCTGTAGCGCCAGGGAAAAAGCCACAGTTCGCGAGTCTCATCGATGACGTACCAGTAGGCCTGAAAGGAATGTGAGCCCGTGGTCATCACAATTCGGCGCTGAGTTCTGGGTACATCATCTCCGGGCGGAATCTGTCCCTGACGAACGTAGCTCAGGTTGAACTCCGGCTCAACCATGTCGACCCAAAACTCGTCGCCGCGGCGTTCCACAGTCGCTTGTTGACCATGTCGTGTCAAAGCCCTGCCGTCAAAAGGTGCCACGACTGATTCGGTGGTTGCCACCTGGGTCATGGTGCGATGAAAGCTCGCATGCCACGAGTCATATTCGGCGGCATGACAGGAACGGCAGGAATTCGAGCCCGCGAAAAGCTGATCCGTACGTTGAGACGGCACGTCCGCAGCCGTGGTTGTTGCATAGTGGGCCGCACGATCGATCGCCTGCATGCTGGACAGTGTCAAAATGCCCGGGACAACAAAGAAACTGATGGCCAATGTGAGGGCCGTTCTGGAACTGATCCAACCCGCCGACATCGGCCCGACAACCAGAACCAAAAGGCCCGCGAGTCCGGCGAGACCATAGAGTAGACACTCTGCCCACATAGATTCAGCTCCAGCACTCACCTGGTGAATCCAGACCGGTAGTTTTTCCGCCGACAACTCAGTTCTGGCCGGAACGAACGCAAATCAGATACGAACTGAGTTTAGGTTGATCTGGAAACTAAAACACGCGAGTTGATCGTTGTGGATGGAAAAACAGATTCATCCGCTGAATCTGTGGAAGAAGTCGGCAGTTAACAGGAGTATCGCATGCATCCCGTTGCAAATGCTTGACAGGTGTCGAAGACCAGACCGAGCAATGTCAGATCCTTTGACTTGCGACCTTGCGGAGGACGCTGTTCGGCAACAATTAGAAGTTCCGCTCGGTCCGGCCTGCTTCCGTCACAACATCGCCTGCAACCCACTAGCTCAGAATCTCTTCGACGACTCTTGCCGGTTCGACGCCGGTCAGTCGGGCATCCAGACCATTAAACGGGAAAGTGAACCGTTCATGGTCGATGCCCAGCTGGTGAAGGATCGTTGCGTGCAGGTCGCGAACGTGCACGCCGTCTTTGACGATGTTGTAGCAATAGTCATCCGTTTCGCCGTGCGTGATTCCGGGCTTAATGCCGCCACCGGCAAGGAACAGACTGAAGCACCGAGGATGGTGGTCTCGGCCGTAGCTCTCGGTCAATCCTCCCTGAGTATAAACTGTTCGACCAAACTCACCGCCCCACACGATCAGAGTGTCTTCCAGAAGACCGTGCTGCTTCAGATCCTGAATGAGTGCCGCCGTAGGCTGGTCGGTGTCCCTGCATTGGCCTCGAAGAGCATTCGGCAGATTTCCGTGATGGTCCCAGCCCATGTGAAACAACTGGATGAACCGAACGCCTCTTTCCGCCAATCGCCGTGCCAGCAGACAATTGGCGGCGTACTTGCCGGGCATGTTCACTTCGGGGCCGTAGAGATCGAGGATGTGCTTTGGCTCGTTCCCAACGTTCGTGAGTTCGGGAACGCTTGTCTGCATCCTGAAAGCCATTTCATACTGCGCGATGCGCGTTGCAATTTCCGGATCGCCGGATTGTGCCAGCTTTTGCTCATTGAGATCTCGAACTTCATCGAGCATCGAGCGGCGCAGATTGAGATCAACTCCGGGCGGATTCGAGAGATAGAGCACGGGGTCGCCGGCGTTCCGAAACTTGACTCCCTGGTATTGCGTCGGCAGAAAACCACTGCCCCACAGTCGATCATAGAGCGGCTGATCGTCGGGACGACCGGTTCCCTTGCTGGTCAACACAACATACGCCGGCAGATCCTGATTCTCGCTTCCAAGCCCATACGCCAACCAGGATCCAATGCTCGGGCGCCCGGGCAGCTGATTGCCGGTTTGAAAAAACGTGATCGCCGGGTCGTGATTGATGGCCTCCGTGTTCATACTGCGAATGATTGCCAGCTCGTCCACCAGTTCGCCTGTGAACGGCATCAGCTCGCTCCAGTCGGCACCGGATTTTCCTTTCTTGGAAAATTTGAAAACCGACGGCGCAACTGGAAACGTCGCCTGACCAGACGACATGCCAGTTAGCCGCTGGCCATTGCGAATACTGTCGGGCAGATTTTCACCACGGAACTTTTCCAGCGTGGGCTTGTAGTCAAACAGCTCCATTTGCGACGGAGCTCCGGACTGAAACAAGTAGATCACGCGTTTGGCTTTGGCGGCCATATGAGGCAAATCAGACAATCCTTCCATGGCGACTCGAGTCGACTGATCTCCTCGAGCATCGCCGCTGGCAAGCCCCGCCAGTGCCGCCAGGCCAAGCCCGCCAGCACCGTTGGACAAAAACGAACGGCGATTCAAGGCGTCCTGGAGACCAAGCATTCGAGTGTGTTGGTTCATGTTATTCCTTGGTGATCGTTTCATCCAAATTCAAAATGACGCTGGCCGTTATTGTGTACGCAGCAAGCTCTGCGGGATCCAATCTGCTTGCCGGTTTCTTTTCTCCTACGTTCAATAGCTTCTTTGCGGATTCTGGATCCGCCTGAAAACTGAGCATTCGTCGTTCCAGACCGGCAAGGAGCGTCTGCAGTTCGCGGTCAGATGGTGCTCGGGCCGTTGCCAGCTGAAATGCGAATCGAACTCGGTCTGTTGACGACTTGCCAGCTTCCAGAAGCATGCGTTCCGCGAGACCACGAGAGGCTTCTACATAAGTGATTTCATTCAGCAGCGAAAGCGCCTGCAACGGTGTATTGGTGCGAGATCGCCGGACCACACACATCTCACGTCCTGGCATGTCGAAGATTAACATATTCGGCGGCGCGCTGGTTCGTTTCCAGATGGTATACAGACTGCGCCGATACAGCCCGCCATCTCTGTCGTGCTGGTAGTTCCGCAGATTTCCGTAGACGTTCATTTCGTCCCATATCCCATCAGGTTGATAAGGACGAACGGGCGGGCCGCCAACTTTCTCCACCAACAGTCCACTGATGGCCAGTGCGTTGTCTCGAACCAACTCGGCCTGCAGTCGAAATCTTGGCCCGCGAGCGAGCAATCGATTCTCCGGGTCACGCGAAGTCGAATCAGGCGTGACGTTCGATGACTGTCGATAGGTCGCACTCATGAGGATGGTTTTCAAAATCGTCTTTGTGTCCCAGCCGAGTCGGATGTATTCCGTCGCCAGCCAATCGAGCAGCTCCGGATGACTTGGAAACAGCGACTGCATTCCAAAATTCTCGCTCGACTTGACGAGGCCAACGCCGAAGAACAGCTCCCAGTATCGATTGACCTGCACGCGAGACGTCAACGGATGCGAAGGATCAACGAGCCATTTGGCAACACCCAATCGATTGTTCGGCGCTCCGCTGGGCAACGGAGGCAAGGCGGCCGGCAAAGCGGCCATCACTTTCTCACCAGGCTTGTCGTACTGACCTCGCACAAGCACAAAGCAATCACGAGGCTGCTGCGTTTCCTCCATCACCATCACTGTTGGGATGTTGTTCTCGTAGTCTGCCTTTGCCTTTCTGGCGGTTGCAAGCCTCGCCGCAGACATGGCGACAGGGCTATCCGAAAGCGTTCGATAGTAGTCGGTGATTGATTTCTTTTGTTCGTCTGTGCGTTCAGTGGCTGGCGTCGAGATTGCTGCCAAAAGCGATTCTGGCAAAGGGCTGAGAACCGATTCACCGATCTCAGATGCTTCCGTGGCTGAAAGCCGGAACAAAGCCAAATTGTGATTGCCAAGAGATTGCTGCTTCAATCGCAACGTCAGCCGACTGCCAACATCAAGCACGACAGGTTCTGTGAAAACGAAGATGGCATGACGTGCGACCTGTTTCGCCGGATCAAGTCCGTCCAGAGCCCATCCGGTCAAAGGATTCCCGTCGATGGTCGCGGAGATGTCCCAATTCGCCTGTGAGTAATCTGCAAAAGCCCGCTGTATCCGGAGCGGTACAATCGTGTCGGGGGCCGAAGATGTGATCAGCTCCGCTTCAAATTCACCGAGGACGATGTTGCCATTCCCTAGCCGTCCAAAGCCCTTCGCGGCATTGTCGGCATGCGGGATCGCTTCAAGCTGGATCGCGGTGATCTTCGCTTGTTGCAACGCTTTGTGAGTCACTGAGTACACGTCCGTGGCGGGTGCTTCGCCGGCGACGCGGATGCTGCCATCAGCCTGCACGGAAAGCACCGAACCACCGGTTCCCGAGAGTCCTCCGTCCAGAACTCGCCACAGCCTCGACCGTTCGAGCAAGCTCGGTCCGATCTTCGCCGCCCAGGCTTCGGCTGCAGGACCGACGTCGACCTCGGCCTCCTTTATCGCTTTTTCGGCTGCTTCAATTGCTGCGTCGAGTTCGGCAATTTTTGCTCCATCCGAGGGGCTCGGCGTTCGAATCAATGGGGCAGTGTTGCCGGCAGACGCGACTCCTGATTCGGGCACGTTGTTGAAGTACGAAAAGAACTGATACATCTCTTTCTGCGAGATCGGATCGTACTTGTGATCGTGACAGCGGGCACAACCCATGGTCAACGCCATCCACACGGCCGACGTCGCTTCGACTCGATCGATGACACCTTCGATACGCCATTCTTCTGCAATCAGGCCACCTTCACTGTTCTGCCGATTGTTGCGATTGAAACCCGTTGCGATCTTCTGATCGAGCGTTGCGTCAGGAAGCAAGTCGCCGGCAAGCTGCTCGATAGTGAATTGATCGAACGGCATGTTCTTCTGAAATGCGTTCAGAACCCAGTCCCGCCATCCGTGCATGAATCGCTGATCGTCCGACTGGAAACCGTTGCTGTCAGCGTATCGCGCGCCGTCGAGCCACCACATTGTCATTCGTTCCGCATAGCGAGGTGAATCGAGAAGTCGATCGACGACTTTTTCGAAAGCGACGTCCGTTGAGCTCGGGTCGCTTGTGAACGCATGGACCTCTGCAATGCTCGGCGGAAGCCCCGTGAGATCGAGCGAAGCGCGGCGAATGAGTGTTTCGCGAGACGCCTCCTTTGAAGGCAAAAGTCCTTCAGTGTTCAGCTTTGCCAGCACAAACGCATCAACCTCGTTGTGGCCCCACGACTGCGCTGATGCCGGCAACTCTGGTCTCACGGGCGCAATAAAGGCCCAGTGTTTTTTGTACTCAGCCCCCTGAGCGATCCAGCGTTCCAGCATGCTGGTTTCGGCCGCCGACAAAACTTTGTGAGATCGTGCGGGAGGCATATGAAGATCATCGTCGACCGCCAGATGAATCCTCTTGAGCAACTCGCTGGCATCAGGTTCACCCGGCACGATGGCTCGCTTGCCGCTTTCGAGCGTCGCGACCGCCGATTCCGATTGATCGAGTCGCAGACCTGCTTCCACATGTTTGGCATCTGCACCATGACAAGCGAGGCACTTGTCTGACAGGATAGGACGAATATCGCGATTAAAGTCGATGTTCTCGTCCGCCGTCGCGACGCGGCTGACGAATGGTGTGGCACCAGGAATCAAGAACAGGCAAATCAGGGAGATGCGGAGATACACGGTCGAAGTCCTCGGCGATAGGTGGGTACAACCGGCGGCAGGTAAACCTCACTTCGACCCGAGTAGCCAGCGAGTGCGTCCCGATTGCATGGCATCCATCATCAGTGATGGACCGATCAAAGTCAATCTCTCAGACTAAAGCGATTTTCCCGAGTGTAGTCGCCAGGCTCTGCGGGCCGGACCAAAGGAAGTTAGTTCCGGCGTTGATCTGTGCGCGGTCGAAAATGAGTTCTGTCTTCGGCGAGCAGGGGATGTCAATCCCTGATCGTTGCTTTGATGAAGAATCAGGGAACTAACGTTCCCGCTCGCCTCAATTCAGCCCGCGGCTGGGTGGCACGGGCGGCGAGGTTAGAGGTTGTGTGCCACTGGCTACGCCATTGTGTATTGAGGTTGCGGGTCTTCGCTTCGCCTGTGTGCCATCGGCTACGCCTGTTTGCCACCGGCTACGCCTGTGCGACTCGGTTTGCGCTCCGTGCTTTGAATGCAGTCATCGACATGGCATGGTCGATGGAGAAGCCGTTCGTTCGGTTGAGGTCCCAGGCAGCTTGGCTTAGATTAACAGCATGACTCAGCCGCATCGAAAACGGCTACGACACTACGAGCAGGCTCGGCATTTGCACGAGCTGACATTTTCATGTTGCAAGAGAAAACCGTTGCTGACCAACGACGTCTGGAGAAAGATTCTGGCGGCGTCTTTGTCAAGCGCCTGTCTCGAATAGCAGTTCCGACTTATCGCTCTTGTGTTCATTTCGGAGCATGTGCATCTGCTTGTTCTGCCAGAGTATCCGCAGTCAAAGGTCAGTCGACTGCTGGCCAGAACGAAGCAGCCAGCATCGAAACAGATACGAGAGCTGTTGGAAGCCAACGACTCAGACATGGTTCGGCAACTGACCAGTCCAGGAAAGACCGGGCAAGTTCTGTTTTCGGTTCTGGCAGGAAGGCCCCGGCTTTGATCGAAACATCTTTTCTGCGGAGGCCGTGTCGTCATCCATTGGTTACATTCACACCAATCCAGTCAAACGAGGCCTGTGCCGGGCTGCCGTTGACTACACGTAGTCGAGTGCACGGTTCTACCTTCAGTCGATCATCGATACTGATCTGCCGAAGCTTCGCCGTCCTGACGCCGAGTGGTTCCACAACTCCGGAGCCATGTTCGAACTCTCGTAGCCCCGGCTCAATCGTTACGACATGTTCGGAACGTCGACCGTCAGCCACTGCAATTGCCAATCGAGGTTCAGCATATATTGACACATCACAGCACATGCTCAACGCACTGGCATAGCCAGCGTTTGGGGCTTGTTCGGGCACTCAGGATGACCGTTCAGTTCCGACTTCCATCGCAATTCCGTCTGTGAATAGGAATTGCCAATTCGGCCAAGGAAATACCAGATGAACGAGGAAGCCCAGAACACTGCCATAGCCAGTGGCACCCTCATCGAGCTTTCACAGACAGTGCCACCCAGCCCGTTCGCTGACGACAAGGCGGCACTGACTCCTGGCAATGCTCACCCGTTGCAGGGTTTCTCTGCGCTCTCCGGATCCTCCGCAGTGCCGCTCCGATTCAATCGACGCTTGGCGAATGAATTCTGAACTGCCATGATTCCGCGAACCGCGACTTCATGACCAAGATCTCCCGCCTTAGAGGTCTCCTGCCCATGCCCTTCCTACTGGCTGCCCTTTGCGCCCTGTGTTTTGGTGACTGGCCGCAGTTTCGCGTTCCGAATGCTGACGGACACTCGGTCGAAAAGTGGACTCCGATGGAATGGTCGTACACGAAGAATGTAGCACGGAAGCGGTGGATCGCCCGTGCTTTACAACGGCAAGCTGTTCGTCGCGTGTGATGGAACTTCAAATCCATTCTTTGCCGCCATCGATGCGAAGACCGGAAAGCTGGCATGGAAGACTCCTCGTTCTGTCCCCGCCAAGATCAGCCATTCGTTTGGCACAGCCGCTGTGACGGTCGTTGACGGCAAGGCTCAGTTGCTTGCTCCCGGTCCGAACCATCTGGCCGTGTATGATCCGGAAACTGGTGCGGAGCTCTGCAAGGTGCTGGCTCCCGGCTGGTCGGTCGTGCCTCAACCGGCGATCGGCCACGGCATGGTCTTCTACAATCACGGCTACGACAACCCGGAACTCATGGCCGTGAAACTGGGCGGCTCGGGAGATGTCACCGATTCGCACGTCGTCTGGCGAATCACTCGCGGCGCACCGAGCACTCCGTCACCGCTGCTGGTGGGTGATGAGCTGTACTTTGTTTCCGACACCGGCATCGTATCCTGCGTGGATGCAAAAACCGGCGAGCGTCACTGGATGGAACGACTCGGAGGAAACTTCTCGGCATCACCAATGCTCGCAAACGGCCGAGTTCTCTTCTTCACCGAATCCGGCGAAGCGACCTGGGTCCAGCTCGGCAAGGAGTTCGCGATCCTCGGCAAAAAAACCCTCCCCGGCCGCACCTTCGCCACGCCCGCCTTCTCCAACGGCGCGATGTTCGTGAGAACCGATGAAGCCTTGTACAAGTTCGCCGAGTAGTTGCTCCCGAGGTTCGAGGCAACCACCGGAACCACCCAGCCGAGTCCCTCCAGCGGCTTGTTGATTGAATGGGTTCTCACAACCCGAAACGTCAGTGAGGGATAAGATTCGCCACGCTTTTCAACAACAATCCCTCGCTGACGCTTCGAGTTAGGATTGAATCGACAGCCTGCCAGCGAGGCAATTTTGTTCAACCTGTAACCGTCGTACCGGTTCTTCCGCCATTTTGACCCATCAAACCTCCCGCCGCAGTGCGGAAACTTCGTGTTGCACTACTGCGGAATGAAGTTTCTCTGGAGAAGCAGAGCGTTGCACTACTGCAAAACCAACTTGCAACACTGAGACTTCGCGTTTAGCCAGTGCAAGTTGGACTTGCAGCACTGCAAACAACGACTTTGACCACTGCAACTTCCCGTTGCCGACTTCCAAAGTGGGTTGCACTCAGGAACGATTGAGCCGATCGAAACGGTAACCGAATTCCACAACTCACAGGTTCATCATCATCCCGAGTCCATCGCGCTGGACGTGGCCAACGCAGCAAGTGACCCGAAGATGAACACGAAAAAACTGTGTGCCACTGACTATGCCAATGTATGGGGCGCGTTCAAGCAATCGCGATGACTGTTCAGTTCCGATTTCTATCGCAAATCCTTATGAGAACAGGAATTGCCAATTCGGGCGAGAAAACTCAACATGCATGAGTAAACCCAGAAGACTGGCAAAGCGAGTGGCACACCGATCGAGCTTTCACAGACCGTGCGACCCAGCCAATGGTGGCTACTCAACTTCGCCGCCGTTTCGTGTTCCAACGGACTCCAATACAGCCCGGTCGATATGGAACGAAAGGCTGCCAACACTTCCGTCGCAGCGGGCAACATTAAAGGCTGCACTGTGATAGCTCCAAAACCTAAATCCGCTACAAACATTTCCAGTCCAAAACGGTTCGAACGGATTGGCCGTTGGACACTCAGGATAGTAGCGATTTATTTCAGCAACACCTAAATGGTGATCCAAGGAGCCCGTTCGACTTTGTCCAACCCCCCCGTACCACCAGCCAAAGCGCAGGTCAGGCGTTGGCGGTCTTTCTGCGAGCATCAGCGTGTTTGAAAGCCCATCGGTCACGTCGCGAAACTGAATCTTGCTATCAGCATAAAGAACTCCGTCTCTCGAAAAATGGTGCAGCCCGGAATTGCCCAGATAAGAAAGAAAGGCAGCAACAAATTTGTGGGATTCAACAAACCCTGGACTTGCTGAACGAACGTCACTTGGACAAACGAATTGAGGCTGATGCTCTCGAAACAGCCGATGCTTAGAAAACGAAGTGCTCGACTGAAATGCGACGTCAGCCTCGTTATCCATTGCCGAGTCGCCAAGCTCGGCAAGAATCAAACTCGGCCAGCCTCGAAACGTATCTGTCTCGGTCCCTGAGGGAAGGTGTCGGTGAGAATCGTGGAAGATGTGCAACGCAAGTGCATTTTGCTTCATTCGGTTCACACAATCCGTCCTGCGCGCAACCTCACGAGCCGACTGAACTGCCGGTAGTATCAATGACAGCAATAGTGAAATAATCCCCATCACCACGAGGAGTTCGATCATCGCCAGACCGTGTCTTCGTCCTGCCGTCATACTTTCACAGTTTTCCGTCTGGCGACCACCGCCGCCCCGAAGAAGGCAATGCCAAGTGAAACAAAGATCGCCCAGCCGGGAATAGATTCCCACCATGGAGCAGTTGGAACGGTGTTGGCCGTCCACACGTTGCTGGAGATACCATAATGAGCCAATGTCAGTCGTGCGGGATCAGCGGGCTCGTTAGGGCGAAGTTCGATCTTCGTGATGCCTTCAGAAATCCTTCCATCCGGCTGCCGGGAGGAATACTTTATCTCTTTAAGGATCGGGATAGATGCATCAAGGTCAACGTATCTGAATTCTGATTCCCCCGACACAGTAAGCGAAGCAACTTCATCCGTCGCTTGTCCTTCTTCTTTAACACTTACAAAGGCATGCGCCGCGTCAAGCGTGCGTGAGCCCGAGTATTTCACCCCATCTGAATCAACATAGTCCCAATAAAGAACATATAGGTCGTCCTTTCTGATCACTCTAGTGAAGGGCCAACCATCTTCCAACAGTGCCTTTATAGATAACGCTTTCCAACAGAACACATCAAGAAACTCTGCGCCTCCGATGCCGGGCGCTGTACGCGGGGAGGCTGGAAATACGCCCAGTGGCGTCCACAGGCCACTCTTGTTTACCAAGTGAATCGTGCCTTCTGGACACTTTAGAATCTCGAGGCTTGCGTCCGTTTTACCAGGCTGAAAGGCTCCTACCATCCAATTACCATCGACACCGGAAACCTCATACCTCATCTCATCGATAAGAACGGTCGCAGACGAAGATTCATAAAACTTCTGCAATCTTTCGCCATGCTGAGCGTAGATCTGTAGAAATTCGTCTACCGGAACTTCCTCTCCAAGACCAAACTCAGTGTCAACCAAAGCAATAATGAAAATCGTCAGCAGAACGCGCATACAGGACACTTTTCTAATGTTTCTTCGGCGCTTCAAATTGATGTTCACTGAATAAGCCATCCAAGCTGGCCCAGCCACTATGCGGCTAACTTAACGCTCCTATTATTGCCACAGGCCGTTGTTCTCAACCGTGACAACGCGATGCAGTTGATGCGAAGCCATGACTAGCGGCGATCAGCTCTTGTAGCAATCGCATCGACCAGCCTTTTGCGCCTCACTACAGGTACATGTTTCTCCTTCGTTGCACGTCGCCCCAATCGTCTTGCAGGAAAAACTCCCCGACTTTAATTCACATGAGGGATCGGCAGTGCAAAGCTCACCGAAAGCTTCCAGCTCCATTGCGGATGCTGACTGAGAGTAATACCCTGCCCCCAAGACACAAAACAGGTATCCCAAAAGCTCAAACATCGCAGACATCGTGACTGAACGCGTCATACTTCTACTCCGAATTTGAAAAGGTTGACGAATCATTAAACATAGGATCAGGCGTTGCCGTCACAACTCTTTCGCCGCCATCGTCCCAAGAATCACTGCGAGGCTTAAACTCCCAGTCAATCGTGACCAACTCAACAGCATCGGTCATGAATTGCAACTTCATCCGGCCATCTCGAACATCACCGGCGGTCAAACGAATTGAAAAGCAGCGAGACTGCCTTGCCGGTATGACCATAGGGAGATCCACTCGCAAAGCACAAGATTGCCCGCACATACAGCGGTAGACGTGGACGTCGTGCGAAGTCTCGTTGGCATATCGAAATATACCGACCACATTCAGACTACCGCCCTCATCGATTCTCCAAATGTTTTTGATATGCGATAACCCCGCATCTTTAGAAAGGGACGGAGGCAGCAATCGGAGAATTGAAACAGTGATAAGCCCGAGGCAGGCAAAAGTCAGAAGTCTTGCAAACATTTAGAAAGTCCGATGAATGGTCTCACCTACTACGGGAGCGTACGCTCCCTCCTTAACTTTTCACAATGCAAGAGCGTTGCAATTAACGAGAAGTTAACGTCGAACTTCGACCGGCTTTGTGACACCGGCAGCCGGGATAGAAGTGGTGTGCCACGGGGTCGGCCAGTGTGTTGAACCAGCGTCACAGTATTTCGGCCCCTACTCGTCACACAATTCCATTTCGCAGAAGCGATGTAACGGAATATGCGATACATTTCGGGCCTTGGTTGGCTGGAGCCCTCGACTCTGCTCAATCAAAAAGGGACTCATGAAAACAGCCCTGTAGCTTTCACCACAGGGCTGTTGGATTCATCGAGTTAGATCGGCGACCGAAAACTACTTCGCGATGACGCGAGCCATTTCGAGGACCTTGTTGGAGTAGCCCCACTCGTTGTCGTACCATGACACGAGCTTAACGAACGTATCGTCGAGGGCGATGCCGGCTTCGGAGTCGAAGACACTGGTGCAGACTTCGCCAATGAAGTCCGTCGAGACCACTTTGTCGGTTGTGTAAGCCAGAACGCCCTTCATCGGGCCATCTGCGGCGGCCTTCACAGCGGCGCAGATTTCTTCGTAAGTGGCGGACTTGTTCAGTTCAACAGTCAGGTCGACCACGGACACGTCCGACGTTGGAACCCGGAACGCCATGCCGGTCAGCTTCTTGTTCAGTTCTGGAATCACCTTACCAACGGCCTTGGCGGCACCGGTGGATGAAGGAATGATGTTCTCCAGAATCCCACGTCCGCCACGCCAGTCTTTCGCACTTGGGCCGTCGACAGTCTTCTGAGTCGCAGTGGCTGCGTGAACGGTTGTCATCAGACCACGCTTGATGCCGAAGGAGTCGTTGATGACCTTGGCGAGCGGTGCCAGGCAGTTCGTCGTGCAGCTTGCGTTGCTGATGATCGCCTGGCCTGCATAGCTCGTGTGGTTCACGCCGTAGACGAACATCGGAGTGTCGTCCTTGGACGGAGCCGACATAATGACCTTCTTCGCACCGGCTGCAAGGTGAGCCTTCGCAGTGGCTTCGTCGAGGAACAGTCCGGTGGATTCGACAACGATGTCCGCGCCGACTTCGTCCCACTTCAGAGTCGATGGATCTTTGACAGCCGTCAGACGGATCTTCTTGCCGTTGACGATCAGGTTGGTGCCTTCTGTGGAAACATCACCTTTGAAGCGACCGTGGACTGAGTCAAACTTCAGCATGTAGGCGAGGTACTCAGGTTCGAGCAGGTCGTTGATGCCTACAACTTCGATGTCCTGAGAAATGTTCTGGATCGCCGCGCGAAAGACCATGCGTCCAATGCGTCCGAATCCGTTAATACCGAGTTTAATCATGGAAATGCCG
>JANMEV010000479.1:0-32588 GCA_031377305.1 Planctomycetota bacterium | reverse complement strand
CCTCGACCAGACAGCATGGGATTCTGTAAGCCGCATTCAGCGAGCAACGGTGCTAGAATGAGCGATGTCTTATCGCCGATGCCACCGGTCGAATGCTTGTCGACTCGGGCGATGCCATCGTTAGGCCACGACAGTTGCGTGCCGGAATGAAGCATCTCGGAAGTCAGCGTCGCGATTTCGCGAGGTGTCATTCCGTTGAGATAAATCGCCATCGCCATAGCTGACATCTGATAGTCAGGAATCGTGCCAACGGCAAAGCCCTGAATGAAGAACGCGATTTCGTCGTCCGTCAGTTCGTGATGATCTCGTTTGGAAGCAATCAGCGATGCAGGAAGCATGGTTGAGTCTCGAGTTTTTCGTCGATCTTGTCCTATTCCGATCATGCCTTCCGCTCGCCCGCTGCGGCCATCGATTCACGCTTCCATGCGATGATGTCGTCCAGGATTGTATCAAGGGTGGTGACGGGCTTTTGGCCAATCGTTTCGAATAGGCGATTCACGTTGGGCACTCGTCGCTGCACGTCTTCAAAGTCTTCACTGTAAGCCTGAGCGTACGGCACGAACTCCACGTTGACAGCAGGATTCGTCTTGGCAATCACGCGTTTTGCAAGTTCCAAAATGGAAACGGGTTGATCACTGCCGATATTGAAGACTCGCCCTTCGCCAGAATCTGTCGCCATCAGCTTGCAGATGCACTGAGTGATCTCACGCACGTGCGCAAAGCAGCGAACCTGAGATCCGTCGTCGTACACAATAACAGGGCCGCCTTTGAGTGCCGCTTCGACAAATCGCGGCACCACCATCCCGTAGTTGCCGACTTGGCGTGGGCCCACGACATTAAAGAAACGGCCAACGGTCACTCCCAATCCGAACTTGCGGTGATAAGCCAGCGCGAGGAATTCATCGATCGCTTTCGAACAGCCGTACGCCCAGCGTGGACGACTTGTAGGGCCAAGGTGAAGGTCGTCATCTTCGACCCATGATTCACCAGGGTGCTTTCCGTAGACCTCGCTGGTCGACGCCAGGAAGAATTTTTTTACAGATCCCTGAACGGCTAGTCGAAGAAGGTGGTCAGTCGGATAGATGTTGGTTTCGATCGTCCGAACCGGATCATCGGCCACAAGCTTCACACCAACGGCTGCGGCCAGGTGGAAGATCATGTCGACACCATGAACCGCTTCGCTCAACGCGACCGGGTCGGTGATGGAGCCATTGCGAATCTCAAGACGGTTGTTGTGCTTCACGTCGTCAAGGTTGTGGGCACGGCCTGTGGACAGATTGTCCAAAACGACAACGGTGTGCCCCTGACTCAGCAGGAGCTCCGTCAAATGGCTACCGATAAAGCCGGCTCCGCCAGTCACCAAACACTTTGCCATGTCCGTCGTTGTCCTATGAGGATCTCTTGCAGGGTTGTCTTGATCGTTTGTCTCGTCGGTTTGTCTCGAGCAGCGAGACGCCAATAGCGCTCCGCGGACCATAGCAGCAACTCGAATTGGACGCGAATGAAACGTGTTTTCCGCAGTGCTGCCTATTCCTGAATCCAGCCATACGACCGTTTCAGGAGGAATGTTCAGTACGATTGTCAAAATCGTTAACACTGGCGCAAACCGCACTTTGCGCACAGAAGGCACAGAACGACGTAGCGAAAAACAGGGCTCCGGTCTCAAGTGCAAAGCACATAGGCACTTAGCGATCGAATCCGTCTGTGCCGATTGTGCCGATTCTGCCAACGGCACGGGCTATGCTATTTGTTTCTGATGTTGTGACGTTAACGGTCGCATCAGTTGTGAGGAATGAGAGAACGGTTCCGGCTGCCACTTACAGAGAGCCATCCGGAGCTGTCCCGAGAGAGACATTCCAACGCAATGCGATCGGCTCCGTTCACGGCAAGAGAGAGGGAGATGGCGGCCTGAGAACCCGCCCGCGACTGTCAGGATTTCAGTCGTTGTGTTCGTCCGACGCGAGAAGGGGCTGGATTGCCCCTTACTCGCTTCGGGTGAATCCCGAAATCTCTGCCCCCTTTGAAACACATCCCGTTTGGCGTTGTCGCAGATCAAGGATTGCCCATGCAATTCTTTGATCGCCAGCCAAACGGACAGATTTGGTTAACACTAAGCGAAGGCTTCCGATGCCTGAAGAAGAAGTCATCGAAAACGGACCGGCTGGCAGACCCGTTTAATGTCTGCCATCGAACACCGCGACATGTTGTTGCGGATCTCAAACCCTCTGGCTGTGTGTTTTGGAGAAATTGAAATGTTGAATCTGCTGAAAGCTCTTCGGCAGGATGAGCATGGAGTGATCCTGTCTGCTGAAATCGTTATCATTGGTTCTTTGCTGGTCATTGGATTGATCTCAGGACTGACCTGTCTTCAGAAATCCGTGAACGGCGAACTGCGGGACCTCGCCGGTGCCATTGATTCGTTGGATCAAACCTATTCATTCTCCGGTCATCGGAAGTCGGGATTTGGTGGTCAGTGCTGTGCTTACACAGCCGGCTCGGGCTTCGTGAACTGCGAACAGAAATCGGACAAGTGCGGAGACATCGTCGGTTGTGGCGGCGCCTGCACTGTGGAAACAGGCAGCTGCACCTCCGGCAACTGTGGTCAATGCGGAACCTGCACCAATGCTGTTGGTTGGCCAGAAGGCGGATCAGGCTGCGGAGTCTGTGGCGGACAAGCGGGTGGATGTTCGACCTGTGGCGGTTCTGGATACCTGAACAAAACGGGTGCTCGCTGTATCGACACGGGCGTCCCCAAAATGAAGGTGACCGAATGGCCTCAATCGAACCATTCGGAGGAATTCTATCACCCGGTCCCTCCATCGCCGGTATGGCCTGCGTTTCCATCAACCGAAGGACACGTGCATGGGCACGACGTTATGATCGAGCAACCAGCTCAAGTGATGGAGCATTCCGCTCCGATTCACCAAAGTACTCCGACTCACCAGGGAGCTCCAGTTGTCGAAGAGCAAATCGTGCCTCAGCAACCGAGTCATCAGAACGCTCCAGTGCTGCCTCCGATGCCAGCTCCAGCCGGTGAGCCATCACTGCTCCCGGTCCCTGAAGTTCAGCCGATCCCGGCGAATCCAATGCCACCAATGGCTCGTGCCGGACGGCCAATGCCAGTTGTTTTACGACGATAATTCGCTGGAAACTTCTAAAAACGGCATTTCAACCTGATAAGTCCCGCCGCCTTTTTACAAGGCGGCGGGACTTTTTCGCGGTTTTAACGACTCAACTCACGGATTTGCGAGAGTCAACGTCAAAATCGGGATTGCCGACTTACGAAATTGCACGGTGGCAGGTTTGGCGATTCGATGCTTGACTCCTGCTGTGAACAAAATAGGCTGCACCATAACCAACCGTTCAGAAACGACGGAATCCCCTTCCGTTTCAGTGTTTACATTCTGAACTTGTCCGTCCTTCGGTCGGCATGATGTCGATCAAACCTGCCTCCTGGAGTAACCTGCATGTTTATTGCTCGGTTGTCCGCTCCCCTGTTTTGTATGATGACTCTAATCTGCGATACCGGATCGTCGGCCACAGCGGAAGTCGTCAAAATTGAAATCACTCCGGCAGGCGAAGGCGAAGGAATTGCGATCCGAAGCCGTGACGCCCGACAGCAGTTAATCGTCACCGAAACGCATGCGGATGGCACGATGACCGATGCAACCCGCGACGCTGGATGGACAGTTTCCGATCCGAAAGTTCTGGTCGTTGATTCAACTGGAATGGCCGTCCCAGCCGCTGACGGAGACATCACCGTCACCGCAACGCTGGGCGACAAATCGGCGGCGGCGCGAGTCGTCGTGAGTGGATTTGCTCACCCGCTGCCAATTAACTTTCGAAACCAGGTCGTTCCGATCTTTACCAAGCTGGGCTGCAATGGAGGCGGTTGTCATGGCAAATCGGGCGGTCAAAACGGTTTCAAGTTATCGCTCCTTGGCTTCGTGGCGGAAGATGATTACGAGTTTCTTCGCAAGGAATCCCGTGGTCGTCGAATTTTCCCGGCGGTACCTGGCGAGAGTCTTCTTTTGAAAAAAGCGATCGGCCGCAGTCCTCACGGCGGTGGAAAGCGAATGGCTCAGGATAGCTACGAATACAATCTGCTGGTCCAGTGGATCGAGCAGGGCATGCCATACGGTGCTGCCACCGATCCGTACGTGACGGGCATCAAATGCCTTCCAGAAACCCGAACAATGACTCGCAAATCACAGCAACAGATTTCCGTCGTTGCGACCTACAGCGATGGCAGCACGGAAGATGTGACTCGGATGGCGTTGTTCGAGCCTAACGAACCCGAGATGGCCGAATGCTCAACCACAGGCATGGTGAGCACCATGGACCTCAGCGGCGAGGTGGCCATCATGGCTCGCTATCAGGGACAGGTTTCGACTTTCCGCGCGACGATTCCACTGGGAGCAGACACGTCCAACATGCCGACGCCGATCAATTTGGTCGACACTGCTGTTTTTGGAAAACTGAAGCAACTCGGAATTCCCGCCTCTGAGCTTTGCGACGATGCAACATTCCTGCGTCGAGCAAGTCTGGATATTGTCGGGGCGTTGCCAACCGATGAAGTAGTGCGTCAGTTTCTGGGCGACACGAGTGCCGACAAGCGTGATCGACTGATCGATCGACTTCTCGACAGCACCGCCTACGCTGACCATTTCGCGAACAAGTGGAACTTCGTTCTTCGTAACAAAAAGGAAGGTGGAGACGACGGCCCGGGCACAATGCTGTTTCATCAGTGGCTGTGGAATCGCATGTACGACAACACTCCGTACGATCAGTTCGTCCGCGAGATTGTCACGGCTTCCGGTGACCCTCAAACCAATCCCGCCGTGGTTTGGTATCGAGATGTCGACAGCACTGAGGAGCAGGTCGAAGACACCGCTCAGTTATTCCTGGGACTTCGCATCCAGTGTGCTCGGTGCCACCATCATCCATTCGAAAAATGGAGCCAGGATGATTACTACGGCATGGCCGCGTTCTACAACCGAGTCGGCAAGAAGGTAATTCCAAACGGCTCGCCGGCAATGCGTGATCGTCGCGTTTTTCACAACGAAGGTATCGCTGCGGCCAGCAATCCACGGACTGGAAAATCCCTGAAGCCAACGGGCCTGGGAACACCGGCCTACGACATTGCTGCGGAAACGGATCCTCGAGTCAAACTTGCGGACTGGATGTCGGACGCAAAGAATCCTTTCTTCGCCAGGTCATTGGTCAATCGTTACTGGAAGCATTTCTTTAGTCGAGGCATCGTCGAACCAGAAGACGACATGCGTGAAACCAATCCTCCCGCGAATCCCGAACTTCTAAATGCTCTGTCTCAGCACTTTGTTGATTCGGGCTTTGATCTGAAGGATCTGGTACGCACGATCTGTAAGTCTCGCACTTATCAATTGAGCGCGTTACCCAATGAGTTCAATGCGAGCGACAAGCAAAACTTCTCACGCTACTACCCGCGACGGTTGAGTGCGGAAGTGCTTTATGACGCGTTTCACCAAGTCACCGATACATCTGAGAACTTCGGAGGAATGCCGGCCGGTACAAAGGCCATGCAGTTGGCCGACGCGTCAAATTCCACTTACTTCCTGCAGGTGTTTGGTCAGCCAAAAGGTGACACTGCGTGCGAATGCGAACGCAGCATGGATGCCAATCTGGCTCAAAGCCTGCATCTGCTAAACGGTCGCGAAATTCAGGACAAGATCGCTCGCGATGGTGCTCGAACATCGCGACTTGCGGCGGATGCGGCGAAGTCCGACGAAGATCGAATTCGTGAGCTCTACCGATGGGTGTTTGCACGCGAACCGAACGCTGAAGAACTTGAAGTCGCCGTCAGCTATCTGAAAAAGCATGCGGACAATGTTCGTCGTGGCTACGAAGACGTCGTCTGGGCGTTGATCAATACTAAAGAGTTTCAGTTCAATCATTAGTAGTCTGCGGTCAGGCGACGGCCGAAAGCTGCGGAGCCCGGCCGTTCGACTTTCAGTGAAGACCGGCCGCTGAAACTCCCCTCCTCAATTCCTTCCAATCTACTTCCCACCCAGGACCAGCGCTATGACTGGGATTCGATCCTTCCTTGCCGCCATTGTTGTGGTAATCCTGACCCGCGACGCGATGGCTCAGCTTCCGCAGACTCGTATCACTTCCGTGTTTCCGGTCGGTGGACAGCTGGGCACAACGGTCGACGTGACGGTCGGAGGCGGCACTGACCTGGATGAACTGGACCAGATGGTTTTTAGTCATTCAGGAATAACAGCCGTTCAGAGGAAAGATGCCGCGGGAAATCCCGTGGCGAACACTTTCTCCGTCACCGTTGCAGCCGATGTTGCTCCGGGGCTTTATGACGTGCGAGTCAGAGGCCTTTTCGGGGTCAGTAATCCGCGAGTGTTCCGAGTCGACACGCTGGTCGAAGCGGCCGAAGTCGAACCCAACAATGCAATTGCTCAGGCAACACTCGTGGCGATGAACTCAACGATCAACGGCCGCGCCAATGGTGGTACCGATGTTGACTTCTTTCGTATTCCCATTGCAGCCAGCCAGACTTTGGTGATCCGTTCGCAAGCCGCTCGGGTGGATTCGCCGATGCAGCCGTTGCTGCAGTTGTTCAGTTCGACTGGTCGTCGCCTTGTTGAGTCTCGCCGAGTCTTTGCACGGGAGGCCAGTTTGGTCTGGACCGCGACTCATGCGGAAGACCTGATTCTGCGAGTGCAGGATATGGTTTATGGCGGAGGAGATCAGTTCGTCTATCGACTCACATTTGATACACGGCCCATGGTCGACTGGATTAGTCCGTCTTTCGTATCTGCTACGGGTCCGACCACGGTGACGGCGTTTGGACGTTACCTTCCCGAAGGTAAGGTGACCGACCGCAAGCTGGAAGGGCATACCGTCTACCAGCAACAGGTCACGATCATGCCGTCAACCGGCCGAGTTCCCGTGGGGGCTTCCGCAACGTCAGCGTTCGCCGATTCGTTCTGGTGGAATGGGATCGACGGCAATTTAATTCGGGTGGGGCAAAGTGCGATCGCCCCGGTTTCTGAAGCCGCAGAGACTCCCGACCAGCCTGCGACCGCACCGTTTGAAGCGGCCGGTTCCTTTGCTGAACGGTCGGACGAAGACATTTACCGATTCGACGCAAAGAAGGGACAAGTCTACATTATTGAAGTGTTCGCTCAACGCCTGGGATCAATTGCTGATCCGCTGCTAATGGTCGAACGAGTTCTCACCGCGCCGGATGGAAAAGTTTCTTACGCTCGTCTGGCAACGGAAGACGACGACAAACAGAACCCGGGAGGTGCCGATCTTCCAACTCTCGGAGATGATCCTTCATTCCGCCTCGATGTGCCTGAAGACGGAACTTACCGAATTCGACTACGCGATCGCTACGCTGATACTCGCGCTGACCCACGATTGACCTACCGGCTTTCAGTGCGAGCCCCAAAGCCAGACTTTAGTCTTGTCGCCTTTGACGCATTTCCCTCAGCCGATGGAAAAGCACCGGTGACCAGCGGAGCCGTCAGCCTTCGAAAGGGCGGCAGCTACGAACTCACGATCTTTGCCTATCGTCGCGATGGTCATTCAGAAGCCATTCAACTTTCGGCCGAAGACCTGCCCGCCGGGATCACATGTCGACCTTCCACGATCGGCCCCGGCCAGGTATCAGCGAAACTCGTTCTGACCGCGACGGCTGATGCAGCCGAACAACTTTCGCCCATTCGTGTGGTTGGTCGAAGTGGCTCGGCGGAGTCCGCAATTCAGCACGATGCTAAAGTCGCCACGCTTGTCCACGATTCAATCAACGGACTGCCTCGCACGGCGAGGTTGTCGGAAGCGATGATTGCGGGAGTGATGAAAGATGACCAGCCGTTTTCGATTGTCGTTGATCCGATCACTGTCGACTTCAGTCAGGATCAGCAGCTTCTCATTCCGATTCGACTGGTGAAGCGAAGTGGATTTGACGCGAAAGTTGACCTCAGCTTTTACGGAATCCCGGGCGAAGTTGACGCTCCAAATGTTGCCATAGAGCCTGGCAAGGACAGCGTCATTGCTCGCGTTTACTTCAAAGAAAATGCGCCAGCGTCAACCAATACAATTCTTGTGCAGGGAACGTCTGCTGTTCCGTACCGACGCAATCCATGGCAGGCTGACCGAGCGAAAGTGAAAGTCAGCGAAGCCGAAGCTGGCGTCGTCGCGCAACAAGCGGCCGTTACGACGGCAGATGCAGGACTTAAGGCAGCTCAGCAGATGGTCGTCACCCTGACTGAGCAGGTGAAAACGCTCACTGCCGAACTGGCAACCTACGCGGCCCAGCAGACGAAACTGCGTGACGACTTTGCCAAAGCCGTCGCTGAGCAAAAAGCGTCGGTGGATACATTGGCGAAGATCCAGACTCAGCTCTCGACTGTGAAGACGGAAGCGGGCGGAACACCGGATCAGTTCAATGCCGCGATTCAGGCACTCAAAGAAGCTTCAGCCCTTGCTGACGAGTCTGCGAACAAAGTTGCGGCACTGACAAATAGTGCGAGTGAACTTTCAAAACAGGTGACGTTGCTAAATGAAATGGAAGCCGCAAAACAGAAGGAAAAAGCAACTGCTGACGAAGAAGTCGTCAAGCGAATGAAGGAAGTGGAAACTGCTCAAGCAGCGTTGACTGCAGCTCAGAAGCAGGTCGAATCTGCAACCCAGGCCAAAGCGACTGCAGATGAAGCACTCAAGAAGGCGGAAGAGGCATCCAAGCCAAACAATGTCAACGTGCGAGTGATCTCAGAACCGCTCGTCATCTCTGTTCATCCGTCGCCAGCCAAGCTCGGTGCCGCGGTGCCGGATGCGGGCGTTCTCAAACGAGGAGCGATGGCGGCGGTCAAAGTGACGATTGCTCGTAAGAACGGATTTGCTGGAAATCTGAAGTTGACTCTGGTGCTGCCAGATGGTGTCGCAGGACTGACTGCAGATCCTGTCGATGTTGCGGCTGATCAGGCGGAAGGAACGTTGACAATCAAGGCTGCTGCCGATGCTGCGGTGGGTGACCTCACAAACGTTGTCATTCGAGCGACGGGCGATTTCAACGGGCGAGTGGCGTCCACAGACATTCCGGTCGCACTCAAGGTCGCCGAGTAGTTCGGCAGTATGTCCGGTCCAAACTTTTCAGACCGCCCCAACCTCAATTCAGATAAGTTCAAACACGTCGTCACGAAAGCTGGCCATGTCTTATCAATCCCTCAAAACATTTCTCAGCGCCAGCCTTGTCGCGATGCTCAGTCTTTCCTCGTTGGCCGCTGACGAACTGAAACCGCTGGCTTACGAGGACCCAGCTCTTGGACGACCGATAGAGTTTGAACGGGATGTGTACCCGATCTTCGAAGCCAACTGCATCGCTTGTCACAACGTGACAGTATCAGAGGGCGACTTGATTTTGGAGAGCATCGAAGGCGTCCTCAAAGGCGGCGGAAGCGGCCCCGCGGTTGTCGCAGAGAAGCCAGACGAAAGCCTGATCTATAAGCTGGCTCGGCGAAGTGATGAGCCGGTGATGCCGCCGATGCCCAACGATCGTCAGGCAAAGGAACTGAATTCGAAACAGCTTGGCGTCCTGCGACAGTGGATTCTGGAAGGAGCGAAAGCTGGCGGAACCCGAACCGCGAAGGCCATGAATTGGCAGCCAATCAATTCACGGCTGCAGGGTATTTACTCGCTGGATATTGATGCGGCAGGTCGATTTATCGCCGCTGGCCGAGGTAGTCATGTCAGCGTCTATGACACGGCTCGAAAAGATGTTGTCGGATCACTGATCGACCCGCAGATCGTGTCTTCGGATACAGCCGGAACGACTGGCGCGGCTCATCTGGATTACGTTCACGCCATCGCGTTCCATCCGACCGAACCCTTGATCGCTACCTCAGGCTATCGCAACGTCAAACTGTGGCGACAAGACCGTGAAAGCATCGCATCAACTATTGCCATCCCGGCCGATGTGCAGGCATGGACGACAACTCCGGACAGTACTGAAACCATCATCGCCGCCGCCTCAAAGGGCATCCTGGTTGTTAACGCGGCGACCGGTGCCGAACGAGGAGTCGTGAGCGTCGATGGTCAGGCAGTATCTGCGTTGACCGCTTTCGTCTCGGAACCAAAGTGGCTTCTGGCAGCAACCGCTGATTCACGAATCGTGGTCATCCGTAACGCGGACCTTCAGATCGCTCATAAATCCGAGCCATTACCAACAGCCGTCGTCGCCCTCAGCGATGAACTCGCTGGCGGCCGGATTGCTGCGTTACTTGGCGACGGTTCGATCAAACTACTCACAGTTGCTGCCGACACTGGTATCGTTGCCGTTGCCACCGAGATCAAATCGGACGCGGGGCCGATCCAGAAACTCAGCGGACATGGCTCGACACTGCTCACGGTCGCGGCCGATCGCACAGTTCAAAACTGGAAAGCTGATGACGCGACTCAGGTAACTCGCTTCGATTTGCCGTCGGCGATCGCCACTTTGGATGTTGATTCGGCCACCGATCGAGCTGTGTTTGTTCTGGCCGATGGTCAGGCGTTGCTGTGGTCTCCCAAAGAGAGCAAGCAGATCGCAGCGTTGACCGCTGACTTGCCGTCACAACGCCGATTGAAGAATTCCGAGTACAACAAGGCCGTCCGAGACGCTCGCGTCGCCGTGATCAAAGGACAGATCGACGAAGCCGAAAAAGAGATCGTCGCCCAACGCGAAGCGGAAACCAAAGCGAAGGCCGAAGTCGACAAGCAGACGCCGCTACAGGCCGATGCCAAAGCCAGGTATGATGCCGCCGTTGCCGCAACCGCGGCCGCAAAAGCAGCCTCGGAAGGCAACGCCGATGATGCCGCATTGAAGACTGCTTTTATGGCAGCTGAAAAGGCCGAAGCCGCTGCAAAAGAGGTTTCCGTGAAGGCTGATTCTGAATTAAGCATCGCAAAGAAATCACTCGAGTTCGCCACTCAGGCAATCGTGCGAGCCGAACAGCGAACTGCCGAGCGAAAACAACAGCACGAAGCCGCCGTTGTTGAAGCGACAGTCTCAAATGCTGTCGTCGAAGAACGCAAGCCCGCAGCGGCTCAAGCGGTCACAGTCACCATGGGAGGACTCGTATCCAACGGACGCTATGTGGTTACGGCTGATGCTACGGGAACGCTGCGAGTCTGGTACGCCACCGACGGCGCTGCGATCGATGTGTTACCCGGCACCAAAGTCGGAGCCGGCGTCGCCACCATGAAAACTGCTGGCGATCTTGCTCTGCTGCAAACCGTCGACGGCCGGTTGGTCACACGCTCAGCATTTCCAAAGTGGCAGTTGGCATCATCGCTGGGTGGCTCAGAAAGTGGCGGAGAATCCGTGTTTGTTGATCGAGTGCTCTCACTCGCATTTTCGCCAGACGGAAGTCTGTTGGCGGCCGGCGGCGGAGAAGCATCGCGCTCTGGACAGTTGACGCTTTGGAATGTCGCTGACGGAAGTTTGGCCCATCAGTTTGTGGATGCTCACAGCGACACCGTCTATGGAATCGAGTTTTCCCCCGATAGCAAACTTCTGGCCTCAGCGGCGGCTGACAAGTTCGTTAAAGTGTTTGACATCGCTACAAGGCAGTTTGTTCGATCATTCGAAGGACACACACACCATGTGATGGATGTCTCATGGAAAGGCGACCGCACCACGCTCGCCAGCGCCGGCGCGGACAACGCGATGAAGATCTGGAACGCCGAAACGGGCGAACAGGCACGCACGATCGCCACCTACACTCGGCAGGTCACGTCGATTCAATTTGTCGGAATGCAGGACCTGATTGTCAGCAGCAGCGGTGACAAACGAGTCTTCTTCCACACAGCCAGCAACGGCAACCCGGCTCGCGAGTTTAAAGGCAACACCGACTACGTCTATCGAGCTGCGACCAACGCTGATGGCACAATCGTGGTTGCTGGTGGCGAAGACGGCATCGTTCGAGTGTGGAACGCGGCGGATGCGGTTGAAATCGCAAAATTCGCGCCGACCCAGCCTTAGGGTGGGGGTGATTTCATGGGTTCTCACAACCCGAAACGTCAGTGAGGGATAAGATTTGCCGCGTTTTTTAACAACAATCCCTCGCTGACGTTTCGGGTTAGGACTAAATCAACAGCCTGTTAGAGCAACAATTCGGGCAGTCACTCAGCGATTCTGCTTCGCTGATGTGTCATCCAACGGTACTCTACGCGGCCCGTCGTTCGTCACGTGGCGTTGCGCTGCCGTTGTTCCTTTCAAAAGATCTCGTGTTTCTCCCATGACCAATTCTATTCCCACCTGGACACCCGGTGGAGGCCTTCACTACCAACTGCTCGCAAAGAGCAACCGCGCGCGTCGAGGCCGTTTTGTAACGGCTCATGGAGTTGTGGAAACGCCTTCGTTTATGCCTGTGGGAACTCAGGCCACCGTGAAATGTGTTCTGCCCGATCAGGTCGCCGCCACTGGTGCTCAGGTCGTTTTGGCAAATACGTACCATCTGGGAATTCTGGACCGCACTCAAATCGTTGAGCGACTCGGCGGACTGCATTCCATGATGCGCTGGAATCAAACCATCCTGACGGACTCAGGTGGTTTTCAAGTCTTTAGTCTGCCCGATCGCAAAATCACCGAAGAGGGCGTCAGTTTTCAGTTTCGATCCGGCAAGAAGGAATCCGAAGGCACGCCGGTGACGCTGTCTCCTGAAAGCGCGATGGACATTCAGCGACGCCTGGGAGCCGACATTGTGATGGCCTTCGACGAATGCGTCGACCATCGAATGCCTCCGAAGTACATGTCCGAATCACTGGATCGCACCTTTCGATGGCTCAAGCGATGCGCGGCTGCTCCGATTCAGGAGCATCAGCATCTGTTTGGAATCATTCAGGGCGGAATGGAACTGGATCTGCGAGCGAAAGCTGTCAAGCAGGTAACGTCGCTCAACCTTCCCGGCTATGCAATCGGCGGAGTGTCCGTTGGTGAAGGCCATGAAGCAATGGTCAGGATCGTGCGACACACGGCTCCGCTGATGCCGGCCGATCAGGTTCGCTATCTGATGGGCGTGGGTCTTCCGGAAGATATCGTGGCCGCTGTCGAATGCGGGATGGATATCTTCGACTGCATCATTCCGACTCGGTACGCTCGCGAGGGAACCGTGTTTACCTGGGACGGCAAGATGCGACTGCAGGACAAATCCTTCCGCAAAGATCGCTATCCGATCGACACCGCCTGTGAATGTCCAACATGTTCAGGCGGTTTCAGTCGAGCCTACCTGCGGCATCTGCTATTCGCCGACGAACCGTTGTACGGAACGCTGGCGACTTTGCACAACCTGCATTTCTATCAGGACCTGATGCGAGCCATCCGCCTGGCGATCGAAGAAGATCGATTCGCCAAATGGGCGGCAGAATTCCGAGCCCGACACGTCAAGTCGGTCTCCACTCAGGCGTAGCCAAACCGTGCGTTTCGGTCAAAGCTCCCTCAGCCGCTCATTCCCGTGCCGCAGGATCTGAAGGTGCGCTATTAAGTCCCTTCTCCCCCGCACCGCGGGAGAAAGTGGCCGACAGGTCGGATGAGGACCTATCTGGGGCTCAGCGTTCGAGAAAGGCTCCTAACTCTGACCGCTTCCCACTTCAACACCACTTCAACGATGCAATTCGGATCCGAGTCTCGCACGTTTTGACGGCCATCGCGCGGCAATACATCGAGGGGTTATTTCTCGGCCGCGATGCAGAACAGATGCTTCTCGCCGCGAATGAATAACTGATTGTCCACGGGAGCTGGCGTCGCGTCGACGGTTTCATCCACGTCGTTCGTGGCCACAATCTTCAGTGTATCGGCGTCGTCAATCACCACAGTGGTTCCAGAGCGAGCTGTGAGATAGACATGGCCGCCAGCCGCCACTGGCGATGCATAGATGCTATCCAGTTTCGGAATGCGGCTGGCAATGTAGTGAGGCTTCCCGGTTGCAGCATCAACGCAGGACAACTGTCCCGACTTACCCTTGTGGAAGTAAAGTCGACCCGATGACAACAATGGAGATCCAATATCCGGCGTGTCATGATCGATCGACCATGCAACGCTTTTGGTCCCTGCGATGTCGCCTTTACCATCCAGACGGAATGCACCAAGAAACGAGCCTTTGTGTCCACTACCAACGAAAACAAGGTTCTTGTCTGCGACAGGTGAAGCACACGGACGCTGAGTCTGACCACCACAGCGCCACAGCTCCTTGCCGGTTTCCAGATCATAACTTCTCGCACAGGTTTCACCGTTCATCACAACCTGCTTGCCGCTGCTGCTGTTCACCACAAGCGGAGTCGCCCAGCAGGTGGGTTCGTCGCGATCGGTTTTCCAGATTGTTTTGCCCGTGAGCTTGTTGATCGCATAAAGAGCCGAGGGACCTTCGTGATCCCATGGGACCAGAATTTTGTCGCCTTCCAAAGTTGGTGAACTTCCTTCGCCGAAACTGTTGCGAGTATCCATCGGGCCAAAATCTTCACGCTTCCAGACGAGGTCACCGCCCATCGTGTAACAAAACAATCCGCGTGAGCCGAAGTGAGCGTAAAGATGCTGACCATCGGTGCAGGGGGACGCTGATGCGAAACCGTTTGTCGAATGAGTCTCCTGATGAGGCTTGGCTACGGTGGCTGTCGTTTCCCAAATCAACTTGCCATCGTTACGATCATAGCACAGCACTTTGAATTCCAGCGTCGGCAGACTTCCGCCATCCTTGCCATCGACAGGAACTGCGGTTGTGACAAAAACCTGATCTCCCCAAATCACCGGGGAAGAAGATCCTCGGCCGGGCAGTTCGACTTTCCACTTCACGTTCTTTGTACTACTCCATTCGGTCGGCGGAGTTGCCTCCGGTGCCGTCCCGTTGCCAGTTGGCCCACGCCAGTGGCCCCAGTTACCGGCATCAACAAGAGAATTCACGCAGACCATCAAGACAAAAAACAAAGACGCTGATTTTCGCATCGCAAAATCCTGTACGTTCCGAAAAGCAAGGACAAATCAATTCGCAGGCAACGTGTTATGGCATCGCTCGATGCAATCGTACAGCCGGTCATGAAAAAATCGAGTCCTGGGAGTTCAACCTCCTTGGGTAGTCGCCTTGCACCGGAATTCCTCCGAAGTCTGTCTACCATGACTCCTCCGTCAAGGTAGAATTCGACTCGTGAGCAAGAGGCGTTTGCGTCGTCGCATAGGCTGGACGACATCGGAATAGTCCCGCACAGTCACGACGCAGATCGCCATCCTGCTCTCACTTCACGCTGTGCAGAAGGACAGCTACATCCCGAACTGGCTGGTGACCAGGCAGTCGTCATGCATGTGTCCGAAGCCGCCGCTCGATGGCATCGGCAAATGTTTGCGGGGCGTTTAAGTCGAAGGACAGGTACAATGACGGCTCGATCAGTTCCAGTTCCATGATTGCGGGCTGGCCAGCCTCAAGGAATACGACGTCTGCCCGAGCATAAAGCGTCTCACCGGGAACAACACTCAGGCTTCGGCTAGCGAACTCAATCAGATCCTGTCCGGGCTGGAACGACTGAATGTGCCCGCCGTGTTCTTCCTGTACTCGAAAGTCGCCCGATTTCGGAGTCTTCAAGACACTGTGACTGTATTCGCCGTCGAAGAAAATAAGTGAGACCTCACCGTAGCTCGTCACACTGTGCACAAACGGCTGAGCTAGTGCAATCTGGTTTTGAAAAATCTGCACCGCTGAATTCACCAATTCAACTGGACCATTCCGGTGCAGCCAAAATGCATTGTCGGCATTTGCACCTACCACGGGTTTGATGACGATTTGTTCGCAACCGAGCGATTCAAAGACGGCCGCGATGCTCGACGCGGAAGGACTCTGCAGCCACTGAGTGGGCACGATGGCCACACCGGCCTGTTCGAATTGTTTCAGGTAGGTCTTTTGAATGTTCCAACGCACGATCTCAAGAGAGTTCTGCAGGCAGCAGCGACGCTTGTCAATTTCCGCCAGCACTTCAAGAAAATCATTGCAATGCTGCTGATAGTCCCACGGTGAGCGAATTACCACCAGGTCGAACTGGCTCCAGTCCATGTTCACTGCTCGCCAGGAGACTTCTTCGACCACGATCCCTCTTTGCTGCAGAATCTCGCGAACCAGACCATCGTAAGCCACAAAGCCATTCAGGCTGTCCATGGTCAGAAATGCGATGCGAAACATTGTTCAACAGCCCGATTGCCATGTAGAAAAACCGTAAACGCAGCCCCCCGCTCAGGTGAGCCGGCTAATGCCGATCGAATTCGGCAAGATATGGCGGTCCGTCAGCCAGTTCAACGCACACGATCTCGAAAACTCGCTGGTTCCATTTGAACTGACGAAGACATCACTTCGAAGTGCGCCTACACAAGTCGCACGACGGTTCTTCTTCAGAGCGAAGTGTGGACCATGGAGGGGCACTTGGACCCAAGTTTCCGGTTTTGAAGCACGCTTCGGTTGTCGCGCCGATCAGGAAGGGATTAAGCTTCGGAACGTCCACCCACCCTTTTTTTTAGCATTCATTTAGTGCGCGCAAGCTTCTCCTTGGAGTATCAAAAACATCATGTCCGGGACTCCTTATGAAGTCGTCCAGCCAAATTCCGAGAAACAGCTTAACCACGGATTCCGTTCTGCGCCAGACCCGAATGAAACAGGCTGGCCAAAAGGCGTTCCTTTTATCATTGGAAACGAGGCGTGCGAGCGATTCAGTTTCTATGGTATGAAGGCGATTTTGCAGGTCCATCTCACGATGCTCTTTGCAGCATCAGGACTGACTGACAAAATCGCGGGCGACAACGCTCAGCATATGGGTCACCTGTTCATGGCCGCGGTGTACGCCACACCGATGATTGGCGCAATCATTGCCGACCGTCTGCTCGGCAAGTACATGACGATTATGACACTGTCGCTGGTCTACTGCGCTGGCCATGCGGTTCTTGCCGTTGGCGAAAATTCGATTGCCGGAATGTCAATCGGCCTGGGATTAATCGCGATTGGGTCTGGCGGGATCAAGCCGTGTGTCTCAGCGAATGTGGGCGATCAGTTCGGCAAGGGCAACAATCATCTGGTTGAGAAAGTCTTCCAGTGGTTCTACTTCAGCATCAACTTTGGATCGTTCTTCTCAACCCTCATCATTCCGCTGCTGAATCGCAAGTACGGCCCAAGCGTCGCGTTCGGACTTCCCGGCGTGTTGATGTTCATTGCGACGATCCTGTTTTGGATGGGACGCCGGAACTTTGTACATGTGCCTCCGAATCCCGGCGGGAAACTTGGATTACTCGATACTGCTAGTTCTATGCTTTTGTTTCTTGGTTGCATCGCAGTGCCTTTGTTCTTCGCCGAGCACCTTGGGATTGTTTGGTCCGTCGTCACTGCAATTGGCTGCGTCGTTGGCGGGTTCCTGGTGTTCAACCACCGACAGACGCTGAAGGAAGATCCTGGGTTTCTGGCCGTGATGCTGCATTCCGTTATTGCGTTGTTTTCCGGGAAGAATAGCGAAGCACGAGCCCAGGCAGGCTCATCGACGCACTCGATCAGTCAGAATTTTTTCTTCGCATCTGCCGCAAGGAAGTTTGGCCCCGAGGTTGCCGAAGGCCCTTTGGCCGTTATTCGAATCATCAGTGTGTTCTTCCTCGTCAGCGTTTTTTGGGCCCTCTTTGATCAGCATGCGACAAGCTGGGTTCGTCAGGCTCAGAAGATGGACCTGATGGTATGGGGAGTCGAACTGGATCCAAGCCAGATTTCTTCGATGAATGCCCTGATGGTGATGATGTTGATTCCGTTGAACAACTTTTTCTTTTATCGACGTATTGAAGCTCTTGGTTTCAAACTGACACCACTTCGCAAGATGACGATCGGCATGGGCACAGCCAGCCTTGCATTCGTGGCTGCCGCTGTTCTCCAGATGCTGATCGACAACGGTGGCGACGGTAAAGTTCCCGTGCTTTGGCAGGTCGTTCAGTACCTGATCATGACACAGGCGGAAGTCATGGTTTCGATTACAGGACTGGAGTTTGCTTATACGCAGGCTCCAAAGGCAATGAAGTCCACGGTCATGGGACTTTGGTTACTGTCGGTATCCTTTGGAAACATTCTCGTCGCGTTCCTCAGTACATTTGAGAAACTTTCACTTCAGGACTTCTTCTGGGTCTTTGCCGGGTTGATGGCTGTTGCGACATTGCTGTTTGCCGGGTTTGCGATGATCTACAAATACCGCGATTACTCAAAGGATTCGTAGTGCGATTCTTGAGTGTACTGCATCCCGTTGAAAGCGTCACCCTCCCAGATGCAGATCATCCCCGTCATTGACATTCGTAACGGAATCGCGGTGCGAGCAATCGCGGGGGATCGAGGACAGTATCAGCCGCTGAAAACACGGCTAACGGAAAGTTTCGAACCGGCGGAGGTCTTGAGGGCATTGCAGCGCGAGTACGGCTGCGGTGTTTGCTATGTCGCCGATCTGGACGGCATTGAACGAGGCCAGACCAATCGGTGCACGTTTGCAGAGATGGTTCGGTCTGGCGTACGGATGCTGGTCGATGCGGGTATTTCATCTCCCGAAGCTGCGGACGACTTTTTGGAACTCGGCGTTTCTAACGTCATTGTGGCATCCGAAACACTGGCCGACATTGATCAGTTGCCCGGTTACCTTCAGCGATGTGGTGCCGAGAATGTGGTGTTTGGCATCGACTTGAAACATGGTTACCTGATAGCGGCGGATCCGAAATGGGCGAATCGATCTCAGCTGGATTTGATCGACCGGGTTGCGGAACACGGAGTTCGCCAGATTATTGTGCTCGATCTGGCGGCTGTGGGCAAAGGGACCGGAATCCCAACTCTGGCGCTATGTCAGGAGATCAAGCAACGATGGCCCGATCTGAAATTGATTTCCGGTGGAGGCGTCCATTCCTCGGCCTGCATCCGCGGTGCTGCAAACGCGGGACTCGATGGACTGCTGATTGCTTCTGCGCTGCATGACGGTCGCTTGAATGTGCAGGACCTGGAAATTCTTTAAGATCCGGGGATGGAACTTCGAACATTCGCCGAACGAGTCCTCTTTTCGGATCAGCTTAATCTGAAAATTGGCCGCCTCTTTGAACTGCTCACCGATAATGAGCCTGGGGAGTCAGTGCGCGTTGAACGGCCTGTGAGACCGAGCAATCTTCAGTTCGCAGTTCGCCGAACAGCGCCAGCGATGCCAAAGGCCGGGATGTTGAAAGATCTCCCCAAACGAGCCATCGCGCATCATGTGATGGCCAACCACGAATTGCAGGCACTGGAAGTGATGGCCATGGTGCTGCTGGCATTTCCTGACGCTCCCAAAGAGTTTCGAATGGGAATGGCGACCATTATGTTCGACGAGCAGCGGCATACTCGAATGCATGCTCAGCGATGTGAGGAGCTTGGGCTCACGTTTGGCGACCTGCCAGTGAACTCATGGATCTGGAACAAGGCCATGGAGTATCAAACGACGCTGGAATATGTTGCTGGACTTCCGCTCGTTTTCGAAGGGGCCAATTTGGATCATACGGTGGAATTCGAACGCTACTTCGTCGATGCCGGAGATCGTCGCAGCGCGGCGATTATGCGAGCCATCCATAAGGACGAAATTCGCCACGTCGAGTTTGGTCTGAACTGGCTGCGACGCTTCAAACCGGAAGATCAGTCCGACTGGGACGCCTGGACCGGCGCATTGCATTGGCCGATTCGACCGTCAAAAGCTCGCGGTGACTTGTTTCAACGCGACGCGCGACGACAGGCGGGACTCGCTGACGATTTCATCGATCGGCTGGAGGCCTTTGAGGAATCCGGCCAATGACACGCGGAACTCAGCCCCGTCTACTTCGCGGCGAGCTCATCGTCTGACACCTTTTGGGCTGCCAGCACCAGAGCGCCTTCGACCTTTGGCGCCGGCGGAATCTCCGTTGCTTCAGGCACAGTGACGGTTTCGCATTTGGCAGTGCACTGTGGGCACAGGTCTTCGACGACCCACTTGAACGATGGAACTTTTGTAGTGATCGTTTTCTTCATCAGTTTTCGTTTTGTCAAAACGTTGCCGCTGCAGCCGGGAATCCATGATGTCCAGGTCAATCGCCTGGGCTGAGCACAGATCTTTTTGTCGTCCTGGGTTTTGGGCTGAAGCATTTCAGAGTGCTTGCAGTCCGGGGTGCTTGGACCCGGCACGCAGAAGACTTCGCACTCCATTCCCCAGCAGGATGTTGTGATTTTCTTTTCCTCCTGGACAAGCCGGCAAACCTTGCGACAGCGGGTCTGGCAACGGCAGTGTGAACAACAGCCAGCGCCGGCAATTGCAGTGGAATGAAGACCAGCCAAGGTCAGTGCTGTAAGTAGTGAACGCAGGGCGGTACGGCGGTCTTGAGGTTGCATAACGATCTCCGTATTTCATCGACAGAATGGATCGAATCGTTTTTTGCGACAATCAATGCAGCGAACGACTACCAGTTGACGTCGAACCGCATTGCCAGCAAATCCGATTGAGTGGCACCGAATGTCGTGTCCGCGGTTGTTACCGGGTGAATCCAGTCGAACATGACGCGAGTTCGATCGCTCCAGTACCAGTTGAATCCGGTGGTAATGTCGTTGTACTGTCCCCTGTTGACATTCTCCAGATTCAGGTTGGAGTAACGAGTCTTGAGTTCCCATGCTCCTGGACTCAACGCACCGGCAACCGCGAAAAAGTTTGAATATGGAACGTTACGGCCAAATTGAGCTCCGTGCTGTCCAAACCTGTCATAGATTCGGTTTTCGCCCGTTAGGAAGTAGCTCAGGTGTGCATACGCACCCGACACCGACTGACCACCACTGGCCATGTTTACGTTCGATGCATACGCTTCGGTCTGCAAAGTGACGGGTCCCATGACGGCTGCAAATTCAAGATTGCCTGTCGTATAAGAATTTGCGTTCAATGATCCGCTGTCAATCAAACGAGGCCCCTCATGAATCTGTGGCCTGGCCTGAAAGCGAACTTTGTGGTCCTGATCCTGTGTGTGGAGAACACCAATGCCGGTGTGGATCAGATAACGACCGTTGGATGGCTCATCATAGAAAGGAGTCCACGTCAAACGTCCGCTCACTCGACTGCCCTGATTGTCGTCAATCCGTTCTTTCAGCGATTCACTGATGCTGTCAAAAAAGACCCCCGTCGCCCAGGTCACGCTCTGGTCATCGCTGCAATTGTAGAGGGCGATACCCACTTCACGGTCGGCGGTGAAGATGCCCTGTGTGGGAATTGAACGTTCCATGAAGATGTTGTTCGTATCGTTCGTCACCTGCTCAAGACCGAACGGCACAAAGAAATTTCCGATGCGAACCCGCCCCAGGCCGGGAATCTCATTCATTGAGAAGTAGGCGTCTTTCACATCCGGCGAAGTGACTGTCCCGGCCGGACTGGAACCCACTGTTTCTGGCTCAAGTGTCATCTGCAGTCGAAAGTCGCACTGACCGTAGCCGGTACCATCTGCAACCAACCGCAATCGACGAAACTCGAAGTAGTCCTGAGTGCCGGGGTTTCCATTGATTGCGGGATCAGCGTTTGCCCAGTTGATGTATTCCATCTGGATGTGTCCGCCAAGCTTGACTGTCCATTTGTCAGTCGACATGTCCTGCCAGCCTACAAGCTTCTTCGTCTCGTCCTCCTTCTTTTTCGCGTCTTCTTCCTTTTTTTTCTTTTCAGACTCGGACCGCTTCATATCTGCAGATTCAAGCTGATCGATCCGTTTCTGAAGCCGACTCAGCTGAGCCTCAAGGGATTCATCTGCCGGAGTATCATAGGACTCTTCGACACCCTCGGCGTCTTCGTCTGGCAGAGGAGTTGATTCGCCAATGACGAGAGGATCGGTGAGGGGATCTTCGGCAGCTTCGGGAGATGATCCCGCCATAAGCCATGTCTGATCCAAATCGAATACGTCGGCGACTCGGCTGCGAACCGCAGTTTCCTGAGCGTTCAGTTCAGGAAGCACTGCAAAGCAAATAATGACGGCAGGTAGCAGCCGTCCAATGAACTGACTGAATGACGTGACCATGCGAGGTTCGCCTTCCATGACGATCCGACTGAGACCGGTTTACCATGACCCTGTTTCCGGGAATCACGTTCAGCCTCCGGTTGTCCGGTCAGCGGAAACTGCCGCATCAGTCCGTGATGCAGCCTTTGTTATTGAGTTATTCATTCGGTGTTTTTTGATTTTCGACTCAATTCTGTTACTCCGGATAGTGCGTCCAGTGCTGTTGCTGCAATTGGTTGTAACGAATGTGCCGGTTGAGATCCTGGATCGTGAAGTGTGATACAACGGTCCAGAGTACGTTCGGCCACTCGACCCTCTGCCTGAATGTGGTCCCGGCGCAGCACCGCCACCTGATCTGCTGACGGATTAGTACCCACCATGCTCGCAATTGCCTGGATTGGACACCTACCGCTGACAGGTCGAGAGAACTTCAAATCGACGTTGCTATCGGCACGATCTGCTTTACCTGCGTCATCGAGCACCTGACGTGTGAAAATGCCAACAAAACGATGCCCCATTCATTCTCAGATGTATTGTTTTTTCAACAGGAACGCTTGCATTTCGACAAATCCAGTTCAAATCTCCCCCCGTGGTGGCTTCCCTGGTCATACGCGTGGACGGGAACCCGAAAACCAAAGAGTGACGTTATGCTGATGACCGAACGAAGAAACGCTGCGGTTGATTTCGCAACATCGACGCACTCGTCCGTTTCCTTCAAAGATGAACGAGATATCTACCAGTCCAGGATTCTGATCGTCGACGATGAATCGCTGAACATTGAAGTGGTTCGCCGTTATCTGGAGCTCGGTGGCTATCGAAATCTGATCTCCACGGACCATGCCGGCCAGGCCATGCCAATCATAGGTCTGCATCGCCCGGATCTGGTACTTCTTGATATTCATATGCCCGATATCAATGGACTGGATATCCTTGCTGCCATTCGATCCGATGCTGAGTTGTGCCGCACGCCTGTCATAATTCTGACAGGAAACACAGACCCGGAAACCAAGCTTGTCGCGCTGCGGGCGGGAGCAACTGATCTGCTTCCAAAGCCCGTCCATGGCGAAGAACTCATGGCTCGACTTGGAAATGTCCTCCGCATGAAGGCCTATCAGGATCGCCTTCACCGGCATTCGGAAGAACTTGAAGAAGCGGTGCGGCGACGAACGGCCGAACTGGAAGCCTCACGCCTGGATGTCATTCATTGTCTGGCTCGCGCGGCGGAATTTCGGGATGACGACACGGGCCAACATGTGCTGCGCGTGGGACGCTATGCTCGAGTTATTGCGAGGCAATTGGGATTCTCGCAGCGTGAACTGGACATTCTGGAACCAGCCGCACAACTTCACGATGTTGGGAAGATAGGCATCGCGGATTCGATTCTGCTCAAACCCGGAAAGCTGACTGACGACGAGTACGAACTCATGCAGAAGCACTGCGGGTTTGGCAAAAAAATCGCTCAGCCGGTTTCAGCCAGTGAATCGCTGCTGCTTCGACACCATACTGAGATTGGTGCTCGAATCATGGATGCTGGCGCCTCACCAATTCTGGAAACAGCGCGTCGCATCGCTCTCACGCATCACGAACGATGGAATGGCACTGGGTATCCATTGGGTCTCGCCGGAGAAGACATTCCAATCGAAGGTCGGGTCACTGCCGTTGCCGATGTCTTCGACGCGCTCAGCAGTAAGCGACCGTACAAACCCGCGTTTCCACTGCAAAAGTGTTTCGACATCATGGAGGAAGGCCGCGGGACGCACTTTGACCCCAGAATTCTGGATGCGTTCTTCGCTAGCCGTGACGACATTATTCAGATTCAGATCAGTTCTGCAGACACCGATTAGAGGTGGTTTCAAGCCCGTTTGCTGCTGCTGCACGGGCACTCCTGCGCAGAAGAGCGAGATTCCGAAACGATCTCCAGCGATTGAACTTAGCACCGATTGAGTTTGCCACCTGTCGCAGGTGAACGAAAGGTCTTTCCTTGCAGAAGCATAGTCAAAAGTTCTGGTCACAATACGACGTTCAAAATGTTCTGGCTGAGGACGATGCATGCCGCTCCTCGATCGCGATCAACGGCGCGGGGCACAGGATTGTTGTTCACGAGATCGCGTTTCGTTCGGACACGCCAGCGGCTGTCAGAATGCGACTGCAGTATGAAACCGCGCGGCTGGCGTTGCTTTCTCTCGATCGCATGACGGTACCTTTGGACTTTGAATTCACCGCCGATTCAGGTCGAATTATTTGTCCCTGCACGGAAGGCCAGACGCTGGCCGAGCTGATCCGTATCGGGCCTCTCTCGATTCCGACTGTGCTCAGCATCGCAGTGGACATTCTGAATGCCCTGACGAATTTGCACCATCACGGACTGGTTCGTCGTTGTCTGCGTCCAGCCGAGATCTTTGTCGATCAGTCTGAGTCGTCCATGCGCGCGTTCATTGGCGGCTACGGACCGCTGATGATGCTTCAGGGACTGCAGAGCGATGCCATTGCCAATGAAGTGGCGACTTACACATCACCAGAAGCGCTGGGGGCACTTGAGGAAGACGTTCGATCATCGGCCGACTTGTACTCTCTGGGAGTCGTGCTGTTCGAATGTCTGACTGGAAGAGTTCCGTTTGAAGCAGGCACGGTCGGGGACCTCGTTTTTCATCATATGACGTCGCCTGTTCCGGATCCGAGTTCTGTTAACCCGCTGATTCCACGGCATCTGAGCGATGTCGTTCTTCGGCTGCTGAAAAAGCATCCGCGAGATCGCTATCAATCGGCTGCAGGTGTTTCGTTTGACCTGCGCCAGATTGAGGCCAGCCTTGATGCCGACACGCCGCATGGACTGGTCCTTGGCACCATGGATCGCAGAGAGAGCCTGATTGAACCCGCGTTTGTCGGTCGCACTGAAGACATGGCGGTTCTGGAGTCCGAGCTGGAAGCCGTCGCCAGCGGAACCAGTCGCGCCGTGCTCATTACGGCAGCGTCTGGACTTGGGAAGTCGAGACTGTTGCTGGAAACATCAAGAACCGCCGTTGCTCAAGGCTTCACAGTACTTCGTGCTCAGGGACAAAATCAGGCTGGGCTGGCTCCACTTTCATCATTGCGGCAAACATTGTCTCAGTGCATTAACATCGTTCGTCAGGATGTCGGTCTGCAGCATCTTCTTAAGTCTGAGTTACGCGAATTTGCACGCGAGCTCAAAACTGTTGTGCCGGAACTGGTCACTCTCCTCGAATTGAACGTTCCATCAGAGCGTTCTGATGATCTTTCAGATCGCCGCATTGCCATCGCCCTCGCGACCTTTTTTGGTTCCATTGGTTCTTGCGGAAAGCCTGTGCTGATTCTGCTTGACGATATGCACTGGGCCGACGATCTGACATTGACGATGCTCGAATGCTGGCATCTGATTTCGGCCAGACAAACACTGCTGATTGTCGGTACGCGTCCATGCGATACAACGGCCGAGCGAATTCGAGACACGTTGAAGTCTGCTATCAACATCAGTCTTGATCCTCTGTGCAGAACCGATATTGATCAACTCCTGGGCTCAATGGCGGGGGGGCTGCCTGCCGAGATACTGGACACCGTTTGGGAGATGTCGACGGGGAATCCTTTTGTTGCTTCTGCCGTGCTTCGCGGTCTGGTGGAAGGTGGTGTTCTGTCGCCTTCGGACTCGGGCTGGCTGGTCGATGCAGGGCAACTGAAGAACCTGCAGATGTCGGGCGAAGCGGCAGTAGTTCTAAAGCAGCGACTGTTCCGACTGTCTGAGGAATCACAGGAATTGCTTGCTGTTGGAGCTGTTCTGGGAAAAGAGTTTTCGATCGAAATGGCCGCTGATCTCGCGGACATTCCTCGAGATCGCGTCCTTGATGTGCTGATCGAACCTCGCAGAAACTGCCTCGTCTGGGAGCGAGCCTCCAGCAGTATCTGTTCGTTCATGCACGATCAGATTCGCGATGCCGTGTTGCAGACCCTTGCCCCGTTGCGTCGCACCAGAGTTCACTGCAAAGCGGCTGATTACCTCAGTCAGCATGAACCAGACCGAGTGTTCGACATCGCATACCATCACGACGCCTCAGGCCGTCCCGACCTGGCTCGGGAATATGCAATCAAGGCGGCCGAGCAGGCCAGAATGAGCCATGCTCTCGAGTCCGCCGAACAACAATATCGCATCGCGCTTCGCAGTTACTTTGCCTTGTGCGAAGAACCTGATTTTGGGGTGCTGTACGGACTTGGTGACGTCCTGATGCTGTGCGGTCGTTACAAAGAGGCTGAGCCGCTGTTTGAACGAGCCATCAATTGCGCCGACTCAGCAATGCTCCGTGCTCAAGTGACGCTGAAATTGGGCGAACTGGCGTTTAAGGAAGACAGAAAAGATCGAGCAATTGAATTGTGGGAATCTGCTTTGCTGAGTCTTGGAGGCAAGATGCCGTCCTCGTGGATGTCGCCGCTGTTTGCAGTCCGGGAAATCATTGTTCAGTTTCTGCACTCATTTTTTCCCGCACGATTCCTGGCGCGAACGCTGTCCGAACCGTCGGCTGATGACAGACTCATTTGGAGGCTTCATAGTCGACTGGCTTACGCGTATTGGTTTGTTCGCAGCAAGCCGGACGTGTTGCATGCTCATTTGCGAGGAATGAATCTGGCCGAGCGTTACAAGCCGACCGCCGAGCTGGCACAGGCGTACTCCGAGCATGCTCCGGCGATGTCACTTATACCCCTCAGTCGTCGTGGCATCGCATACGGTCGACGATCTCTGCAAATTCGAACCGAACAGAATGACATCTGGGGTCAGGGTCAATCTCTACACTGTCTTGCCATTGCCTTGTATTCGGCAGCACAATTCGAAGAGTGTGTGGATGTGGGCCGCCGGAGTGTACGAATTCTGGAGCGCGCCGGTGACTTCTGGGAAAAGCATATCGCTCAGTATCAGGTCGCTGCTTCGCTCTATCGGCTTGGGCGTTTCAAGGAGGCGGCTCAGCTTTCCCGAGAAGCCTATGAGTCCGGTCTGGCCGTAGGCGACTTTCAGGTTTGCGGTAATATCATTGAAGTCTGGGCTCGCGCAACTAACGGAGACGTTCCGCCCCGGATTCTAAAGTGCGAGCTCGATCGACCTCGCGCAGATGTGCAGGGGCAGGCTCATGTGCTGCTGGCAAAGGCCATTCATCTGATTTCTGAATCTCGCTTCGAAGAAGCTGTTCGGATTCTGGACAAAGGGATCGATGCCACGCGGCGTGCGGGTATTTCCAACACCTACACGTCGCCGCTGTTCGCATGGAAAGCCACCGCACTTCGAGGATTCCTGGAAAACAAGTCACCGCTCACACGCAGCCCGCGTCGCGCGATTATCAAGCAGCATCGTAAAGCCGCGCGAACGGCACTTTTGATGGCGTTCCGTTTCAAAAACGAACTTCCTCACGCACTGCGTGAACTTGCCTGGGCACAGGTGTTTCTTAATCGAAATCGACGAGCCACCTTTCTGCTGAAGCAGAGTGTCCGAGTTGCACAACGGCAGTCAGCAGAATATGAGCAGATTCAGAGTGAACTGTTGCTGCAGAAAATTCGGCTCGAAACCGGCTACGCAGATGCTGAAAAAGATCTGGAACAGGCCGAGCGACGCCACTCGGCCTTTCACAACGAACAACTTCCGCAGCGGATGTTTTCCTCCGTGTCATTGGTGGATCGGTTTGACTCACTACTTGAATCGGGCAGAAAAATTGCTTCAGCGATTAATCCCGTCGTCATCATCCAGACTGCCGCCGACGCAGCTCGGCGGCTTCTGCGAAGCAATCATTGTGAGATCGTCGATGTCGATGACACCGGACAGCCGCTCAGCAGTTGCGAAGCCATCCGAAGCCATGCACTTTCGTCGTTGAAAGCAAAAGACGCCGTCGCTCTGAGCGCCACAGGTTCGGAGTTTCGGTCACTGCTCGCTTGCCCAATTGTTGTGCGGGCCAAAGCTGCCGCATGTCTGGTGATCGGAAACTCAGAAGTACGAGACCTGTTCGGACCCAATGAACTGAGGATCGCTCGATACATCACCACGATTGCAGGCGCTGCTCTCGAAAACGCGGTCGGATTTCGCAGTCTGCAGGATCTGAACGCAAATCTGGAACGTATCGTAGAAGATCGAACAGCCGTCGTTGAAGCTCGATCTACCGAGCTTCAGGAAACGGCGAACAACCTGAGAACAGCTCAGACACAACTGGCTGCGGCACGTGACGCAGCCGAAAGCGCGAGTCGTGCCAAGAGCGACTTTCTGGCTCATATGAGCCACGAAATTCGAACGCCGATCGGCGCAGTTCTTGGCTTTACCGAACTGGTCTTGAATGGAGACGCTGCGCTTGTGCCAGAACAACGATCTTACCTGCAGCGAGTCCTCAGCAATGGTAATCATTTGCATCGTCTGCTAAACGATCTGCTCGACCTGTCTCGAATCGAAGCCGGTGAGTTAACGATCGAATCCATGGAATGTGCTCCGTACGCTCTGTTCTATGACACTCTGTCGGCGCTTCAGTCTCGAGCAATTGCCAAAAACCTGACCTTGTCACTTAGAGTGGCTAACTGCATCCCGGAGAAGCTGCTTACCGATCCGACTCGCCTCAGGCAAATTCTCACCAACCTGATCGGCAACGCGATCAAGTTCACGGATCAAGGAAGCGTCAGCCTGATTGTTGAAACCGATGTCCACGAAAACCGCCTCCGAATCGCTGTTCAGGATACGGGTTTGGGAATAGCTCCGGCGGCGCAGAAGAACGTCTTCGAACCTTTCAAACAGGCTGACGACACTGTCGCGCGACGCTTTGGTGGCACCGGATTGGGGCTGCCAATCAGTCAGAAACTGGCCCGCGCATTGGGAGGCGATATTTCGCTGACCAGCGAGCCCGGTTACGGCAGCACATTCACCGCAACGATCGCGACGGGGCCTTTGGTCGGAGTCAAACTGCTGACGGCCCGCGAGGCCGAAGCGACACTCGTTGACGCTGATGCTGAAGCAAAACGAACGCTGGATCTCTCCGGATACCGTATTCTGATTGCGGACGACATTGAAGCCAATCGGGAGTTCTTTAGCCTGGTGCTGACCCGAGCAAACGCCGAATGCGTTATGGTCTGTACCGGGCAGGAAGCCGTTGACATGCTTCCAACTCAGTCTTTTGACTTGATTCTGATGGACATGCAAATGCCTGTCATGGACGGATACACGGCGACTCAGTGCCTTCGCTCGGCCGGTGTCAGGATTCCGATCGTCGCCATTACAGCGAGTGGAACGGAAGACGACCGAAAGCAGTGTCACCAGGCTGGTTGTTCGGCTTATCTCACCAAACCGATTTCCATCGCCGGACTTCTGAAAGGCGTTGGCGAGCAACTGGACGTCGCTTTCAGCGAAACCACGGCGACCAGACCTGAAGAGTCATCCGTGACAGGAGCTCACAGCAACGCCCAGCTTCTAACGACCGTTGAACGAGCGAAGAAATCCACGAAATTGACGTCTGGACCAAGCGTCCTTCCCGCGGATCCCGTCTTTCGAGATTTTGCGTCGCGATTCGTGCAAAAAGTGACTGATTCTCTTCCCGAAATGATGCAGACGATCAACAAATGTGATGCGGACAAACTCGCTCAATTCGCTCATTGGCTGAAGGGTACTGGCGGCACAGTTGGACTTCCGGGACTGACAGAGATTGGCTGTGAACTTCACGCTTGCGCGAAAGCGAACGACTTTGCCGGTGCGCAGTTAATCGCTTTGGAACTGTACGCGGTCGTCGAAAAGCTGAATTATGAAATACGGTCTTCTGAAGTCGTTGCGCAGGCAGTCTGCAAATAGCTCAGCCCTCGAACGAAACCTCGCAAAACGCTTTTGATCTTTCACAACTGCGACACTCTCCGAGCCACCGCCAGACCGAAAACTGGCTGGCATTGCGACGGATCTGCAACAGAATCGCCCCACCCGATTATAGACCGTGCTCACTCGCAAGTAAAAGTCGTCTCATCACCTGACTGGTAGGAGATACCATCTCTGCGAGCGAAATCGAAAATGCCATCGTGCTGACTTCTTGTGTTGATATTACTCAACACTATGCTGCGACCCGTTCTATCCCTTCAGTCCAAATCAGCATGAGGCAGCATCGATGACTCAGAGTACTTTGTCGATTACAGAGGTTACATGGGATCAGGATTATCAGGATCGTGTTAACCCGGAATTAATGTCTTCATTGTTACGATCGTCTATCCCAGTCCTTGAACAATCTGACTGGTCCGTCACCAAAGTTGAAGAAGGATACTGCGAGACTGTGCTGCCCCTTAATAGGGCGACAACAAACCAGCATGGTACTCATCAGGCGGCTCTGGTTTCACTTTCGGCCGACTATACCGGTGGACTTGCCCTCGCAACACTTCTGAGAGGCGTGCCGCTTGCTGGAATTCATCGCTGCAAAGACGATGTGTCGGCTTCCCTTTGGCTTGCCGGCATGAACGTTCGATATAGAAGCCCAAGCACTGGACATCTCACAGGCGTCTGTGAGATTGATCCGGCTCAGGCGGAAGATATTAAGAAGCGATACTTCCGAGGCAGTCGAGTTCTGGCATCACTTCAGGTCCGCTTTTATTCCAATGGTGAGCTCACCGCTGAAGCGGAAATGAAGTATTTCGCTCAGCCGACTATTCAGTTGACGCCAACGGCTGAGAATCCGTCCAGATCAACACTTTTCAGCCATAAGCTAAAGGCGTCTGCACGCATGATCGCCGGGCTTCGTGCCCAGACTTCGTCGCATCCAAAACTGAAGACTCATTGTCCGCACGCCGGTTTGGTGGCTGGGCCTCATGGCGAATTGCTTGCCAATCATCTTCACAGCATCCTGCCACAACTCAAGGATATGGTGCTGACTCGAACGCAGCACATCGATGAACTCATTCGACAGGTTCCCGACTTGAAGCAGGTTGTATTGGCCGGGGCGGGACTCGACATGCGGTCTCTGCAGCTTGCCTCTGATCTTCCGGGTGTGACGTTTTTCGAAGTCGATCTTCCCGAGATGATTACAGAGCGTGAGCGAGTTACAAAACTGCTTCCCGAGGAATTCGCCGATCGTCGCGTGATGTTGAGTGCGAACTTTAAGACCGATGATCTGGGCTGTCTTATTGGCGCGCATCCGCGTTTTGATGCCACGCTGCCGACGGTGATCGTGTTCGAGGGCTGCTCAATGTACTTTTCGGAGTCCGAGAACCAACGCATTTTCAAATCGTTTCAACAACTTCTACAAAACCCACTTAGCTGTGTTTGGTCTGACTTTGTAAATACTGCGGTTGTTACGGGGCGCACAAATAGTCTTCCAATCACGCGATTTCTTGAAGGGATGGAGTCTCTTGGAGAAGCGTTTGTTTTCGGAACCGATGATTCGGTCGGATGGCTGGAAACGCTGGGGTATGGGTTTGTTGAGACCATCACAGCTGGCGACTATCTGAATGAAAACGATGCCGTGCTGAGCACGTATTCGTTCTCTGTCGCCAAGCGATAAGCGACAACGCTGCGAGATCCCATGCATCACACTTGAGTCGCTCGTAAACCCAAACGCCCGGTCGGCGTAGGAGATCCGGCTGTCTTTCGAAAAAGCTCTTCAAGCCTTTTTGGCCAAATCTGATCTGCCGTTCGATTCGGGAATCCTGCTCCAAGGAAAACACTCGAACGTGCGGCGGACCACGTGAGTTCGGCCCGAAAATCGCCCGTAGGGTTCGCCTTCGCTGTTGCGAACGAATCAATTCGCTTGAAGAGCTCCGTTGAGTGTGCCGATTGAGCAGTTGGTAAGGCCTCGCTCGCACTGTTTTGATCATGTGCCGCAGGTCTTCATCAGTCTGCATTGAACGTGGACTCATCCTGTCTGCATTGTCTCAAAGGACGTGACGAAGATGACGCGCCGAATCTGCCTTCCGATTTTCCTTCTGGCAGTTTCCATCCTGCAATCATCAGCCAACGCTCAGTTTGGAACGACACTGAATGGTGTTGGGCCGGTCAGTCGCTCGATGGGCGGTGCGACCACTGCCGCGCCACTGGATACACTGGGGGCGTTTCAATGGAATCCAGCCACAATCACAGCGTTGCCCAATTCAACGGACTTTGGCCTGGAGCTGCTGTTTCCACACTCGACCCTCCAGTCCAGTGTGGCCGCCAATAGCCTCGCGCCGGGATTCCCAGCCGCTAACGTTTCGGGATCGACAAATAGTGAAAGTGGTGTCTTTCCTCTGCCGGAATTTGGGGTTGTGTTTACTCCAGAGGATTCACCTGTCAGCTATGGTCTTGGAATTCTCAGCGTCGGCGGATTTGGCGTGAATTATCCCGGCAGCACGACAAATCCAATACTCACACCTCCGCTCCCAAACGGCATGGGCGTTGGACCAGTCTTCACTCAGTACCAGTTGATGCAGGTTATTCCCACATTAGCGTTTCAGGTTAATGATCAGGTGTCGTTCGGCTTCTCGCCGATCATTGATCTTGCCAGCCTCTCAGTGGATCCCGGAATTCTGGCGGCTCCAGATAATGCTGGAGGCAGTGGCTTTCCAACTTACCCGCCAATGAATC
>JANMEV010000464.1:0-9653 GCA_031377305.1 Planctomycetota bacterium | reverse complement strand
GCAATGTGGAATCTTGTCTCGGAGAACGTTCGAATTTGTCAGCAATTTCCGGGAATTCCTGACAGTTGTGATGGTTGCAAGTTAGCGAATCGCGAGGACAAAATCGGGACAATGTCATGCAAAACCACCAGGCAGCACTCACTCACTTGCGGCCTGTTGATCTAGTGAGCCGCAAAACGCTGGCTGCAGCTGAATGTCAGAAAACAAAAGGAAAACACCTGCGGCTAGTGCTTGGTGGTTCAGTGTTGTCAGTGAGTTGACAGCGATCCTGTCGCACTGCGGCTCTGCAGAACTAAGGCTGTACGGCTCAGGGAATCTCCTTTTTGCATCGGCTTTCTGATGAACCGCTGGCGCTACTCGGTACCAAAACTGATCATTCCCGGGGCAAGTCGTAGCCGAATCCGACTTTGGCGGTACACTATCGGCCAAAGTGACGCTGCAAAAACGCTGTGATGGCAGGAAGGTGCCGAGTCCGGAGCAGCGAACGTCGTAAGCTCGGGTTTTCGCAGGCATTCGATCGCGGGAGCAAATGAGTAGTATTGCCACGATTTGGATCACGTTGAAGCACGGCATGATGTTGTACTTTGGGGGCGAAGATTGCCCGTTGAGATTGAAAGAAACTCAAGGGCGTTTTGGACGCTCGCAGAAATGAAAATAGACGATGGCTTCTCTTCCGATTATTGACCTGAATGCTCCTTCCCTTCCGATGGGTTCGACGGAACCGCTCGATCCACGACAGACAAAGGGCACCTATGCGTTCGTCAGCCTTGGCTGCCCCAAGAATTTGGTGGACAGTGAAAAAATGCTTGGGTCGCTGTCGCTGGATGGTTACACGCTAGTGTCTGAACCTGACGGTGCTGACTTTGTCATTGTGAACACCTGCGGGTTTATTGAAAGTTCGCGAGCTGAATCGCGTTCGGTGATTCAGGAGATGCTCGACCTGAAGAAGGCTGGCAAGACCAAGGGTGTTATTGTCGCCGGATGTCTGCCTCAGCGGTTGGAGCCTGATGGAGGGCTGCTGAAGGAAATGCCCGAGATCGATCATGTCGTTGGTGTCTTCGGTCGTGATGAAATTACAAAGGTTGCCGATCGTTTGGTGGGCGGAGCTCGTGAGCAGCGAGAGTTGTTCCGTCCTGCTCCGATCAAAGCGATGAACGATCTGTCGCGTCTGCGAATCACTCCATCGCATTATGCCTATCTGAAAATCTCCGAAGGCTGCGACCGTACTTGTACTTTTTGCTCGATCCCGTCGATGCGAGGCAAGCACGTGACGAAGCCGATTGAAATGGTCATCGAAGAAACTCGCGAGCTGGTTCAGGACGGCGTTCGCGAGTTAATTTTGGTCGCTCAGGATACGACCTATTACGGTATGGATTTGTACGGTCAGGTGCGGCTGGCAGAGCTGCTGAAAGAGCTGCAGAAGGTTGATGGCATCGACTGGATTCGGTTGATGTACCTCTACCCGATCAACTTCACGGACGACCTGATCAGCGTAATTGCGGACTCAGGAAACATCCTGCCGTACCTCGACATGCCGTTACAGCACATCAATTCATCTGTGCTGAAACGTATGCAGCGTCGAGTCAACAGCGAGCAGACTCGGGAGTTGGTTGGCAAGATTCGTGAGCGGATCCCGAACGTCGTGCTGCGAACAACATTCATCACCGGTTTTCCCGGCGAGACGGACGAGCAGTTCGAAGAGCTGAAGCAGTTCGTCAAGGAAACTCGGTTTGAACGAATGGGAGTGTTTACATACTCGCTTGAACCGGGAACGCCAGCAGTCAAACTGGAGGGCCATCTGCCGGAAGAGGTCAAGGAGGCTCGTCGCGATGAGCTGATGGAGTTGCAGCAGGAGATCGCGTTTGAGTATGCTGACAAGATGATCGGTTACGAGCTGGATGTCATCATCGACGAAGAGATTGGCGATGGAGTTTACGTCGGTCGGTCTTATGCGGATGCTCCTGAGATTGATTCCAACGTGATCGTGACCGGAGCGGAGCTTCAACTTGGCGACATGGTGCCAGTCGAAATCATGGAACGCCAGGACTATGACCTCGTGGGCATGGTGTCGATGGTGGATGACGATGGAGAGTATGAGGAGTAGTAGGCTGACTCGGTCACAGTTGTGCTTCTGCCGGGGCCGAGATGCCGAGCGTTGAATTGAACGAACTCCGCCGCTGATCACTTTGCAAAGTCCAATTTTCGCATGTCATCCACGGAAACGAAAACCTCAACATCGTTGACACCGGCCCGGCGGAAGGCGGCATTGATCGGGCGTGAGTCGTTGAACGTTCCGAACTTCATCACCGGGACTCGACTGCTGCTTTCGGTGGTTTTGTTTGCGCTGATTGGTGTCGGAGGCTGGTGGATCGCTTCGGCGGCCCTTTTCGTCTTCGCTGCATCAACTGATGCGCTGGATGGATATTTGGCCCGGCGTTATAAGCAGGTCACGGTTCTCGGCCGGATTATGGATCCCTTTGTTGACAAGGTGATCGTCTGCGGAACGTTTGTGTTCCTGCTGGAGAAGAACGGCGATCTGGATTCGGGCGTGAATGCCTGGATGGTAATCACGATCATTGGTCGTGAGATGTTTGTCTCCAGTTTGAGAGGCATTCTTGAAAAGGAAGGCAAGGATTTCTCCGCTAGCCTTTCCGGCAAGCTGAAGATGGCTCTGCAGTGCATTGCAATCACGGCCAGTCTGCTGTCGCTGTCGAAAGAACTGCCCTGGCCCTGGCTTCCGGCAGTCCGCGACGTTCTGCTGTGGATCGCGGTCGGAGTCACCGTCTGGAGCGGGCTGATCTACCTGATTCGCGGGTTTGCGCTTCTTCGCGAGTAGTCGCCAGTCTGTCTGCCGACAACACCGCCTGTTGTTGCCTTCGGCGAGCGGGGATGTCAATCCCCTGATTCACCGCACTCGGATACGGGGGTCATCAGGGGACTCACGTCCCCCGCTCGCCAGACGGTGCTCGCCAATCGGCGTTTTTGAGCATCCAACGCAAAGCATCATTGCTGTAATAAGCCACTTGGGACTTCGGTTCATTCGGCGACAGCGTCAAAATGAACTCCCTGGCAGGACCTGTTGCAGGCTACTGGTTTGCCCCCGCAAACGTTCTGCATGGATGGAGCAATTGCGCCTCCCTTGAGGGAAGTAGTTTCATCTGGCGGGATTTCACGCAAGTCGGTTCCGGGACCCTCAGATCATAGAGATGGTCCGCGTGTTTGGGAGACAGTACCTGGAATTGCCCAGGGGAACAGCCCGTGATTCGGTGAGTCGACTTTTTCTCATAAAGTGAATCTGAAAAACTCACCGTCACCTCCCGACATAAACACTAGCCACGCGACGAAGTCACATTCAGAGTTGATGACACAACAAGACGTTTCTGCCTCTGACATTCCCCTTAATCGTGGAAATCTTTCGAACAGTCCTTTCTCATTCGAATATCAGTTGGAGCGACGATTCATGATTCAGCCAATTTCTCCATCGATGTCGACAGGGGCATTCGCATCGCCAGCATCCGATGAAATTGCATTTCGAACATGGATGTTGCGTCGCGATGCGGCTCGACTGCAGATCCGTCGCCTGTCGCGTCGAGAGCTTCAGGTGGTCCAATTTGTATCCAACGGACTTGCCAACAAGAGCATTGCTCTTGAGCTGCAGATTAGTGTCAAGACAATTGAAAAGCACCGTGCCAATGCGGCTCGGAAACTAGGCGTGAACAGCACTGCTGAAATGGTCCGGATCACAGTTCTGGCGGACCATGAAATTCAGGAACGCAACCGGATTGTCAGTACGGCCTACTTTGCGACTCCGGAATCCGTCGTTGCCGACAACTAACGGTGTGCACATTCGCGTGCTGAGATCTACCGCCGAACCACGGCGGAGAGAAGTCGACATGAGACAGGTCGACCTGTAGTCGGCGGATCTTTCTCAGGTCCGCATTGGCTCCGGCCTCGCCAACCAGCGGCTGCGATACTGATGTCCGCCCGCCTTTGCGTTTTGCGCTAAAACGCATCGAACCTGGGAAGAGATCACTTCCGTGGAGTGTTCCCACAACCGAGTTCTGCCTGTGATTTCCCTGTGTTGACTAGGCAGGTGAACTGGCAGTTGTACACTTCCTCCCAGCGTTTCCATTTGCGCCCTGTGGTCGGGCTGCGTTTTCAAGTCCTCTTGGGATTCTCATTTCCTTGCGAGTGATTTCAGAGTGAGTCTTCCATGACGTCTACTCCTGTCGTTCAGTATGCGTCGCGCACCGATGTCGGCATGCGCCGTGCTGCGAATCAGGATTCGCTGGCCGTTCGGCTGTGCTCAGATCATGAGGAGTGGAGTCGTTGCGGACATTTGTTTGTCGTAGCAGATGGTATGGGTGGTCATGCGGTGGGTGACCTCGCCAGCCGAATCACGATTGAGACCCTTCCGCACGCATATTTCAAACGCCAAGCGACATCGGTTGAGAGCCGCCTGCGAGAAGCGATCATGGCGGCCAACAAAGCGATCAATGATCGTGGCCGGGAGAATCGCGAATTCGAAGGGATGGGCACCACGTGCAGTGTGCTGAGCCTTTCGGAACGAGGCGCTTTCGTTGGGCATGTGGGTGACAGCCGAGTTTATCGCATTCGACGCGGTCAAATTGAACAGTTGACGTTCGACCATAGTTTGCAATGGGAGATGATTCGGCTTGGCCGAGCAACGGCTGAGAACGTCGAGTTGTTTCATCCTCGCAATGTGATCACTCGATGTCTTGGTCCGGACCCGATGGTGCAGATTGATGTCGAGGGTCCGTTTTCCGTCGAAGCCGGTGATCACTTCCTGCTGTGTTCTGATGGCCTGACCAATCATGTGACCGACGCGGAGATCGGTCAGATTGCCGGATCGCTGCCGCCTTCAGAATCATCGCGGTTGCTGGTCAATCTTGCCAACTGCCGAGGCGGATCGGACAACAGTACGGTCATTGTTGTAGGCATTGACAGTTATCCGAATTCGGCGGCGGATAAACTGGCGACTATATCTGAATCGCCTGTCTTACCGAAGACCGCTGACGGTTTGTCGACACACCGACCTGGTCTTTTCAAAATTGTGATGGCGATCATTGCTGTGCTGTGTCTGATTTTCGGAGTTGGGCTGGGTCTGGCGAACAAGATTCCAGCCGCCGCTGTACTTGTAATTGCGTCTGTCGTGGCGTGGCTGATTAGTCGTCGGCTGGGAACCGGAGATGAACTTAAAACATTTGATATCGGGGAGCCGGATCCGCTTGCTCAGTTGAGTTCGCCGGCTGAGAATCCTGACGCGAAAACCACAGAGCCGAATATTGCTGATCTGTCGAGTTCGCGGTCGGCATTTCTGACCCGCTCGCCTTACCGAGTCATCCGGTCGGTTCTGTCCGAGACGATGCTGTTGAACTTGGCCGAAGTTCAAAGTGAGCTTGTCCAGGCCGCTCGAGACAGCGCGTGGAAGGTGGATTTCGATGAGCTAAGCAGCCTCAGTCGCCAGGCGATTCAGGCTCAGCAAAGCGGAAAGCTGGATCGAGCCCTCAAGCCACGGGCGAAGGCAATTGATCTGCTGATGAAAGAGCTTTATCACCGGTCGCGGCCTGGCTGAAGTCGTAACTCGAACCGTTGCCGGAAGGGTCGCGGAGGAATTTGGGATTATCCGGAACTCTCGCGAACTCTGCGACAATTGAGACTCGCTTAGTGAACCGGCAACGAAGCTGCGAGCCTCCATGCCGACGTTTCCCTCACCACGCGTTAGCCGGTGCCGCAGTTTTGGAGTACAAGTTGTTGACCGAGTCGTCGAACAGGCCGACCTGGTTCCATGGCTTGATCGCCGCTTTCAGCCATTCGGAGAAGTCGTCTTCTGCGGCAGTGCGGCTCGATGAGTCGGCGTGTCGAGCGACGGCCAGTCGTTGCCTCGCTTCCTTCAGCATCGCTCGGAAGGGTTGGTCGTTTGTCTGGAGAAAGCTGACATCCCTGAGCCCGTCGCCGGGTTGTTGTTCCATGCTGGTTGCTGCGGCGAAGTACAGCATTCCCCACAGGCACCAGAGTCGAAACGAGGGGATCGCTTCGTAGCAGCCTTCCACGAATTCGTCGACGCACTGGATCTCGCGGATCAGCGACTCCGAATAGCCCTGCAATCGATGCCCGCGATGTGCCAGATCCGACGTCGCTGTCAGAATGTCGGCGAGTCGCGAGACGCTGAAGAGCGTGTGGGCAATTCCGGTGCTGTGCAGCGGATCGATGAACCCAACGGTGTTCGTGATCGCCGCCCAGTTCGGCCCGGCTCCCTGGCTGGCAAGCCGCTGAATTCGCCTGGTGCTCTGCAGCCCGGACTCGGGACGCACGATGCGAGCATTCGCAAACTGTCGTGACAAAAACGGCGACGCTGCGATACGCGAGTTCCATTCGGCGGATGATGATGCGAATGCTGGCGACGCGTGTTGATCGCCGAATCGTTGATCGATCATGAATCCGGCACTCAGCGAATCGTCATCAAAGCGAAGCTGCCACATCCAGCCGTCTGGCATGACCTGATGCACGGCTGCGTCATCGCAGTGATACGGAAACGGTCGCACGTCGACGGAACGCTCCTGCAGCAATTGTTCGCAAGTGGTGGCGTTGGCGAAATGAGCGAAGAGCGATCGCGAATTTGTCTTCAGCAAATGAGTCTGATCCGAGACGTTCAGGAATTTCAGCACTCCGTTCGCTGAGCCCGTTGCATCGACCAGAAACGGTGCCGTGATCAGGACTTCCCGCGAGTCGGATTGACCTTTGATGGCCCACTGATCTTCTTGCTGGCGGAGCGAATACTGACAACTCTGAAACGTGGTGACTCCCGATGATTGAGCCAGTTGAAACAGAAACTGATCGACGTCGCCGCGAAGCCAATGTGTATCTGAATTGTCATCATCAACACTGGCCGACACCAGCAGCCGTCGCGCGTCGAAGTTGTCGGAATCCAGGTCTTCCGCCACCGTTTGATCGAAGTACGTGAAGCCTCTCTTCTTGCCACACATCAGATTGGGGAAAGCTCGCTTCCACGAACCCCAGTGGCAAAGCGGTCGCAGTTCGGGCAGGCCATATCGAGTCGCCATTTGAGCCAGCGTGCGATCGGCCAGCGGCGTTGAGGATTCGCCGATCGCAAAGCGAGGATGCTGACTGCGATCCACCATCACCACCGACTTCCCTGCGCGAGCCAGGATCAGTGCCAGCAGGCTGCCGCCGAATCCGGAACCGAGGATCAGGATGTCGGCGTGGATGGATGGCATGAATTGACCTGGTTCGTCTAACGCTATACTTAAAGCGGCTGGACTTGAGAGTAGCCGGATTCGTCAGAATTCGGTTGGTGGCAGAACAAAGCCCCGAATTCTCACGAATTCTGTTACAACGAAACGTCTCACACGATCCTGGGTGACGTGTGTTCTTCGCCCGGGCCGAAGACGGACCTCATTTTTGACTGCGTGAAGTATCAGTTGATCGATTGCGTTGAATTGCGGAATCGTAGACTTCGAGCGTTCTGCGAAGCATAGTGCTTCTTTCGAAAACGTTCGGCCCCGGCACCGGGCGAGGTGACTGTTTCAGCAGCGAAGCCACGGTCTCTGTGAGTACGCCAAGATTCCCCGATTCGACGGCGCCTTGAGGGAATTGGGCGGCCAGAATCTCAGAAACTCCGCCGTGGTTGTAGCCGACAACCGGCGTTCCCATCGACAACGCTTCCGCCACTGTTCGACCGAACGATTCGGGTGTCGAATTCAGCGACAGCACGATCGATGAGATGGCGTAAATCTGTTTCAGGTCCGACCGATGCCCGGTGAACGTGACTCGATCGGCGATATTCAGCGAACTCGCAAGGGCCTTCATTTCATCCGCATAGGCGGCCTTCCGAGGATCAGCTCCTCCGACAATCAAAGCGTGAGCCGCGACTCCGCGATCTTTCAGGCGAGCGATCAGCTTCAGCAAATCCCCGTGACCTTTCAGCCGAGTGATTCGCCCCGCCAGAGTCAGTAGCGGCTGATTGACGGTAGCCGGGAACTGCTGAAAGAAGGCCGACTTCCATATGTCATCCGGCTGGTAGCCTCGCGGATATTCCGTGCCGTCGATGCCGCGATGAATCAGATGCAGACGATCCTCGGGAACGAAGCTGTAGTTCTTTCGAACGTAGTCACGGACGGTTTCTGAAACGACAATGACGTGTTCGCCTCGACACATGATGCTGCTGTAGAAGCCCGTCGAATGCAGACCGTGCAGAGTCGAAATGAACGCCGGACGTTTCGCCGTCGGAAGGCTTTTCCACACCAGCCAGCTGATCCAGCCCGGCATGCGCGAATGGATGTCGATGATGTCGACTTGCTGATCGACCAGAAATCGACGAAGCCACGGGACGTGCTTCAATGTCAGCGGGGACTTGCCGCCGATGGATTTTTCGAAATGCTCACTGCCTCGGCTGGTGAGTTCATCAACCATGCGCCCGCCAGCCGAAATGACCAGAGACCGATGTCCGGCAGCGACGAGAGCTTCCGCGACTTCCAGCACGCCACGCTCAACCCCGCCGCTCTGAAGCGCTGGCAGGACTTGCAGAACCGTGAGTGGGTGCGTTGGCATTGAAGTGTCGTTTGTAGGATTTGGTTCGCGACGATGCGGGAATTCGCTTCGCTCTGTTCGGCTGATGGAGAAACCCGCGTCGGAGACGCGGGCTACATTGTTGCCCGACACTCCGTGGCGGGTTCGAGCGCCAAATCGGTCACGGGCAAACGACTACCCGCGTTTCAGAATTCCCTTTTCGAGTTCTTCAACGACTTTCGCCAGGACCGCGGCGTTCTTTGATTCCATTACATGAGCGATTCGAGTGGCCGGGATCTTCATGCGAGTCATTAGTTCTTCGGCGGACTCCCACATCTTTGCCTGTTTCTTCGGAGGAGCCAGATACAGATTCGTCACGAGTTCGCTGAGTCGCTGCTCGTCGATCTGATCTTTGTTGTCGTAGTAGCGTTTGATTACTTTTTGCTGATACGCGCTGAAGTCTCGATCGGCCATCGTCAGAAACCTGAGGGAAGGAAAGCGGGAAGTGTGAGAGCCGGAATTTTAACGGCCCGCGCAAATCATCGGAACATCGGTTTTTGAGTTCGCCCGGATCACACTTTTCGCTTGTAAAATGGCAATGCGACCACTTCGGCAGGAATCAGCGTTCCTCGCAGATTGACATCGACTTTGGTTCCCACCGCGGACGACGCGATAGGCACGTAGGCCATTGCGATGACTTTCTGCAGGGTCGGTGAAAATGTGCCGGAAGTCACTTTGCCCACATCCTGCCCGTTGATTTGAATGGGAGTCTCCTCGCGAGCGATGCGACGGCCTTCCAGAACCAGACCAACTCGCGCGATGGTGACGCCTGCATCTCTGATGGATTCCAACGCTGCCTTGCCGGCGTATTCGGGTTTGGCAAACTTGACAGCAAAGTTGAGGCCAGCCGTCAGCGGATCGATGGATTCGTTTAGCTCATGCCCATAAAGGGGCATTGCGGCTTCCAGTCGCAAGGTGTCTCTACAACCAAGACCTGCCGGTATGATGCCATAAGTTGTTCCGCGATCCATCAGCAACGCCCAGATTCGTTGGGCGTCGGATGATGGCACGACCAGTTCGAAACCATCTTCACCGGTGTAGCC
>JANMEV010000459.1:0-4825 GCA_031377305.1 Planctomycetota bacterium | reverse complement strand
GATGAGCAGCCGCAGCGGCCGCGGCATCCTTATTCGCCAGAGGACTGACATTGGCGAACGTCAGATAGGACTCATAGCGGCCATCAATGGAGTTCACAGCGTCGAAAACCGCCGTACTGACAATCGCCATGGCTCGCGATGCCATCGGAGGAGCCATCGGTTCGGTACGAATGGCCTCCAGCAGTTCATCGTTCCAGTTATGGATCGTGGTGGCAGACATCACCTCGCGCTTCTCAAGCACCTGAGTCTCCGCAACAACCGGCGAAGACGCTTTTTGACGCCGACGAGACTCCGAAAAACGACTGGAACCATCACCAAAAATAACCGACCGAAGGACGTTCCACACGGATCTGCTCCATCTTGGCTACAGAATTTGAAAGGAAGACCAAAGACGGTGACCTCATTTCGCACACGTTGTGCCGCAGTTGCGTCTTTCGTAACAGCCCGTTTTTTCGAACAATTCGCGAGGGAGGCCAACGAGTCCACAGATCAGTCCCGCGACGGCTGTCGTCAAAGAGACGACTCGGTCGCGCTACCGGTAAGCGCTTATGATGAATTCACGATTCACACATAGCAGCTTTTGCGATTCCTCCCTTTTGCGATTCCAAACAGACCCGAACCGAAGAAGACTTTGCGTGGCACATGCATACGACGGCTCGGGCGGATCCCATGCCCGAATGGGTCATCGTCAACAAGAGTACCATGGGAAAGAAGGGCGTCTGCTGCATCCTGAAATCTCAGGAGATTCGCCGGGCGTTTTTGTCCGCCGGTAGTCATCGAGTTTGCTTCGTATATCTTCCGAAGCATTCTTCATGGCAGAACCAGATCGAGATCGTCTTCGACATAAAGACCCCGCAAAAGGATCTGCTTTTGCAACCATTTTCGATTCCCTCCTGTTGGCCCCGGTCTGCGATTTCCCCGCTGACTCGCTTGAACAATCGGCAGCACGCCACGCAAGATGCGTCTTCGATCTCCTAATCGTCTCCGCTTTGATTGCAGGTCCCCATGCGATACACGCTGCTGGTTTTGATTCTTGCTGGCACAGCATCCGCTCAGGAATCACCGTATGAAAATCCGCTCCCTGCAGAGCCGCCGTACTACCGAGTGCGATATGAAGGTTCGAAGGTGCCTGGTGAGCTGGCTTATCCGGTCAGCTTCACGGTCTGGATTCCGGCCAACGTGAAGACTCTGCGAGGCTTGATTATTCATCAACACGGATGTGGTGAAGGTTCGTGCAAGTCAGGTCAGACGGGAGCCTTCGATCTTCACTGGCAAGCTCTCGCGAAGAAACATGACTGTGCGCTGATGGGGCCGTCGTACGAACAGCCGGAGAAAGCCGACTGCCAAATGTGGTGCGATCCCCGCAATGGTTCCGATGCGGCGTTTCAAAAATCGCTGATCGACCTGGGTTCGATGAGCGGTCATCCGGAACTTTCGACGGTTCCATGGGCCATTTGGGGGCATAGTGGCGGAGGTCATTGGGCGGGCGGAATGACATTTCTTCATCCCGATCGAGTCGCCGCCGCGTGGCTTCGTTCAGGAGTTCCGCCTATCATGGCGATCGACGGCAAGCCGAAGCCTTACGAGATCTCGGATGCCGCTTCCCGGGTTCCCGTCATGTGCAACATCGGAACGAAGGAAGGTGTGACCGAAAAAGAGAGTCGATTTGCGGGAGTATGGCCTGGCAATGAAGCGTTCTTCAAAGCAGTCCGAGCGAACGGCGGCTTGATCGGGGTTTCCATCGACCCCGTTTCCAGCCACGACTGTGGAAATCAGCGGTATCTGGCAATGCCGTGGCTCGATGCGTGCCTCACGGCTCGCCTGCCATCAAAGGCTGGCGAGCCCCTGAATTCCATTAACGAAAAAACCGGCTGGCTCGCTCCGCTGAATGCTGGCGAACCGAATCCGGTCGCTCCTGTTCCCGCGGCGAAGTTTGAAGGTGATGTGAAAAATTCAGTTTGGCTTCCGACAGAATCAGTGGCGACCGCGTGGACTGAGTACTCGAAAGATGCGGCCGTTTCCGACACAACACCGCCGCCAGCTCCGACTAATCTGATGGTAATCGGCAACGTGTTAACGTGGTCCGGCGAGGCGGATCTGGAGAGCGGCCTCGCTAGCTTCGTCATTGAACGTGATGGCAAAGTTATTGCGACTCTTCCTGAGCTGGGAACGAATCCGTTCGGCCGCCCGATCTTTCAGAATCTATCGTACAGCGATACTCCGACTCAGCCGCTGGTGCCGATGTCGTTCACTGACGCAACGGCAGAAGCTGGCAAGACCTACCTCTATCGAGTGATCGCGAGAAATACCGTGGGGCTGACATCCAGATAGATAAGGCTCTACTGGGCTTGTCGAGCGTCGACATACAAGAACTGGAATTGGTTCTTTGGTAGAATCCCGCGACCCGGACATCACAAAATGCAACAGCCCGAATCTTCGCGATCCATGCTGGCGGCATCGCTGTTTCGCCACGTCGATATGCTGGCCGACGTGATTGGGCCTCGACATCCCGGCAAGCCTCATACGATGACGGCGACTGCCGCTTACATCGAAGGTCAATTGAAAGCACTCAATCTGCTGGTCACTCGCGAGACGTTTCTTGTCGACGGGCAACCAACAGATAACGTTGTCGTCACAATCCCCGGGACAAAGTCGCCCAACGACATCGTCATTCTTGGTGCTCACTATGATTCCACTCCCACAACACCAGGAGCGGACGACAATGGTTCGGCGGTGGCGGTGTTGATTGAAGTGGCCAGAATTTTGAAAGCACTGAAGCCGCGACGCACGGTTCGGCTGGTCGCGTTTGCCTGCGAAGAGGCACCGTACTTCAACACAGGAGAAATGGGCAGCCTCTTTCACGCGCGAGGATGCAGTGAGCGCTGCGAGAACGTCGTCGGAATGCTGTGTCTGGAAATGGTCGGCTATTTCGTGGACGAAAAGGATTCACAACAAGTGCCGCCTGCAATTCCCAAGTGGCTCCGCTGGCTCTTTCCGAATCGCGGTAACTTTCTTGCGGCCGTCGGCAATCCTCGCTCGTGGAAACTCTGCTGGAGATTTCGACGAGGCTTCAAAAAGGTGACTCGGTTTCCGCTGTTCTCGATCGTGCTTCCCGAGCGAATTCCGGAGATCCATCTGTCCGATCACCGAGCGTTCTGGGTCTTCGGCTTTCCAGCCCTGATGCTGACAGACACGAGCTTCCTGCGGAACCCGAACTATCACCAGTGGTCCGATACTGCGGACACTTTGGATTATGATCGCATGGCTGAGGTCACTCTCGGAGTCGCCAACGCCGTTCGCTCACTTGCCCGCGGATAGCCTTCGCCACTGCAAAACCTTCCCTTCGCCGACGAGTTGTTCTGCTGGCAGGAGCAGGCAGTTTGTTTGATCGACGCTGCCTGATTGTGCAGCGCCCGCACTTGCTGATCTGAGACAGATCAGCCTACAGTGATCATCGAAAACTGTCGCACTTCTAACATTCGAATCGAGAACTCAGAGCAGCCCGAACCTCACCGAGTGAGTTGCTGTCCCTCTGATTTTTTCATGGGCGAATTCAAATGCACATTCCATCAGCTTTCTCCGTCACGGATTCGGTTCGACTGCAGGACTTTATTCGCAAGCACAGCTTTGCAATTCTTGCTTCCATGGACGATGCAGAAGACCGAGCCCCGATAGCCACTCACCTGCCGCTTCTTTTGGAATGCGATGACGGAAAACCGTCGAGACTGCTTGGGCACGTGGCGAAGGGAAATCCCCAGTGGCGACAGGCCGATCAGCGGAAGGTCCTGGCGATTTTCTCCGGACCGCATGCGTATGTGTCCGCAGCGTGGTATGGCGAAAAGAACGTCGTTCCCACATGGAACTATGTTGCAGTTCACGTGACCGGCCGACTTCGAATTGAGCAGGATCCCGAAAAGCTCATGAGCCTTGTCCAAAAAACCGTCTTCTTTTACGAACGCGAGGCGATCAACCCATGGTCAATGGAAACTTCAGATGGCGAATACCAAAAGAACCTTCTTGGAGGCATCGTTGGATTTGAAATCGTGATTGAGTCCATCGAAGGCTGCTGGAAGCTGAATCAGCACCATTCGGAATCTCGTCGAAACGGAGCCCTCGCCGGGCTGAGGCAGCGAAACATCGGTGACGACCTCGAGATTGCACGGTTAATGGCGGAAGCCTACGAAATTCCGCAGTCGCAGATTTAGTCGGGCCGTCCCCTGAGGCTCGTAATGCATCTCGTGATGCTGAAAGTGTCGGCCGATATGGCGACAGGCGTCCCCGACTAGGATTTGTTCCGGCGGAACGCTCTCCTCGCCGACATTAGCGAAAGAGCGGGTTGTGGAATGTGGCTACGCGGATGACAGGCTCAGCGTTGCGCAAAACAATGACTCTAATCTAAAAGTGCGTCCCGTTTCCGGGAATTACGAAGGCCCGGTGCGAGCCTCTTTGACTCATTTTTAACGCGCCCCTAGACTCGCCGGCCTGCGCAGGATCAGGTCGACAATTTTTTTGTCGCGATGATCTTGAACTAAGCCAGTCTAAGGCAATTTGCATTGTCGAACGACAAGTCAACCGAACAGAACGGTCGAAGAAACCGGGCATATCAGATTGCTCAGGCGTATCGAGCGGCTCACGAAGTTGTATCAGCGGCAGCGTCTGTTGGGTTGATGATCCTCGCAGGGTTTTGGTTGGATCGGAGGTTCGGCTGGAGTCCGGTGCTAACGATTTGCGGCGCGTGTCTCGGTTTTGTCGTGGGCGGAAGCGCGAGTAAGACGCACCATCCCACACTTGGTAGAGTATAGGCAGCCCACAAAATAATAAAAAA
>JANMEV010000273.1:0-20702 GCA_031377305.1 Planctomycetota bacterium | reverse complement strand
AACTCAAGAAGCGACTTTACGAACAGTCACAGGTTCCGGAATACTGGATCGTTGATCCGGACGAGCAAACGGTGAGTCGGTTTCGACTAACTGTCACAGGAACCTACGGTGCCCCGAACACTTTTATGGACACAATTGTGTTCGAAGGTATTTTTGGAACTGCAAACGTGGATCTGACCCGAGTGTGGTGACGGGGGCTTGGCGGCGTCGTGACTGAGCCGTGCAATCAGGAATGAGGCGATGACTTTGATCGACATCCTGAAGCTTGTAGCGTCAGCCGGGGTTTTCGGTGCCATCGCTCTTTGTTTCGTCCGGTTCTGTGGCAAGCCGAAGTTTGATTTCAGCCGAGCCATTGCCTGGTCGATCGTGTGTCGAGTCGTTGGAATTCACGCGGCTGTCGCCTTCGTTTGTTGTGTGATCGGACAGATGTCGGCAGACGACCTTGCACTGCCACTGGGCATTTATTTGCTGGCGGTTCTGGTTTCATTGCTGTTCGTTCGCATCCTGGGCGGTGGCATTGATATCGGCGATGCAGTAGTCGCCGGGGTCGTTGCCGCCATCCTGTTCCCCGCCTTTGCCCTCGGCTACTTCGTTCTTGTGCCCGCTCGGAAGCACTCGTCTGATTTCGAGCCCGAGAGTCCGCCGGCTGGTCCGAGTCATTCGAACGAATGCGAACAGTTCGATGCGGACGCGATTGGGCTGGTGGTTTCTCCGCTGAAACCATTTGGTTCCATCGAACTTGGCGGCCAGAAAGTCCCTGCCTGCTCTGTCGATGGCGGTTTCATTCCGGCTGGAGAACGAGTGCAAGTTGATCGTCGTGAGGGGCGAACGATCTTTGTGAAGCGAATAGACGTTCAGGCATAGGACGAGCCTCCCTGCCCGTCGAAACAAAGTCGGACGCGAATATCCAACCCACATGTTTGGCTTGTGCAGAGACTATTCCTCTCGTCGACCGCCCAGCAAGCCTGATCGCATGAGATAGTATAGAAGCGTCAACAAACTGCTCACAAACGCTGCCACATAGGTCAAAGCTGCTGCATTCAAAACGCGATTCATGCCGACGCGTTCATCTTCCCCAATAACTCCGCTTTCCACTGCGAGTCGCTTTGCACGAGCTGTGGCGTCAAATTCCACCGGAAGGGTCACCAACTGAAACAGCACAATTGTGCTGAACGCGATGATCCCAAACATCAGTAATGGTTTCGATGACATGATGAATCCCAGCATCAGCAGGATGTTGGCCGCGCCGGAGCCGAAGCCCACAACGGGCACCAGAGCGGATCTCATCCACAGCGGAGCGTACGACCGAGCATGCTGAATGGCGTGCCCTGCTTCGTGACAGGCGACTCCAATCGCAGCGACCGAATTGCTTCCATAAACCTGCTCCGAGAGAGCGAGCGTCTTTGTGGCAGGGTTGTAGTGGTCGCTCAGGAATCCGTTTGTGGGCTCAATCCGCACATCGGTGATTCCAGCGCCCTCAAGAAGAATCTGCGCCGCCTGAGCTCCCGTGTAGCCTCGCCGAGTTCCCACCTGGGAATATCGGGCAAACGCCGATTTCACCATCAGACTTGCAATGCCGGACAGCACAAGACCCGGCAGCATCACCATCAAGATGTATTTCAAATCGAAAAAGCCGTACATCGCTGCACTCCTAATTCTCGTTGTTGTATCGATTCTGACGCTGCAGTTTCGGCAGCGTGGTTCCATCAACCGTTCAATGCAAGTCGCGTGCCACCAGAAAAACGGCCGGCGAAGACGCAGAACGGACGGCGTTCAACAACGGATTAGACAGTTTTGCGAAATCGCCCATCGGGAAAACTGAGTCGGAGGGCTTTGATCGTAGGTTAAAAGCTGACCAAGTGGTACTTCCGCATGCCACGTCGCGGGCTTGCCCCCAATGGCAGTCACTTTCGATTTCGAATTGAAGCGGAACGGCGCGAGCCGTCCGGTTTTGCACGGAATTTGAGGTCCGTCACCGAGCAGTTTGCGCTGTTCCGCGACAAAGTGACTGCCATTGGGCATGCCCCAGTCGAGTAGTGATCACGACCAGTGTGAAATGAAAAACATCAGTTGGCCACCACTGCGGCTCGCCCGCAAGGAGCCGTGATTCCGTTGATCATCGCCCCACGGAGGCAAGCTCCGCCAGTGGCGAAACTTGATTCCAAAATCTTCTACTTGGTAATGATCATCGCTTGATGGGGACAAGCCCGATCGTGGGGAACCTGAGTGCCAGTGCAAACAACATTGCTGTGCTTTGGCAGAGGCATCAATGACTACCTCGCATACAACTCCGCAAACGCCTGGCGATAAGGCAATTCGTTCTTCGGGAAGATCGCATCGAACGTTGCATCCTCCGCCACCCCGCGCTGGAAGCGGCGTTTTTCGAAGATCTGCATTGTGTGGCCTGTGATCTGTTCGATCCCGCGGCGGACGACTTCGCCCTTCAGATCGTACAGCTTGCCATGATCCCAGTTCGTGAGTTCGATGAACGGTATGCCTTCAGACACTTCAATCACATTTGGAAGTGCAAACGGACTGAAGCCTCGGAAACCCAGAGTCGCCGCAGGAGCCCAGGTTCGCACATGCCCGCGACTCTGGCCTCCGCTGTACGTCAGCGAATGCTTCACTGCGTTGACTCCCCAGCCTTCGTGGTACAAGAGCGAATTGTTCAGCACGCTGCGAATGGTGAGTTCGCTGTTTTCTTCGATCGGATAGTCCTTCAGATTCTCATCGCCCCCGTCACCATCCGCCAGATAGATCCATTCCGGATAGCGATTGCGAATCTCACGGCACAACGCCAGCCCCATCGCCGCGGACTGCACATCCAGCGGCTTGTAATCTTCGATCACCTTCACCGCTTCGCGAAAATCGACCGCCGACGCAGGCACATCGATCACTTCCAGAAACAAGTTCATATCCAAAGCCGACAGGAAGTCGTGAGCCTGCTGAGCATCCTGGCCCTTGGTATCCAGCGACAACGTGAACGCCTTCAGTCGCCCGGGCGATTCGCCTCGCTTCCGCAACGCGTCATAAATCGCCAGGAACACGGCTCCGCTGTCTATGCCGCCGCTGAACATCACGCCAATCGGTTCTTGAGTTGGGATCTGATCGAGCCAGCGATAGATCTCCTGCTGCATCGCGGCGATGTACGCGTAACCGATCTCATCCAGATTCGTGCTGAGCTTATTCCGTTCCGGCGTGAAGAATCGCACGCAGCCAGGGCTTGGGTCCGGACATCCAATCAGAGCCAGCTCCTGAATATGATGAGCTGGCACCATACGCGTGTAGGACGGATGGAACTGCTCAGCGAGCCCTTCCTTTTTCAGCCAGTTAGCGATCTCATCAATTCGCTCGGCGACAATCAAACACGGCCCGGCCACCTGCTTGGCCAGAAAGTACCGCATCGGCCGCCCGATAGATCGAGCCATCCGAATGATGTGCCCGTTCTGATGCACCAACGCGAACTGGCCATCGATCTCCCGGACCTTCGCCGGATCCCCCGACCCCAGCCGAGCCGTCGCTTCCTCAACCGTCATGTTGAAGATCGTATTGTTCTTTGGATCCAGCAGATTGACGAATCGTTCGACGTATTTGTGATTGTGCATGGATTTCTTGTTCCTTATTCCAACAAGTACGATGGGCATTCCTGCCCGTCAATTGTTCTTTGGGTCGAGCGAATGAGTCTATGACGGGAAGAAATGTCCGTCGTTCATTTGGTGTTGTCCAGTGTACGCTGTTCTTGCCCGTCAATTCCCGATCGACAGGAGAATCAGCTCGCCAGCATTCACTACGACTAAACAAGCCGAATTGCGGGAAAAACTTATGGGTCGAATTGTTGGATCTTTCTTGCAGTCCGTGTCAGTCTCGTCGGCAGCCTGTGTTTACTACATTAGAGATGCGTTTTTTCGCCCCTTTTGAACGGGAACGTGCAATTGGCTGGCATGGAAGATCGTCGCTAAGGTGTTTTGACAAGTTTCAGAGCTACAGAGTCAAGATGGTACCACTTCCGGAAACTCGAGACAGCCTGATCCTGCAGGTTCGCGATCCAGCGAATCGAGAGGCCTGGGAGCGGTTTGTCTCGATCTACCGGCCATTGATCTACCGAATGGCTCGCGGGCGAGCATTACAACATGCCGACGCTGACGATCTCGCTCAGCAGGTGCTGCTGTCGGTGTCGAAAGCGATTCCCGAGTGGGAACGATCATCAGACGGCGCGAAGTTTCGACACTGGCTGCGTCGCATCGCGGCCAATGCCATTCTGAACGCGTTGACTCGCGGAACAAAGTTTCCTGCTGCCGGCGGATCGGCTGCCGCGGAGATTCTTGAACAGGCTCAGAGCGTTGATGTAACGCTCGATGACGAAATTGAACATGAGTACCAGCGTCAGATCTATCGCCGCGCGGCGGAGATTGTGCAGCGGTCGATTCTACCAGACACATGGCAGATCTTTATGATGGCTGTTATCGATGGGCAGCCCAGCGAAGCAGTTGCAGCAACCATGCAGACATCCATCGCCAACGTTCATGCCGCGCGGAGTCGTGTTATGCGGCGACTGCAGGTGGCGGTGAAGGAGATTGAGGAGTCCGAATCATGAACGCGGAAACATCGGACTGCGAAACATTGCATATCGACGCGTTTCTGGATGCTCAACTTTCCGCGGTCGAAGAAGCCAGCACTCTGGCTCATCTGGAGGAATGTGAAAGCTGTCGACGACGCATGGAAGAACAGTCGGCGGCAAAAGCCGTCTGGTCAAAGGCCACAGCATTTCTGCGCAGCGACGATCTTGATTGCGACTTCTTGTCGAACAGCAGCGTGGCGTCTTCTGCATCGTCGATGCTTGCGGATGAAACGATTGGAAGCCGACAGCATATTCGTCAGGTGCTGCAGCTTCTGAATCCCACCGATGATCCGGAGATGCTCGGTCGGCTGGGCGGCTACGAAGTATCGGGCGTCGTCGGCTCCGGCGGGATGGGAGTTGTCCTTAAAGGGTACGATCGGTCTCTGGATCGAACCGTGGCGATCAAAGTCATGGCTCCGTATCTGGCCAGCAGCGGTGCGGCAAGGCAGCGGTTTGCTCGCGAAGCACGGGCTGCAGCGGCGGTGTTGCATCCGAATGTGATTGCGATTTATGGCGTCTCGTCTGATGCTGAACTGCCGTTTCTGGTGATGCCGTATGTGGGCGGCGAATCGCTGCAGAGTCGGCTCGACAAAACCGGCCCGCTGCCCGTAAGCGACATCCTGGAAATCGGATTGCAGATCGCTGCGGGATTAGCGGCGGCTCACGATCTGGGACTTGTGCATCGCGACATCAAGCCGGGCAACATTCTGCTCGAACGCGGCGTTGATCGGCTTTACATCACCGACTTTGGCCTTGCACGAGCCGTCGATGATGCCTCGGTAACTCGGACTGGCGTCATCGCAGGCACGCCTCAGTATATGTCGCCCGAACAGGCTCGCGGAGAATTTGTGGATGCCCGCAGCGACCTGTTTAGTCTCGGCAGCGTAATGTACGCCATGTGTACCGGCCGAGTACCGTTTCGAGCGGACTCACCGTACGGCATTCTTCGTCGGATCATTGATGATATTCCGCGAGACATGCGGGAGATCAATCCGGACGTTCCAGCTTGGCTAATTCAGATCGTCAATCGTCTGCTGGCAAAGTCGGCGAGCGATCGGTTCGCATCGGCTCATGAAGTTTCCACGCTGCTGTCGGAATGCCTGGCTCACGTGCGACAACCGACTCTGCACCCATTGCCCCCGCAGTTGGCTCAGGGCCGACGTGTTTCGCGGAAAGCATTCGCGTCTGCATTCATCGCTATGAGCCTGCTGGTCGGCGTTGCCTGGCTGATGCTGCCACCGCCTCAAACGGATGAAACACCGGTCGCGAAAACGAACCCTGCGGCTGCGGGAGTTCCGAGGGCTCATGAGGAATCACCTGAGGCCGTTGCGAAGTCGAACGAACCAACAACACCGGCCGATGAACCAATCCGTGACGGCAAAGAGATTATCTCTGGCAACAGTACACCTCCAACTATTCCGGACGATGGAGTCATCAAACCGTGGGACGATCCGTTTGTCGATGCAACATCATGGGATGATCAGCTTGACGGAGTATTGCAACATGTGGAACAGTCGTTGAAGGGATTGGAGACGGACAAATAGGCGAGCGGCTGGGCGTCAGCCCTCCGTGTGCACCTTTGAACATATAGACGACAGCAAAATGATGGGCAACCTCTGTGCTTGCCACATCCTCCAAAGAACTCTTCATCTTTATGGAACGACATGCAGCGGTACACGGAGGGCTGACGCCCAACCGCTCGCCATTTTTCAAAGAAAGCAAACACTATGCGACTACGATTTCTTACCTCATGCCTCGCGATACTGATCACAGCGTCGACCGGATTTTGTCAGGATGCAACTGGCGAGCCAGCGGAACCAGTTCGGGCGGTCTCCCCGGACCCAAACGCTCCTACTCCGGCTCGTGACATTCAAATCCTGAACCCCGATGGAACTCCGGCGACGGATGCAAAGGTTGTGGCTGTATTGACCACGCCAGGCGGTATCGTTGATCAGGACCTGAAGCCTCGGCAAATACCGAAAGTCGACAAGCAGCCGTTGAGAGTAGAGGTCAACGAAAACGGCAAAGTGATTGTTACTACGGATGAGACAAAGGCAATCATTGCCTCGAATGAACAGGGATTCCTGTTTCTGCCTGCATCCGCCTTTGGTGACACAGCGAAGCTCCGCAAATGGGCACACGTGGAACTGGATGTTTCTACGGTTCCAGAGGATCTGCGAGCGGATATCACACTCAATGTCACGTGGACAAATTCGCTTCAGGGCATGTACGTTCGCCCGCAGATGAATCGTGATCCGTTTCGCGATGACTTCCATCGTCCGGAGAAAATTGAACCCAAATTAGACTGGCGCTTTGATCCGATGATTACGTGGACCCATAGTGTCCCCGTGACAAATCAAAGTGTTCGGGTTCCGCCCGGCGAAGTCATGGTCTCCCTTGTTTCAAAGCGGCTGAGTGACGCGGCCCAGTTACAGTCTGAATTGCCGCCTGGGTCTTTTGCAGCAACAATTGGTCTGTGGCAAACGAAGGGCGGCACAGTGCAGCAAATTGCACTCCCGGAATTCGGGACCGTGGAAGGCATGATTCAGAAGGACACATCCTCGACGCTGCCTGACTGGAGCAATTCCGGTAGTGAGTCAGTTCAATTTGTTCTCAACCACGGTTCATTTGCCGATATGCCGCCGATCCTTAAAACCTTTGGGAACAACGAAGAATGCTTTTCCAAGCTGTCTTCCGAAGAGGGGTTCAAAACGCGTCGAGACTGGGCAACCAGTGCCATGACGACAACCTCTGACGGCAGGTTTCGGTTCCCACTTGTCCCAGTCAACACATACTCCATTCACAAACTGATCGAAATGCGGAAACTGCCAAGCGGTATCCCGGGGCAACTCGGCTATGCGGTCCTTCCTCTGAAACCGGATGGTGACAATCCATCGATCGTCGTGAACGCGAAGAACACGACGGTTGTGAACGTCACCGAGTTGCCTCAGCCTGCACCCGTCATTAGAACAATTTTGGAAATGCCAGGATCTGCGTCGCCGAGTCCGGTGCCAGCCGGAGCAGAAATCGCGTATCGAGAAGTCCGACGCGTGATTGACGGCAAAGAGGTGACGCAGGTTGTTCCCTATGTCGTCAATCCAAATCAATCCACGCCCACTGATCTATTCAATCCGTCTTCTGAACTACCGAAAGACGAATTTCGGACCCAACCGGCTCGACAATTCTTACCGGACGTTGCTCCAACGCCCGATCCCAAACCCGACGCCGCGACGACTCTCATCCAGAACTGGCTGCGTTCAGTCAAAGATCCGTCTGATCAAGCCGAACTTCGCAAACTCCTGCAGGACCATTTGCAGCAGGAATTCGAAGCCACCCAGGCATCCCGCAAGGCCGAAGTCGAACGACTTCAAAGACTCCTGCTCCAATCAGTCGAATGGCTGGACAAACGCGCGAAGAACCGCGACGAGATCATTCAGAAGCGGATCGATGAAATAATCCAGAACTCTGTACCTGAAAAGTCTGCCACACCAAAATGATCATGGTGGCCGACGATCATTGCGGGCAAGCGATGATCGTCGGCTCTTGTTCTTCAGCTCATCTTTACCCACATTTCTTGTCGAGGAATAAGCCCATTGTGGTTGCGACCTTAAAGAATCCACCGCGATGAATCCTGCGATTCAACCCGGTACGGGTTCCACAACAAAGCCTGGGGTCGCCGCCTTACGGCGCACCCCAGGATCGGGCAAGGGAATATCCAGAACCCCGATGGGGTTCCACAGCACGGACATCATTCCGTAATCAGGTATCGCAGCGGCAGCGAATTGTGGAAACCCGTTGGGGTTCAAATCGCAGGCAAACTTTCCTGGGGTGCGCCGTTGTCACGGCGACCCCAGGCTTTGTTGTAAAACCCCGTTGGGGTTGAGATGCCTCTAGCTCCCAAACCAGCGGTCCACCGGCGTGAAGCCGATACAGGGCCGATGCTCGCCGCCCTTTTCCTCCTCTGTTCGCACACCAGGGACCGTATCAACGATGGAGAACTTTCTGCGTTTGAAAGATGTCCTGAAGAAATGTGGGTAAAGCTGAGGCTCGTCAGCGTGTCGCACTCACCCCTTCATCGTCATCAACGGAGTCAACTCGGCAACAGGCGACGCGATGGATGCATCCGTCAGCGTTTGAATGATTGCCCCAATGCCTTTGTAGGCATACGGCGCTTCCTGACGGATTTCATCCATCTTCTTTTCATAAATGTCACGCCTCTGCCGCACATCTGCGCGACGGAAATCAACGGGAGTCACAACGGGGAATCGTTCCAGAAACTCCTGAAACTCAGCCTCGTGACCATGCTGAGCCTCCCCTCGCGATAGCATTCGACCGGCGCCATGACTGGCACTGCAGAGAGATTCCTGGTTGCCTCGGCCAGCGAGCACGAAGCTGCTGGCACCCATGGAGCCGGGAACCAGAACTGGTTCGCCAAAGTATTCAAATGGCGTTCCTGCCATGGCCTCAAAACCACGGGCGGGACAGGCACCTTTTCGGTGAATGACAGTCTCGACGCCATCAACTTCTTCCGACCAAAGGAAGTTATGCGGCGCGTCATAAACAAGTTTCGACTCGAGATCGCCGCAGATTCGCTTCAATCCTGTCATCGCCATGAGCCCGAGGAACAGACGGTTTGCGAATGCGAAGTTTCCAGCGTTATTGACGGAGTCTCGAAACAACTCTGCCTGTTCGCGATGGCGACCGCCACCGGGCAACAGGAATATTCCATTGGCAGGATGTTTGAGCGATGCGGGGTGGAGCTGACGCACAACATCACGAAAGTAGTTGCCACACAGGTGACCAATCGACAGCGAACCTGAGTGAACCATCACGGTCAAGGCGCCAGCCTTTAATCCCCAGGCATGGGCGGTTGTCCCGTCGATGATTCGATCAACAACCTGGATCTCGACGAAATGATTGCCGCCTCCGATACTTCCGATCTGACCATCACGCGTCATTCGATCTGGCGGCCCCATAAAGTCATCAAGTCCAAAGACGCTATTTGCCTTGAGGCTGCCGTGACGATCAACGCATGACAGCTCTCTGGACCAGTCACATTGATGAAACTCGGCCCACTGGCCTTCAGTCTGACTGCGGGGTGTAGTTTCGAGGAGTCCGGTCAGGCCGTTTCGAAACATCGCTTCTCGCTGGACTCGCTGCATCGGGATATTTCGGCCGCCCTCAAAGAAGATGTGCCGAAATTCGGTCTCCAGCTCATCGCGATGTCGATAAACATCTTCTGCCGTCAATGAAGTCACGTGCAGACGCATGCCGCAGTTGATGTCGTTGCCCACAGCTTGCGGAATCGAAAAGCCCTTCGTTGCAATCACCGTACCAACGGGGATCCCTTTGGCCTTGTGAAAATCCGGCGTCACGGCAACCGCTTCGATGGAAGGAGGCTGATCAAATGCATCTGGCTGAGCCTTCGCCACTTCTCTGAGTGTCTCACTGACCTCAAGCATTTCCAGCAATTCCGTGACCGCGGACGGCTCAACGGGAACGTCGGAGTTTGCAAAGAGCGTCGCCGAAATCCCGTGAGGATTCGTGATCGAGACGCGACTTTCATCAAGCCGTTTTAGTCTTGGGTCGAGAGTCTTCATAATATCCTGCATCCCGCAAAGCGTGGAACGTCTCTATTGATTCGTCTGGTGGGTTACAGCGACCTCCTGAACGAAGAATAGGTTCGCAGGACCTCAAGAATTCGCAACGATTCTGAGATCTTTGAAGCACATGGCTGGTGCAAACATGCACATGCTCGAATCAGCTAAACTGGGCCGCGCCGTACAACACGCAAGCTTGGCCGCCTATAAGCAGGGCTCGTACCTGATGTTTCCGGATCGTAAAAAGGACTTGTTGGATCGGGGTCGGGATCAAGACTTCCTCCCGAGGCCAAATACTGCGCGAACAATTCTTCGCTTCGCCGGAATCGTTCCAGCGGAGTCAAATCGAGCCATTCTTTCCATTCGTCGGGCAGGTCTTCGTATCTCATGCTGCTTACTTTACAAACGGCTTCACTGCCTCGGCCACAACCTTCATTGATTCATCGATCAGTTTCACCGCATCTTTGGTTTCGGGGGCTTCAGCGATGATCCGAATGATCGGTTCCGTGTTGCTGGCGCGGACCTGGACCCAGCGGTCGGACCAGTCGAGTCGCAGGCCGTCGCCGTCGCGGGCTTCGGCGTCGGGGAAGGCCTTTCGTAAAGCATCACAAGCCGCAGGAACCGCGTTCGCCGGGCAGGTAATTTTGTCTTTCACGATCGTGTAGAATGGCAGAGAATCGGCCCACTTGGCCAGAGTCTTCTTCTTGTCTGCCATGCCCGCAAGAACATACGCCATTGAAACGAGGCTGTCTCGAACGTAGCCCACGGCAGGTTCAATCACACCACCGTTGCCTTCGCCGCCCAGCACCGCCTGGACGGCTCGCATCTTGGCACACACGTGAGCTTCTCCGACGTAACTTCGATGAAACTGACAACCGTGCTTCGCCGCGATGTCGGCAGTGACTCGACTGGTTGAACCGTTGACCACGAACGGTCCTTTGCGACGTTCCAGAACGTAGTCAGCAGCCAAAGCCAGAGTCAACTCTTCGCCGATGTAGCGGCCGTCGCCATCAACGATCGCCATTCGGTCAGCATCGGGATCCTGAGCGAACCCGGCATGAGCTTTGTGTTGCACAACGGCTTTGCAGAGGTCTCCAAGATTCTTCTCCGTCGGTTCCGGAATGTGTTCGAATCGTCCGTCCGGAGTTCCGCCCAGCACGATCACTTCACAACCCAGAGCCTCCAGCAACCGAGGCCCGCAGGTAGCCCCTGATCCATGATTGCAGTCGATCACGACGCGATACTTCTTCTTTCGAATGGCTTCGACGTCGACGAGCGAAAGCACTTTTTCGATGTGCGGCTTTGACGGGTCGTCGATCTTCGTAACCTTGCCGATGCCCGACCATGGCTTCCAGACGATGGTATCGTTTTCCAAAATGCTGATGAGCTGTTGACCGAGTTCTTTGTTGAAGACCGACCCATCCGGAGCAAATGGTTTCAGTCCGTTCCATTCAATGGGATTGTGGCTGGCCGTGATCTGCAATCCGCCGGCCGCTCCGAAGTGTTTGACGAGCACTCCGCAGGTCGGCGTTGTGCAAACATCCGCATCCAGCACTTCGCAGCCTGTCGCAAGCAACCCGGACACCACCGCATGATGAATCATCGGGCCCGTGGATCGACCGTCTCTCGCGAGAACGACTTTGCCTCCGCAGAAGATTGTGCCCAGTGCCGCGGCGAACTTCGACACGTAAATCGGATCCAGTCCGTCGCCGATGATTCCACGTAGACCAGAGATGCTCAGAATTCGAGTCGTCACTTAATACTCTCCCCGCCATGGGATGTGTGAAATACGTTCGGATTGCCGCGGTGAGGAGAACGGCAGGAAGTTATGTATCAGCCTATCGTAGAGCGGTTGTCTCAACTGCTCAGGAACGATTGGGACCATCGTTCTACGATGGTCAATCCTCTTCTGCCGCTCGCCTTGGCATCCGGAGTGTATCCAAATCACGCGATCGTTGTAGGGTTATGGAATCAAATGGTGAGCGGCACGGTGTCAGTCGTGCGACCGGATGTTTGTGCGTGAGAAACGGAGAGTTGACCACGGAAAACACGGAATTCACGGAAGAGTCGCAGGAAATCAGCGATGTCGGAGATGGGGATTTTCTTGCGGGACGAATCTTCAAGGACAGGTTGATGCGTCTGATGTTGGCTGGCTGAAGTCCAGGTCGAGTTTGCTCGGAGCACTGAAGTCGGGCCGCTCGCCGGAAGAGATGAATCGGCTATAGTTCGCCATCCACTTCGAAGTCATACGGCCGCTCATTGATCATGTCTACTACTCATCCACTTTATCTCGGCTGCCCCGTTTGGGCATGTGATCACTGGCGAGGCTCGTTGTATACGGCGAAGGCTCCGCGAGCCGACTGGCTGGGGCAGTATTCGAAGATTTTCCACACCGTCGAAGGCAACAGCACGTTTTATGCTCTGCCGAAGCTGGACACTGCCAAACGATGGGCGGAATCGGTCGCCAAGGGGTTTCAATTTTCGCTGAAGATGTCCCGAGCCATCTCGCACGACAAGCGACTTCAGCACGCAGACAAAGAACTCGCTGCATTCATCGAAGTCGCTGATGTTCTGGATGTGCATCGATGTCTTGGGCCATCGTTTCTGCAACTACCGCCGGACTTTTCTCCCGGCGAACGCGATGTGCTGGAAGACTTCCTGCGAGCCCTTCCGACGTATCTGCCATGGGCCGTTGAGGTTCGCCATTTCGACTGGTACGACTCCGGTCCGAACGAACTTTGGCTGGACAACCTGCTGCGACAACTTCGCATGGACAAAGTTCTGTTCGACAGCCGCTGCCTCAATTCAAAGCCACCGGCCGATGAAATCGAGAAGATCTCTCAGAGTCGCAAGCCAAAGACTTCAATTCGACAAACCGTGACCGGTGACCATCCTTTTCTGCGCATCGTCGGACGGAACAATCTGGACGATGTAACTCCATGGATTAACGAATGGGCTCCCGTCATCGCCGACTGGATTCATCAAGGTATGAAGCCGTTTATCTTTACTCATGCTCCCGACGACAAGTTCGCCCCCGAATTCGCTCGACGGATGCACAACGCCATTCGCCAGCACAACACCGATGTCCCTGAGCTGCCGCCATGGCCCGGTCAAGAGGCGGCAAAAAGCGGGCGAAGTCAGAAGACGTTGTTTTAGCCGTACCACAGATTCAACGCCGTCGTGCTAACAAGGAATCAAACCAGATGCTCGGGGACGAGACACCAATGGCAACAGGCAACGTCAATTTCCAACGCATGCGATTCGGCACTATCGCGGTCTGCATCGTGACCGCAGTCGTTCTCAGCCTGATGGGCCAGCCATTGTGGTGCAAATGTGGCGGTTGGTCTCCGTGGTCGTGGGACATCTGGTCGTCCCACAATTCGCAGCATTTCTTTGATCCGTACACGTTCACTCACATTCTGCACGGTGTCGTTCTATGCGGCATGTTCTACTGGCTGCCTCGCGCGGTGCCCGAGTGGATTCGTTATCTGACGGCGATCGTGCTGGAAGCTGGCTGGGAGATTCTTGAAAACTCACCCACCATCATTGAACGCTACCGAGCGGCCACCATTTCGAAGGATTACTTTGGCGACTCAGTAACGAATTCTGTGGCCGATATCCTGGCTTGTGCGGTTGGCTACTGGCTGGCCCACCGACTTCGCAGCGTAAGATCGGTTGTCTTCTTCTTTTTGACGGAGGTGATTCTGCTGATCACGATTCGTGACTGCCTGATCCTGAATGTTCTGATGCTGGTGTGGCCGATGGATGCGATCCGACAGTGGCAGTTGGGGAAGTGAAAATCGGTCATGGTTGAGTGCGGGGTCTGAAAGCTCCAAGCTGCTCACTTTCAACTCAAACCGAATGCCAATCATTATTCAACTCTGCTCATGGACACAATCCAGACGATCGGATGGATTTCGGGTTCGGGTTTTCCGAGGCCGATAGCTCGTGAAGCCTGTTTGATGGGAGAATCCGGCTTGCTGGTTTCTGTCTGGGCTTCCGGCGGTAGTATTGCCAAATGAATAATGTTGCCGGAGAGGATTCCGGAACAGGAGATTGTCGAAACTGACCGTTGAGGTTCTCGCGTAAAAACGCCGTTGTCTCGTTTCGGTATTTCATGGCGATCAATAATGGCGTAGACCACCAATTCCACGTCAGCCTGCATGCGACCGTCTTCAAGCCGAGTGGGTCGAACGGAGATCTGAGTTCCCTCGAACGCTTCGTTGTATCCCACTGGAGTTGCATCCGCCGTCGGATTTGCGATGTATAGCATTTCTGCCCCGTCAGTAATCGTGCCGACCTGACCTTCAAAGACTGTTATCTTCGGAGCAAAGCGGATGTTGCTGCGATGGTCTGTCTGTGCGGCGGCAATGAAATGTTCAGACTGCCGTTTTGTGAGTTCTATAACCGATTCGTTCAAGCATCGGTCAGCATGTTTGTCGGCTCGATGCATCATCAGCGTTTGATCGGGCTTTAGTGGGGTCCAGCCTTCGAAAGGGACGTGTTCCTTCTTGACCACTGGAGGATGCTGTGCTTTGGGCCGAAGAGCGTGGATCGTTTGTTCTGACGTCGAGACCGCTCGGATTTCGAACGCGTACTGCGGAGTATCCAGGTCCGCTGGTTCGGACGGTCCGGCGATTCGCGGCGGTAGCGATTTCGGCAGGTCTTTGCTTGGCTGTTGTGCCATTGCAGAACTCGCGAGGCATAGAAGCACAGCAAAAAATCGCTGGAACATTGGAGGTCGCCTTTGAAAAGGAATGAGGTCACAGTAGGTCGATCTGTCTCAGATCGACGAAGGTGCCTGTGGTCGACACGAAGTCGGGTGGATGCCGTGGCTATGATCGTGGCGTTGGTTGCTTTACAGATTTTTGGGTCGCTGGTTTGGTGTAATGACTGCGAGAAAGCCGACCTGAGACAGGTCGGCCTACAAAAGAAAAGAGCGAGCTTCCGGGGGAAAGCTCGCCCTTTTCGGGAGGAGGGAGGTCACTTCATGACAGCGTAAGACTACGCTGCTCGGCGTTGTTCCCCGGCGATTGAAGCCGCCGCTGGAACAACAGAACGCTTGATGTTTGAGCCCGGGCCGCCTCGTGGAGGGTAGCCGTATTCTCTGAGCTTGCCGGACAGAGTTCGCAGACCAATCTGCAGAATCTGAGCGGTCTTTTCACGATTGCCGTTGCAGCGAGCGAACGTCGATTCGATCAGCTTGCGTTCCATTTCGGCCAGCGTCATACCGACGCATTCGGCACCTTCTTCGATCGTGTCGTTCTGCAGCCACGGTCGCAGATCTTCAGGACCGATCATTTCAGTCACATCGACAGTACAGCATCGTTCGACAACGTTCTGCAGTTCGCGAACATTGCCTGGCCATGGATGGCTTTCGAGCACTCGAACGGCGTCGGAACTGACCTGCCGCGGCGGGCGACCTTCCTTCAGCGAGATCTGGCTGATAAAGTGTTCGACCAGCAGCGGGATGTCGTTGGTACGAACTCGCAGTGGGGGAGACTGCAGAGTAATACCGCTCAGGTGTTGCAGCAAGTCATCACGGAACCGGCCTTCCATGGCCAGTCGATTCAGGTCGCAATGCGTTGCCGCAATGAACCGGATGTTGGGTCCATCCATCGTTCCGTGAAGGACTGCACCGGCTCGCTGTTCCAGCAGTTGAGCCAGTCGTTTCTGGAATGGAAGAGCGACCGTGTCGACATTGTCGAGCAGGATCGAACCGCCATCACCCATCTTCAGATAGCCGGGGAAGCCTTCGGCCGTCGCGTCACCAAACAGCTGATGCTCCAGTGTCTCCACTGAGTGCAGGCTGCAGTCGATGCGAAGGAACGGTTTGGCTGCTCGGCGACTGCAGCGATGCAGGCCTTCGGCAATCAGAGTCGTTCCGCTGCCCGGTTCGCCTCGAACCAGAACAGTTCGGTCGTCGTCAGCCGCGATGCGAATGGATTCTCGCAAAGACTGCATCGCTGGCGTGCTGCCAACCAGATCCATCAGATTGCGGTTGAGCAGCTGGCGTCGCAGCTTTTCATTTTCGCGGATCAGTTCGCCGCGTTTCAGAGCGTTCAGCAGAGCTGCGCCGAAGCGAGATGCTGAATAAGGTCGTTCCATCACTTCGCATTCGAAGGTCGGAACAGTTTCGCGTCCCCATCGGGAGTCTTCGCCAACGATGCAGATGACCTGAGCCGCTTTCGAGTGGCTTCGGATCGCAGCGTTGACTTCCTGAATGCGGGCAACAGTATCAGCGTCATCAATGATGCAGCAGCTGAATTCCTGACGACTCAAGTGAAACAGCATGGCATCGGGGCTGTCCGTTTCACAAACCTGCATCCCTCGCTTTCGGACATCGTCAGCAAGCAGCTGACGAGCTCCTGGTCGAGGAGAGAACACCAGAACCGTGCGGTTTGGTGCTTCTGTTGTTTCAGGTGGAGCCGCCTGTGGAGATGCAGGTGCAGCTTGTGTGGGCTGGGGGAACCGCAGGATATGCGGCTCATGATGAGCGCCGTTTGGGAACTCGTTCATGATTTCCTCAATCTGAGAGCAGAGGGGAGAGACAGAGGGGAGAGTGACGAGAGGAAGGCTGAACAGATTCTGAAATTGATGATTCATCAGCGCGTGTGAGGCACACGTCGAAGAGGTCAGACGCAGAAGGACAGTTCAGTGGGCCCGGAAGAACTCCGGAAAGATCGAGAGGAGAAGTGACAGGAAGTTTTGGATTCAGGAGGTGAATCCGGGTTGAGAGGCCGAGTGATATCGCCGGTCGGTCGAATGAGTCAACACGTGTTCTTGATGATTCTGAGCAAAACTTTGCAGCATTCGAAAGAAAAGCCTGTTTTTGGAGTTAGAGGCTATTTGGGGAATCGTTGGCTCGGCACTTTTTGCCGAACCCATGACTCAATGGCAATCGATGCAGGCATTCATCAAAACACGGTGCCTGGCATTACGGCAGATTTGGTGGATTGGGCATTCCATTCGGCCGAACGGAGTGTCTGACGTGTCGATGGCAGAGCCGTTTTCGCGTTTGGAAGAGTGACTCGCAGCGGCTGGATGATGTTTCTACACCCAGCGGTTCGGCAGAATCCAGAATTTCCTGCGATCACGTCGCCAGGATTGCTGTTCCGTAGGCTGATCTGTCTCAGATCAGAAAGTGTGCACGTTGCCAGACGATGCCGGGTTGAGCAACAAAAGCCCGCCGACGGAGCGGCGGGTGTACGGTAAACCCGTCGCTCCGTCGACGGGACTTGACGCTCGATTTGATAGTATTCAGCAGACAAACTTCATTGCGAAGAATCTCATTCGATCTGAAGCGTTTGCAGTCAGGCACTGAAACACCACCGACAGCGAGGACCCTCCCGATGAGCACTCAAGAATCCGCGAGATTTCTCCCCGGCCGACAGTGGGTATCCGTTGCCGTGGTGCTTGGCTGTGTGCTGCTGTTGATCGGCCTCGTTTTGCCGGCGATACACAATGCGCGAGAGGCAGCGAGGCGAACGCAGTCGAAGAATAACCTCAAGCAACTTGGACTGGCGTTTCACAATTATCACGATGTTTATCGGGTATTTCCGCTCGGTGCTGATGTGTTGGCGGATGGTACGGCAAACCATGGATGGTCCACACGAATCATCCCGTATCTCGAACAGAGCATTACATATTCACAGATCAACTTTAACGTACCATGGAACCATTCGATCAACGAGCTTCCGTTCAGACAAAGTCCTTTGAGTATGACGAATCCTGCGGTTGTACATCACTTTTCGTCTGATGGATTTGGCTTGCTTCACTACATGTCTAACCCGAACGTGACCCACAGGAATCATTGCGTTTCAATCGACGATATGACCACCGGAACTGCAAACAACTGGCTGATGGGAGAAGCCGCTGGCAACTACCAGCCGTGGGGATATCCATTCAACTGGCGACCTTTGGATTTGCCACTGAACGGTGATCCAGGCAGCTATGGGGTCTGGCCCAACGGTGGTCTCTTCTGTTTGGCTGATGGGTCAGTTGTTTTGTTGCGGACTGGAACCGATGCTTCAATAGTGACCACTTTGAAAGACGCCGCTCCTGTGGCATCGGCAGAGCAAATCGCAGTTCCGGAGCATCGATTTGAAACCTCCTCCGATCCGCTTCGGCAGGAAACGTTCTGGCCTGATGTTCCTGACTACGCATCCAAGGGCGACGGAGTTGGAACAACACTTCTCTACGACCGCTCCGACAAGCCGTACTTCGCCAATGTCTATCGCAGCGACGGCAAACCGGTCTGGAATGTCGAACATACGATGCGAATCGACTTGATCGGCGTCCTGGAAAACTATCCCGAAGTGCGGATTCTGTCCGTCCCGCTTTTGGACGACGAAAACGCAGAGATTGTCGCTCAATTTCCAAATCTTGAAGTGGTGCAGGCCTGGAACAATCATCTCACCAAAAAAGGCCTAGCCATCCTCGAATCACATCCCAGGCATCCCAGCGTACTAAGTCGCTGAAGCGTTGCCGCCCGCCAATACTGATCAGCGAAGTCGCTCGGTCGGCATGGCTCGGAAGATTCTTAGCCCGACAAGCAGAACGCAGAATGCGGCAAACGAACCACCAACCATGGCGGCGATTGTTGGCCAGTGGCTGAAGATGATTTTCAAACGCAAGCCTTCCCAGAGGGCCTGCCAGGAACATAGCACAATCAGTGCTGCAAAACAAAGATACGGACCAAACGCCACATAGCTGCGACCGGTGAGAATCCGGCCTCCGAATCCAAGAACCATTCCGACCAGAGGAGCGATCGCCAAAGCACACAGAGTCGGTTGCCAGCCCATGAAGGCACCAATCATCGCCATCAGAGTCACATCACCGAATCCAATTGCCGCCATTCCCAAAATGCGATGTGCCGCAATTCGAGCCGCCCACATCAGTCCTGCCCCGGTAATGAGACCTGCGGTGCTCCAGACAAAGCCGTGCAGATGCTGATGCTGCTTCATCCATTCCGGAAGGTAGGGACCGTACAGCGAAACAAGATCGTAGTCCCAGTTGACCCACACATGGATCATTTGCAGTTCGCCGCTCGACGTGGCTCCTACGATTGCAAACAAGGCGCCGGGCAGAACGATGATGTCCGGGATGACGTAATCGAGATAGTCGGCGATGGTCGCAGTCGACAGCAGGAAGATGAACACCAACTGAAACGGTAGCCGATTCTTCCAAAGTTCCTGCGATGGCCGAACTTCGGTTACCGTCTCGCAGTTGAGTCGAACGAGTAATATCCCAAAGCCAACGAAAATGATGGCCACAACAAGACTGGCCCAGACGTGCCAGGACTTGTCACGAAAACTGCAGCCCAGGCATTTGCCGCGAATTCGTAGCGAAAGGAGTTGCCGAACGAGGGATTTGGATTGTCCGCAGGCGTCGCATCGCCGCAGGCCGACCTTGATGGAATCTTCCATCAACGCGGCAGCCCAGACGGCTGAAACGCGTCCGGCAAGTAGTCCAGTAGCAAGTAGAAGGAGTTCAAACGTCATTGGATTCACAATTGGGGCAATCGAAACAGGGAGCCAGTCCCGGTTTTGCTATACGTTCTTACCTTGGAGGAACCGTGTCGCCTGTGGGGTCAGGATGTCTCCCTCGCTCCGCGGTTCACGGCTCGGCATTGTCGCCACCGCAGGAGTGCTCACAATCCAGAAGTACGCCATGGATGGTCCTTCCACAAAAAACATTCCTGCGAAGTCCGTCAAATTGCTTCGATCAATCTCAAGGCCGGAACCCAGAGGCCGCCAGAGTTTTTCTGGTCGACTTCAAGGGCTCCTCAAGCTCCTCGGAGTCTTCGATCGATTATGTGGCTCACCGCCATAATCGCGTCTGGGCTTCTGTCGGGGAGATCAGACGTCACTCAGTAACGCTCCGTTTGAGAGTGGACACTCTTCAGACTGCCAGAAGAATGAAAGTGATGACGGCCGGTTTAATATCCCAATGGCAAGCGGAAGGCAGTCAATGCGTGCGAGATGTTTGGGCAGCATGCTCAATTCGGAAGCATCTGTGACGGTTCCCACTTCATTTCGCGGAGACTTACGCGGCGGCATAGTAGTTGCACAAACGACATTTTGTACAGGGACCCGGTTTCGCGCAGTGGCGGCAATTGTGTTGCAGGCTGAGGATTCGCGGCTGACTTGGTGTCTTCTGTAATTCTGTTTTGACTGGATCTGTGTCCCTTCAATTTTGGAAAGTGGGCTCACAGAATAGTTCGGCAGAGAATTGAAAGTCGGGTCAGGGATTGGCTGGTCTTTCGGAAGGGCGTGAAGTACAAATTTCCACGGTTTCGTCGGACGCAGATATCCTGATCTGCCCGATACTTAGTCGACAGGGGTCAAGGCAGAGATCATGAAAAAACTTGAGGCAGTTATACGTCACTACAAGCTTGAAGACGTCAAGACAAAGCTGACCAGCATTGGCGTGCAGGGCATGACGGTTTCCGAGGTTCGCGGATTTGGGCGTCAGCGTGGCCA
>JANMEV010000436.1:0-44516 GCA_031377305.1 Planctomycetota bacterium | reverse complement strand
GGGGCGGCAAGAATGGCTTTGACCGCTTCCGCATCAATCTGCTGGTCGTCTGCTGGTTCAGCGGCACTCTGTCGCAGCATGGCGATGGCCACGCGACGGCCATCGCCATAGCGTTTCACAATTCGGTCTGCGGCCAGTAAGCGTGAGGCATCATCGGTGACATGGAAGAATGGCAGGCTGAAAACGTCAGGAGTCACCGCAGCGTTTTGACTACGAGGATCACGATACGGCAACAGTTCTGAAACGCTGAAAGTTTCGTCATTGTCGAGGTCGCGAAACCGCAAAGTTCGAAACGCGCTCTGAAGCTCTTCGTTCGTCACAATGGCATTCATATCAGCATCGATCAGCGAGGCCAGTCGCACAGCATCATCGGACGACTGTGGCTGAGCAATAAGGTCAAAGGCTCGGGGCAGCCGTGAACGCAGCCACTCGGCAAAATCCTTCGTCGCGACATCGTCGGCTGGTTTGCCGTTTGCGATGAGGTCAAGGACCTTTTCAGAGGCCGTCAGGTTCGCCATGCGTCGAATGCCGTCGGTCAGCAGGCCAAGTTCGGCAGCGTTGAGTCGGCCGTTCTTATCGGTATCGAGCTGAGTGGCGAGAAATTTGCCGACCCATGTACGGTAGGGCACCTTGGCCACGGAAATGCGAAGATCGGCAAAGACGGGGCCCGATGGAGCCATGATAACGAGCGTTGCCTGATCGGATTCTACTTTCGACGGAGGAGCCTTTCGCTGGGCGTGGGCGGTCAAAGGGCCGAACACCATGACAATCATTGTTGCGGCGAGTGATACAACTCGCAGTGGCACAGCAATTCGAACTGTCATGAGAAACTCCGGAATGCCGTTCACAATGCGAATGGAATAGATGAAATCGCCGACCCTGGACTATTCGTCTAGAGCGACGTGCGCTCCGATTTTGTCTGAGTTTCCGGATCCTGCACGATTGTAAATTCGGGGAGCTGGCCATTCCACCACTTTGGCTGAGCAAAAATCTTCTCAACTGCGATTCGAAAGCCGGGAAGCAGCGTGTCGCCTTCAAGGAACTGCCAGACTCCCAAAGCCAGGGTGTGAGCTGATTTTCGAATGACCTGAACTTCTTTTTTGAACGGATCCGGAATCAAGATAGCCTCAACGCCGTGCTTCAGATAAGCCGTCGTTCGCAGTCGCATGTCGGTTCTTCGATCGTTGGACGAAGCGATGTCCACAACAAGCCTGGGGACCTCAGTCGCGATGACCTGATCGAACTGCGAGAAAGGCTTCCCCCCCTGAAAGATGCTGACGGCAGGAATGTAGACGGTGTCGGGCTGTGATTTCACATGAATGCCCATATCGTGTGAGGCGTAGCCTCGTGAAGCAACCGGCTGAGTCTGGAACCATTCCGCAAGAGCACGGGACAGGTTGAGCACGATATTGCCATGAGCGTCATCCGGGGCCGACAGGATAACTGGAAGACCATCGTGAAGTTCATGCCAGCGTCCGGAGTCTGGCAGATCCAGCTTTCGGGCAGCGAACTCGGACGCGGTTAGAATAGGAAAACTCGACATAACGTTGCTCGCTGAAATTTGGCTGGGACGACTTCGCATAAAGATCATGATCGCGTGCGGTTCTCGTATTGTTCGACCATTCGCTTAACTTCCGCAAGGAACTTTTCCGACACGCCAGCAACATAGAACAGGCCGTCCTTGTGATCCACCACGCGGAGAGCCCGCTTTCCGCGAACCAGGAAGTAAACAGTAGTCAGCATCCAGAACAGCAATGGAACGAAGATGGTAAACGGAAAATTGGACGATCGCATTGATACCAGCGGCAGCAGAGTTAAGACAGCTGTGATCGAAAGAACAAGGTTCGTCAGCCCGATGGCCCTGAAGCGTTTTTCCTTCTGTTGTGCAAGGTACCATATTACCGTCACCGGTTTGCGAACAACCAGGCTGACAGCAATGGACGCGAATGCGCCGACAATGAGTCCGACACTGAGACAAAACGGAAACAGCGTCTGGATGTTTTGCCATCCCTGAAGCCCGGCCGGCGACGGTGGCCGGTTGAGCAGAAACGGAAAACCAATGACGACCGCAGGGAGAATCATTGCTTCGCGCGTCAGCCAAATCCACTTGGGGCACCACCAGAGACATGTCTCCTTTGCCAAAAGTGAATCAGGTGCCCCGGTCAACACGCACACTTTGGGCAGCACAATCGTTCCAACTCCAGCAACGATATCGTTATTGAAAAGAAACTCCGTGTCAGGCGCCAGCGAAGTCTCTGCCTGCTGCGATACGGGAGCCTGATAGGGATTGAAGTCGATCGTGCTGTCTGACATTGCGTCTCTCCGGTCGAAAAACGCAGCATACAAATATTTGCCGACCATGCCATTGATGCGAGATTTCCGACGCGTGATCGTATCGCTCGGCCCGTCAGTCCTCAAATTCCCATGCCGTCCGATAGCTGCCGGTTTGCTCGATCCACTCAAGGAGCGACTTAAAGAATTCGTTCGTTCCCAGCGTCGCGCTGTCACCGACGATGATCAGCTTTCGCTTCGCACGAGTCAGAGCGACGTTCATGCGGCGAGCATCGGACAGAAATCCGATCTCGGCGATCTCATTGGAACGCACCAGTGAGATGACTACGGCTTCCTTTTCGCGTCCCTGAAATCCGTCAACGGTATCGATCTCCAGATGATCGTAAATCGCATGCTCTCGCAGCCAGCGAACCTGAGCCGCATACGGAGCGATCACGGCGATGTCGGAAGGTCGCAGTCCGGCCTCACAGAGCGCGTTGACTTGCTTGAGGACCAGTTCGCCTTCCTTTGGATTCCGTTTGCTCAGTCCGTCCGGTTCCAGTTCTTCCGCCCAGCCAGTTCCGGCCGTATCGATAAACGTCACCGGTTCGTCGTTGACTCGATCCGAACGGAACTTCGGCAGGTCTGACAGCACATGGTTGCGGACCGATTCGTCCGCAATCAACGTGTCGCCGTAGAAGTGCTTTGATGAAAATGCCATGATCGATTCGTTCATGCGGTACTGAACGGCCAGTTGCCGAGTCACCACTTCGCCGTAGTGATTCACCAGCCGTTCCATCATGCTGATCGCGAATCCCTGCTTCCTGGCTTCGTCAGAAAGAATCGTTGGCGGCAACTGCAGATGGTCTCCAGCAAGAATCAGCCGATCGGCCTTCTTCATGGGAACCCAGCAGCCCGGCTCAACGCTCTGACAGGCTTCGTCAATGACGAGGACATTGAAACGCACATCTTCCAGAATCGAATCATCAAATGTCGTCGTCGCGCAGATGACTCGTGCATCTTTCAGCAGGTCGTTGATCGCCTGCTTTTCGATGATTCGAGCATGCTTCTTGAGTTCACGAGCTTCCTGCCGTTGCTGGCCTCGGTATCCGGCCGCCGGGCGACCGCGAGTGTACTTCGCGGCCTTGCGTTCTATTTGCTCTGCTTCACGCATCATCTGATGCACGATCATCATGGACTCATGGCGTCCCACAAGCACATCCAGCGAATGCTGACGGAGATCTTCGGATACGCGAGCCGGATGTCCGAGTCGCACGGCCGGCTCGCCGATTGCAAGAAGCCTCTCCAGAAGATTGTCAACCGCCGTATTGCTTGGCGCGCAGGCCAGAACTCGTTCACCGCGAGCAACCAGAAGTCGAATCACCTCGACGACGGTTGTTGTCTTTCCAGTTCCCGGTGGACCGTGGATGATTGCCAGATCATTCGCCGCCAGTGCGTGTCGAATGGCATCGTGTTGGGACGCGTTGAGACGTTGCGAGATCTCACCCGGAATCTTTGCGTTCTTCTGGAAAGATGGCTCCCGTTCACCCAGCAAAATGTCGCGTAGTTGTCCGAGTCGCCCGGACGCGTTGGCCGCCACCTGCAGGGCGCTGGATTGACGCTTGCGGGAGACTTCGTCCGGAGAAAGATCCAGTCGGAAGCGGTCGCCAACGGGCCAGTCATCGACGGCGACTTCCAGCGTGTCATTTTGGCGAGCGCTGACGACGCCTTGCAGTGATTCGATGTCTTCATCCTGATCGTCCGACAGCAAAATCGGACTGCCGACCTTGAAGCGATGCCAGGGCAGCCGATCGGGCGACCGTCGTTTTGCAAGGGTGACGAGAAACCGTCCGCCAAGTCCCGTGGTGTGACTGCGAATTACAAGATCCAAAAGGGTCTCGCCCGTTCGCTCGGCCATTTCCGACGACTGAATCTTGCGCCGCGCTGCCAGACGCTGACGTTCGGCTTCACCTTCCATCTCCAGCCAGCGATGCAGATTCGAAAAGTGCGTGTCAGCTCGCAGCGGACGTGAAGGACGAGTCATGAAGAACCGGGATTCATTTCAATGTGGAAAAAAAGCAGCTTGCACGGCCGTGACGTTGATCGGAATGAAGACGCGACAAAAAATGTTTAACTGACAAACAGAATCAACAAACTTCTGCTGCTATTTTTCTGTCCCAGATATTTCTGTCCCAGATATTTCTGTCGCACTCTTCCGCCAACAAGCCTCACTTCTTCTTCGTCGGCCGAAACTGGTGAGTCGGTTGGCCGAAGACAGACTCCGCGGCCTCCATCAGTGTTTCGGAAAGAGTTGGATGAGCATGAATTGAATCAGCCAGATCGCGAGCCGTGGCGCCCATTTCGATGGCGAGCACAGCTTCCGCAATCATCTCGCCAGCGCCAGGACCAACGATGCCGATTCCCAGGATTCGCTGCTTGATCGGTTCGACGATGATTTTGGTCATGCCTTCCGTGCGAGCCAACGTTTGTGCTCGACCGGACGCCGCCCATGGAAAACGATGGACGGAAACATCTTTGCCCTGCGCCTTGGCTTCGGCTTCAGTGATACCAGCCCAGGCGAGTTCCGGATCAGTGAAGACTACGGCCGGGATGGCGATGTTGTCGAATTCGACTGGTTCGCCAAGCAGCGTTTCCGCCGCGATCTTTGCTTCTCGCGTTGCCTTGTGAGCCAGCATCGGCTCGCCGGCCACGTCGCCAATCGCCATCAATTTCGGATCGGCCGTCCGCTGGTTCTTGTCGATCTTCAGGAAGCCCTTTTCATCGATCTGGACCTTTGTGTTTTCAAGTCCCAGACCACGACTATTGGGGCGACGGCCGACTGAGACGAGCACTCGATCAAACGTCTGAGTCGGTTCAACGCCTTCGCCTTCCAGACTTGCGACGATGCCTTCCGGAGTCGGCTGCAGCTTGGCCACTTTGGTATTGAGATGAATCGCTTTGAACTGATGATTCAATCGCTTCTGCAACGGAGTCACCAGATCACGATCGGCTCCCGGGAGCAGGCCAGCAGTCATTTCCACAACCGTCACAGCCGAGCCCAGAGCGGCGTAAACCGAACCCATCTCAAGGCCAATATAACCGCCACCAATCACCAGCAGTCGCGCGGGAATGTCCTTCAGTTCCAGCGCGCCGGTTGAATCCATGATGCGATCGTCGCCCAGTGCGAACATGGGCGGCATTGCGGGCTGTGAGCCGGTCGCGATGATGCAGTGGTCGAAGCTGATTGACTTCGTCGCACCGTCCGCGGTCTTCACTTCCAGAGCGTCAGAGCTGACGAACGTTCCTCGTCCCTTGATCAGCTCAACCCCACGTGCCTTGCACAAGCTTTCAATGCCACCGGAAAGATTGCCGATGACGTTGTTCTTGAACGAACGAAGCTTGTCGAGATTAATCGTCGGCTTCGAAAACGTGATCCCGCATTCTTCGGATTCTGCTGTTTCGTTGATCAACTTGGCAACGTGCAGCAATGCCTTCGAAGGAATGCACCCGCGGTTCAGGCAGACTCCGCCCGGCTTGACGCCTTCGTCAATCAGCACGACTTTCATGCCATGGTCGGCTGCCGCAAATGCTGCAGGATAACCGCCGGGACCGCCACCAAGAACGACCAATTGAGAGTGTTGATCAGCCATCGAGAATCATTGCTCCTGAAACCAAATCGGCACGTCGCTGACGCACCATCGACTTTTCGTATTAAGTGCGGATCCGCTGGAAGGCAGGGACCGCAAACCGCGCACTGTAGTGGAGACCGCCCGGATTTTCAAAATGCCGGGCTTTGAATTGCAGTTAGACCACTTTCGAGAGCCTTCTTCGGATTGGCGAGGCATGTACGAGCCTGCGTTGCTTCATTAGTCCGATCATGCGTATTCTGAGAGCGCCCCGGGGTTCGGACAGTATTTTGGTTGACTTCAAGTTTGGCGAAAAACGATGACGAATCAGAAATTCTCAGTTCTTGAACGTCTGGCCAGCTTTGGGCATGCGATTCGCGGCCTGACAACTGTTGTGACGTCGCAGCATAACGCCCAGATTCAATTGACCGTTGCTGTTTTGGTTGCCGTGGCCGGGGTAGTTCTGGAGATTTCCTCGATCGAATGGTGCCTGGTGGTAATTTCAATCGCCTGCGTTTTGGCGGCTGAAGCATTCAACACCGCGTTGGAATTTCTGACCGATGTGGCGTCCCCCGAGATTCATCCCCTGGCTGGTAGAGCGAAAGACGCTGCAGCCGGCGCTGTTTTGATTACCGCAATTGGTGCCACCATTGTAGGTGGTATTGTGTTTGTCCCAAAGGTTCAGGCCTGGCTTTAAAGCGTCGCATCGACCTGATCAACGCAACATTGTGGGAAATGAATTCGTATTGGAAATTGAAGCGATTTATTGCCTGGGGGTAGAATCGTATCCCCAAAGTCCTCTAAAAAGTTTACTATCCGATTCATTGGGGGGAGCTGGAACACTGTCGTTTCCAGCTTCGATGCGGTTTTTTGTAGACTCTTCACAATTGAATAGGGCACGGTCTGTTTATGCTTAAACATGTTAGGATGTGGACTCTGGGGCTGGCAGCGTTTTCGATCATGCTTGGTGAAACGCCATCCGTTGCCGTTGCCGTTGATGAGAAGCCTGCAGCAGAGAAGCCTGCAGCAGAGAAGGCAGCTCCGATTAAACGAGCAAAAACCATTGAGAAACCGAAAGAGTCTGAGCCTGAGTTGCTGACCATCGGTTCAAAAGCTCCGGAACTCGATGTCGAGCATTGGGTGAGCGACGGACATGGGAAATTCAAGCCAGTGACTTCATTCGAACCCGGAAAGGTTTATGTCGTGGAGTTCTGGGCCACGTGGTGCGGACCCTGCATCGCCAGCATGCCTCATCTTGCTGAAACACAGGAGAAGTATTCTGAGAAAGGCGTTCAGATCGTCAGCATCAGCGACGAAGACCTCGAGACCGTCGAGGGCTTTCTGAAGCGACCAACTCCGGGAGCGGTCGCTGAAGAAGAAGAGGAAGAAGAGAAGGATGACGAGGGCAAAGACAAGGAAGATGAAAAGGAAGAAGAGTCGAAGGGGCCAACTTACGGCGAACTAACAAGCGCCTATTGCTTGACCACGGACCCTGATGGATCGGTAAAGACGGACTACATGGAGGCCGCCGGACAAAACGGCATTCCAACGTGCTTCCTTGTCGGGAAAAGCGGACTCATCGAATGGATCGGGCATCCAATGGAGATGGACGAGCCGCTGGAAAAAGTTGTGACCGACAAGTGGGACCGAGAAGCGTATCTTGAACAGTTCCGAAAAGAGCAGGAACGCAGCAAGATGATGACAGCAATCAGCCGTAAGATTTCCAAACGAATGAGCGCGGGCGATACGGCTGGAGCTCTGGAAGTCTTGGCCGAAGCAAAGAAGGACGCGGGAGATGACAAGGACTTGACATCGATGTTCGAACAACTCGAATTTCGAATCAAGGCGACATCTGTCGTTCAAAAACTGCAAGGTGATGAGACTGAAGAAGGTTTGGCAGAACTTGATGAGTTGATGAAAACTGTCAATCCAGCTCAGAAAATGCAGCTCATGTCGCTCAAGGTCAGTGCACTAATGGGAACTGAAAAGTTTGACGACGTTGCTAAGGCTCTCAAGGCGATCGAAGATGATGCTACGCTTGAGGCCGAGGCAATGAATCAGGTGAGCTGGCAGATCTACGAAGCCGCAAAGGACGAGTCCGAGTTTTCACCAGTCGTTATCGCAGCAGCAGCGAGTCTCGCAGCAAAAGCCGTCAAGAGCGAACCGGAAAACGGAATGATTCTTGACACTCTGGCTCATCTGCTTTTCCTGCAGGGCGAGCTTGATCAGGCCATCGAAGTGCAGTCAAAGGCTGTTGAACACTCCGAAACATTGCCAGCCAACGTCAAAGGCGAAATGGCGGAGTTCCTGAAGGAACTAAAAAAGGAAAAGGGCGACAAGTAGATTTTAACGCGCAGTCATTTTGAATGACCTGTGTGAATGATGAAGCCTTCCGCCTGATTGGCGGGAGGCTTTTTTTGTGGGTGGCTGACAGATCGGAGTTCTCTGCTCACCGGGGAATGTATTGATGAATAGTTCGTCCTGCGATGTATTCCGGACCGCTGGCGTTTGTAGCGATAACAGGCTGTTGATTTCATCCCAACCCGATGCCTCAGCGAGGGATTATTGTCGAAACACGCGGCAAATTTTGTCCCTCACTGACGTTTCGGGTTGTGAAAACCCATTAAGTCAACAAGTCGTCAACCGCGGGTGTTTTTCCGTTGTGTTCCTGACACTTACCCGCAGCTAGCGCTTTGCGGCTCACTAAATTAAAAGTCTCTTGGTGATGACCGAGAGCACTGACACGTTGTTAACAACTATCAGTTGGTGACAATCTGTATTCCGGTTCTTCGCCGGTCACTTCTACTCTGCATTGAGTGGCTCAATCAACGTCTCGATCTCCTGCAGATCCAGCTTCATCTGTTCGGCGCGTTCCTCTTTCTGAATCATATCCAGCGCCAATGCTCGGGCCTGTTCAAGGAGCATGCGGGCTTCTTCTGTTCGCTGCAGCTTGATCAACGCACGGGCGCGCAGAGTCGGAAGATTCACCATGCGACGACGCAGATTGGCGTCAGATCGGTTCTCGGTAGGAATGGATTCCAGCAACTCGATTGCCGATTTCAGGATCTCATCCGCCGGAGCAGGATCTTCGGCCTTCAGGAACGTCTCTCCAATCTTCGCGCGAACGTAAATGACATCCGTGGTCGCCTCCAGTGATGGATTCTGCTGGTACTTCCTGTTGGCGATTTCTTCAGCAAGACGGTACTGGGCGATCGCGCCCGGGAAGTCACTCTTTGCCTGATAGACTTTGGCGACCTTGGCGTGGCAGAGTAACACATCCTGTTGAGCCTGACCGTCGGATGTGTCAATCGCAGCCAGCTCGAGACTGACGTCCAGCGATCGAACGGCGTACTTAAGTGCGTTGTCGAACTCGTTCTCCGCGAGTGCGATATCCGCAAGCATTTCGGCTGAGAAAGACTGAAATCGGCGAGCCACGGTGCTCTTCGTATCGATCGCCGCCATCTTGTCGGCAGTTTCGCCCGCTGTGACGAAATCGGCTTTCGCTTCGGCGACTCGCTTCAACATCATTCGCGTGTCACCACACTTCATGCACGACACAAAGAGCTCGCGAAGAGACGTCTGATCGGCTGGGTCGGACAGCAGGATCTCGTCTCGAATTTGGCGAGACTTCAAATAGAACTCGAGGGCTTCTTCCAGTCGACCACGAGCGGCGCTCGTGTTGCCGATGCGATCGATCGCCGTGCTGTAGTCGCGTTGAGCAGTCAGGTTTTCAGGACTTGCCTTCGCAAGTTGCTCTGAATAGCTCGCGTCTTCCGCATAGTACGACTCGGCCTTTTCGAGATCCCCGCGTTTCGCCGCGATGTCACCAAGACGGGATACAATGATGCCAACTCGACGAAGCAGGTCTTCGTTCTGATGGATCTGATCGCGGAACGGTAGAAGAGCTTTCTGTGCCGCGACGAACTGGGACTCGGCTGAATCCAGTTCACCGTTCTGAAGATGAATTTGGCCAATCATGTCAAAGGCGATTGCAGCCGCCATGCCCCATTCCAGCGAATCGGGATTCGCCGCATAGTGCGTCTCGCGAGTCTTCGCGCAGGCTGCGATGAGCGTCATCGCTTCTGCAGTTTTGCCTGTCTGACGCAACAGTGACGCCTGCTTGTATTGAATATTCGACTTCTGAAGAATTGCCGTCAGATCTTTGGGGTTCTCTTTCAGTTGTCGATCAACAACCTCCATCGCTTCGTCATAAAGCTTGCTGGCCGCTTCAGTCGGGGAGGCCGATTCGAGGCCATCAAGACGAATGCTGCCGCTGACATCGTCGGCGCCAAACTGAGCGAACAGGTCTCCGAGGTCTGTCAGCGCCATGACGGAACTCAACGAAGTCGCCGGGTTGCCTCGGATTGATTCGGACACGATGCTCAACTGGTTCAAAACCTGAGTCAGCACACGTTTTCTGACGACAGCACTGCCGGGCACATTGGCCAGACTTCGTTCCACATCGGTGATGAAGGAATGCAGAATTTCCTGAATCTTCTGACGCTGCTGCTGGGCGTCGTCGGCATTCTCCGCAGCGATTTGAGCCTGTTGTTTTGCGTTTTGAGTTGCTTCCTTCTCCCGATGGTTGGCTTGTGTCAGAGCAATGTTCTTGCCGGACAGAATCTGCAGAGTGATGGCCATTGCGATAGTTGCGATGGCAATACTTCCAGCGAGTCCACCAGCAAGCAGCGGCCGTTGACGCAGCCAGCGTCGTGATTTCTGCAGTCGTGATTCCGGCAGGACACTGACCGGTTCGTCCGCCAGCCAGGCCTCAAGATCCCGAGCCATGTCTTCGGTCGAGCAATAGCGATCGTCCTGCTTTGAGGCCATCGCTTTCCGGCAGATCGTGTCCAGAGCCAATGGGATGCTGGCGATGATTCTTCGAGGCGAAGCAATCATCCGAGGACCGTTCTGATTGGCGATGCTGATCATCGTGGCATCAATGGCGTGATCTACTGACGGTTCCTTAGCCGAGCCAGTGGCTCGCGCCGCGGGATTTGATGCGACGCCCGTATGTTCGATCGGAACCGCGTTGGTGAGCAGACAGAACAACGTCGCGCCAAGAGAGTAAATGTCGCTGGTTTCGTTGACAAGTTCTACTCGTCCAATCGCCTGCTCAGGACTCATGTAGCCTGGCGTCCCGACGATCGTCCCTTCACGGGTGTAGCCGTTATCGATGTCTGATTCGCCATCAATGTTGGAGATGAATGTGTCTTCGTGATGACTGGAGCCAACAGCGTTAACCGCAGATGTTGGGGCCGTATTCTGATCGATCAGTGAACTCACATCGGGACGGCGCAAAGTTTGGTCGCCGCGATGAACTGCGTTGTCACTGGAGTTGAGATTTTCACTCGATGATCGTCGCCGAGCCAAGCCCCAGTCGACGACCAGCGTTTCACCAAAGTCGCCGACCATGATGTTGGCCGGCTTAAGGTCTCGATGAATCACTCCGCGACTGTGAGCAAATCCGATCGCGCGGCAGACCGTAACAAATCTCAGCAGCAAGTCGCGAGCTTCGGGGTCTCGCCGGAAGTTGAGTTCCCCGTAAGAAATCTTCAACGCCTGCCGATGCAGATTGCCGATCGCAGACTGCATCGATTGGCCGCGAATGAATCGCATGGCATAGAAGTGCCGGCCGTCGGATCGCTGGCCCACCGCATAGATCGGCACGATGTTGGGATGTTCAAGATGACTGGTAATCGTGGCCTCAACAAGGAATCTATTGATGACCCCGGCCTTGCGAACCAGCGATCCCTTTAGTTCTTTCAGTGCCACTTCTCGTTGCAGATCCTTGTCGAAGGCCGCGTAGACGGTTCCAATTCCGCCTTCCGCGATTCGACGGAGAATACGGAATCGTTGACCAGGATCTGCCGGACCATCTGATGCAATCCGGTCGTTTGATGTCGCGACCTGTTCGCCAAGTGCAGGAGTCGGCTGATTCTTCTCATCCTGTGTTTCGCGGCGAGAAGCATTTTCGTTGGCCGACCGAGTGACCGTATTCTTCTGTGTCCATTGCTTCCATTCGGCCTTGATCGTCGTTGCTGAGCGAGGAAACCGGCGCAGAAACTCCTCGAGCTGCGGAAGTTCATGCCATGACGCGGCGATCTCCAGCTCGATGCGAACCAGTTCAGTTTCCAGAACCCCATGCACAGGTTCCGGCGCAGCGGCGACGAGGGTCTCGATGCGAATGTCTTCGCCGTCCATTCGCCGCTGCTCGAATTCGCCACAGATCTTGTCAATCAACGACAATTGATCGGACGTCAGACTCTTGTATTCCGGATCAAGGAAATTCATTCGGGGACTTTGCTAAACAGACAGCACCATGGTCAGAAAAACGTCGTGTTTTCGGATGATCAACCGGAACTCGCTGCGTCCGGACTCCACTTCAAAAAACCGCGGGCTAGCGGGCTGTTGATTCGGTCACAAAACTGGGCCGCGAGGCGCTAGCCGCGGGTGTTTTCTACTGCATCTTTCTGACATTTACCCGCAGCTAGCGCTTTGCGGCTCAGTAGATCAATAGCTGGCTCTGGCTCTGGCTCTAGTTAGTTGTGTTTGATGGATTCTGCCGCGCGTTGATACTGTAATCACCGCCCGTGTTGTTTTTGAGACACAGAAACCGAAGAATCAAGATTCAGTTCGTCTCGGACGGATCAATCGCCAACTCGGCTGACTCCAGCCATACACGGCGAATTCGTTCCAGTTTTCGATGAACCGTGCGGCGAGTGACGCTCATAAGTTCCGCGACTTCCTCGTTGGTATGACCTTCCAGCTTCAGAAGCACCAGGCGCTTCAGATCGGGCTCAGTCAGAAGGTTCAGCAGATATTCCGACAGGTCCGCGACTTCGGCCGACAGTTCCGGCGTTGGCTCACGTGCTGAAACTGCATCGAGCGGATTCGCGTCGTCAGCATGTGCAAGGATGGATTCGCTGATTGTTCGACGGCCGTTGCGACACTGCTGATCGTCATAACGATTGCGATTGATGATCTTGCGACTGGCGATCACCACCAGGAGTGCCCAAAGGTTGTCTCGATCTGCAACGTTCGGAAACTTCTGAGCTTCGATGCCTCGGCAAAGGCTTCGAAACGCGCTCACTGCGGCATCTTCTTCGTCGTAAACTCGGCGAGTCGCTGCCTTCAGCCGGCCTCGAGCGTAGTTCATCAGCCGTTGGCAAAAGTGCTCCCATAGGCGTTGAGCCGCCAACGGATCGGCCCCAGAAAGCTGCTCAATCCATTGCGAAACGGGCTCTTCGGAGAAAACCAGATTTTTTGAGGCATTCCCTGTCACACAATTTTCCTCGGCAGTGATTCAGCAATTGAGTCCTTCGGTTTCCAATCCCAAATGGCGGGCGGCCACATGGGCATCTGAAGCGAACGTTGGCCGGTGGTCAAGAACAAGTTCGCAATCCGGTACTGTCGGCGTCAATTCCAGCCTGAATTTAAGGGTGATTTCATGGTTTCACGTTTCAAGAACCTTCATCGAGTCATAACTGCCGCTTTTGCCGTCATGTCGATGTTCGGCATCAGCCATGCGGGTTCGTTCTCACTGTCAGTCGGAGACTACTTTGAAAACCTCGATACGAACGACGATGGAGTGCTGAGTGGCCGCGAGGCCACGGACCTGAAAGTTCTTGACGCTGACAAAGACGGCGAGCTGACCAAGACGGAATTCTCAGAGGCCGTTGCGGAGCACTCCCAGAACAGCTCAAAAGCTGATTCTGAAATCTTTGTTCAACGTGATGGGAATGAGGACGGCCGACTGTCCGGCAAAGAGATATCGGGCTATGAATATACGGATTCAGACAGCAACGGCAAAATCCCACTTGAGGAGTTCCTGCTAAGTCTAACGAAGCAGCGCGGGGAACTGAGTTCCAAGTCCCCAGCAGAGATTAGCAAGGTCGCGACCGAACGGTTTAAGGCGCTCGACATCACCGATGATGGCCGACTTTCGGGTACGGAGGTGGTTGGTTCCACTCATCTGGACTTCAATCGCGATAAGCGAGTCACTCAGGAAGAATTCATCGCTGGGATGATTCTTGATGCTGCGGCAGCCAACCAGACAGAGTCTCCAAAATCGGAATCGCGGACTCATGAACTGCTGAACCTGTTCGTCAAAGCAATCAATGATCAAGACAGCGGTAAACTCTTTCAAAACATGAGACCCGAATTGATCTCCATCGTCGACGCGCCGGTTCTCAATTTTTCCCTGATGCAACTTCACAAAACGCATCGCACTGCAAAAACCATTACGCCTGACTTAATCCAGCAGTCACCACCAGAAGCCAATGGTCAGTTTGATGCGGTTGCTCCCATCGAGTGTGCGACTGGGGAGATTAAGGTGCATATCACGGTCTACGACGGACAACTACTCGGCCTACGATTTGAAAGCCCGGCGCTCGCAGAAGTTGAAGCGAACATCTACGCAATGCTCATGACGGATGAAAAAACTCAGGATGAGTTCGCTCAGTACTATTCACCCGTCTGCAAAACTCTGATCGACCAGGTCACAGCGTCCAAAGACGACGAGGCAGCGTCCATGTTTCATCCGGACGTTATTCAGCAGGTTGGTCGTGACAAGTTCGACGCTGTGTTTGACTCGATCAGGAGCTCGCTTGGCGAAGTCAAACTCATCGAGCTGGAAACGATCGGTGCCGGAGAAAATGAAAATGGCGTCTTCATGATGGCGATCGAGCACCGCGCCACGGGTTCTGCAGGAACGTTGATGATCGAAAACAAGTTTCAGTTTCAAGGCATGAACGCAGCACTTGTGGCGATCTCAAGTGCGCCCGCTGAGCCGGACATGATCAACCTGCTCAAGCCAGTGGCTAAACCAGCGTCGCCTCTGTTGAAAGAATTCGACGCGAAACAGGATGGTGTCAAATTCCTGATGCCCGGCAAGCCAGTTCGGACTTTTGACGAAGCACAGAACATGGCAATGTGGCGACTGGAGCATCCTTCGTCTCAAGCGGTATTCACCGTCCAGATTTTCACGTTTGCTCAAAGCTTCGAGAATGCTTCTGAAGACTTCTTTACGGGGTTGAACGACACACTAGTCGTCAGCACCAAGGGAACGATTGTTGAAACACACAAAGAACAATGGCATGGTCACCCAGCCCAGTTCATTGCGATCAAAGTCGACGGGAAAGGATTCATTGCTCGGTTTGACATCGTTATCGGATTGAATGTCTATTCAATGCAGTGGCAAGGCCAGCAGATCAACGACGACATTCGCCACAGCTTCGCAGAGCCGTTTCTGAAATCACTGCAGATTGTTGAAGAGCCATCCGATGTCGTGACGCCTGTATTACCTTCCGACGACGATGTGCCTGTCGCTCCACCAGCCCCGGTGCCGTAGGGCTGCGTACAAGGTGAGCCGCAAAGCGCTAGCTGCGGGTAAATGTGTGAAGAAATCAACGTCAATAACAACCGGGGCTAGCGCTCGGCGGCTAATGAACCGACTCATTCGACACCCGCGGCTAGCGCCTTGCGGCTCAGAAATCGGACGCAAGCCTGGTCCGGCTGATGATTCAAAACACAGGAAAAATCATACATGTCAGTTCGATTCACTCTAACCAATCTTTTTCTTGGCGCCGCAGTCGTGCTGCCAGTATCGGTCGTCTCTGCGGCGGACCAGTTTTTTCGAGAGGACACCAATAAAGATGGTGTTCTCAGCGGTCGTGAAGCGGAAGATATGCTGTTCCTGGATGAAGACAAAGACCACGAAATCTCGCAAGCTGAGTTCACCGCTGCGGCAAAGAAGCAGAGAGCACAGGCCGTTAGCTACAGTGGCATGCTCTTCTACAGTCGCGATATGAATCAGGATCGGCGACTGTCCGGGATGGAGATGGCCGGTGCTGAGCATTTTGATAAGAACGGTGATCGTCGCCTTTCCGAACTTGAGTTCAAAACTGGTGTTGTCAATGGTGGTCCGTCGATCCAGAACGCATCAGCAGCCGACATTCGTAAGATCGCCGCCGATCAATTCAGCAAGCTGGACACCAACGAAGACGGTCGAGTGTCCGGAACTGAAGCCGAGATTGCGGCTCACTTCGACCATGACCAGGACAATCATCTTACCAAAGAGGAATACACCACAGGCCTGATTCTGTGTGCCGAAGTCGCTAATTCTCTAAGCCCTGCCGATGCCCTGCCGAACACTCCCGTTTCAAATGACGAAGTTCACAAGGCCTATGCAACGTTCATAACGGTCCTCGATGAGATTGAGAAGGTTGATCTGATTCAGGATTGGCTGCACGAAAGTATCAAGTATCAGATCGATCCTCTGATCCTTGATTATTCTATCAAGCACGCGAAGAAATCTCATGGATTCATCGGACTGCCTCCAATGAGAAATGTCCGCATCGCGACTGTGGAAGGCGGCGATCTTCAGGCGGAAGCTGATCTGAGATGTAAAAAAGGAAAAATGAAGCTCGTCCTTCGATTCAAGGAGGGGCGTTTAAACGGCTTCCTGATGGATTCGCCTGAGATGCTGGCGATGGACAAAGCTTTGTATCGCGACCTTCAGAAGGACGACCTGAAGACGAAGTTTAAAGACCGTTTTGGCACCGACGCGTCGCTAAAAATGCTGGATATTCTGGATGGCAAAGATGTGTTGATTTCTGTTCATCCGTCGGTCGTCGAGCAGGTTGGTCGTGCGACGTTTGAAAAAGTGTTTGAACAGTTTCGCACAAAAGTGGGCACGCTGAAGTCACATAAGCTTGAGTCCTTCGAGACGGAATCCGGAGAGAACGACGCTGATTCTTTCACGGTAACGCACATCGTGATCGGCGAAGGCGTGCCTCAGCGTTTCACGACAACCTATCAACTGGCAGGAATGGAAGCCGTAATCGTAGGCTTCGAAGTGGCTGATGCTCCCGACTATGTCCCAGCTCCAGAGCCAGATCCGAAGTCAAAAGGGCCTTCCGCTGCTGAAGTCTCTGCGACCTGGGTTGAGACCGTTTCCAAGAAGGATGGTCTCGCCTTCAAAGCCCCTTCGCAAGGAACTCGCACTGAGCAAGACTCCCCTGGCGGTCACATCACGCGATTCGTTGTGGAACTGCCGGAGAACATGATTACGTTTGAAGTCGAATTGACTCGCCTGAAGGTCGATGTCTCAAAGCAACCCAAGACGTTCTTTGACACAACAAAAACGACAATCCTTGAGGCCACTGACGGTCAATTGCTTCAGGAAGAAGTCGAGCACGAGAAGGGGCCATTTCCCTCACAGCTGCTGCTGGTCAAACGCAAGGATGGCCGCCTGGCTTTTCGCCGCAGCCTTCTTGATGGTCGCAATTTCTATTCGTTCCTGTGGACGGGGCCAGAAACTGACGAGAGCGAGTCGTCCGCTCTTGCGTTTCACGAATCCGTCAAGCTGATTGATGCTGAAGGTGCCTTGCGATCGGGCTTCAAAGTCAAAGATCTGGATGGAGATGGGCAGCCAAACTCAGAAGGCGACTCAAATGAGTAGCCTTCTTCAACCGTACGTCGACGTCTCATGAAATCTCACGCGACGGATGTCTCCGTTGCTCAAGGGCGTAGCACTTTCTGAATGTTGATTCCTCGCAGGGTGTGACACAGAGCCGCGCAGGCGAACCGAATGGCTGCATCATGGTATGCCTGCGCTCTGCTTGTCACACCCTACGAATTGTTCGAACTTCGAAAGCGGAACCCGCCGAGTCCTGTCGCACGCACACATCGTGCGGAAATCCCATTGTACTTCGCGAACTAATTCAACCATGACTCGATATAAGACCGTGATACTTCTTGCCGGATTAATGACGCTATTCGTCAGTTCGTCCGCTGCCGCACAGGAACAACCAGTTGCAAAGAATGTGCAGCAGAAGTTTACTCAGGAACTTGAGAAGCAGTTGACGGGCGGACGTCGTCTTGCGATCGTGATTGGCATCGACGCGTATCCAACCATGCCGCTGAAGTGCTGTGTGAAAGATGCGAGGCTGCTGGCTTCCACTCTGCGAGATCGCTGCGGCTACGATCCTGATGGCATTTTGGAGATGACCGACCAGCAGGAAGATCCGGCACTACGTCCAACTCTGGCCAACCTTAAACATCAGATCCGCCGATTTCTGTCAGATGCCACGCCGAAGGACACTGTCCTGGTCAGTTTCTCCGGCCATGGTGGTCTGCGATCTGAGGGCGTGGGGGAGAACATCAAGCTCATCGGCTATGTTTGTCCGCTCGACTTCGATGGAACACGCGAAAAGGATTCTTCGTTACAGGTCGATGATCTTCGTAAAATGCTGCAGGAATGTCTGGCCGTTCAGAAGTTGCTGGTGCTGGATTCCTGTCACTCCGGCAGCGCGGGAGCGGCGTCTGGGTTCACAATTGCGGACAATGTTGGTCACGCGTTGCAGAAAGCACAGGGACTCATCACATTTGCCGCGTGTCGTCGTGATGAAGTTTCCAGCGAAGATCGCGAGGCCGGTCATGGTGCATTTACGCTCAGTTTTGTTCAGGGTCTTGAAGGGTCAGCAGATTTCGATCAGAACCGCATCGTCGACAGCGATGAGCTCTATCGCCACGTGCTGGCCGAAGTTCCGGCCAATGTGAATGCCCTCTTTCCAGGGCGAAATCAAACGCCGGTTCGAGTCATCGGCCAGGACGTCGTCGGAGTTTTTGCACTCGCACCAGTGTTGCCGAAACCAAAAGCGACCGCTGCTCTTGCGAGAATGAAACCCGGTAACGTGTTGAAGAACTCCATCGGAATGCCGCTGGTTCTGCTGCCGCGATCCAACTACATCAAGGGATCTTTGAAGTCGGAGTACAAACGACGGCCCGATGAAGATCTGCGAGCGGTGATCATCTCCAAAAGAATCCTCATGGGAGTTCATGAAGTCACTCAGGCCGAATACGAAGCTGTCATGAGACAGAATCCCAGCCATCATTCTCGCAATGGCGACGGTGCCGAAAAAGTTGGCGAATTAAAGACCGGACGATTTCCAGTCGAGCAGGTTTCATGGGCAGATGCGGTTGAGTTCTGCAAAAAACTAAGCAATCAACCAGAAGAATTGTCGGCCAATCGAGTCTACCGGCTTCCCACGGAATCCGAGTGGGAGTTCGCTTGTCGAGCCGGCAGCACGCTGCCTTTCTCCACGGGTCAGATCATTGATGGCTCGCAGGCAAATATTCGGGCTGACCAGCCATACTGGTACGCTCGTCGAAGCGAGTGGCAAGGTCGAACAAAAACGGTGGAAAGCCATGCACCGAACTTGTTCGGTCTCTGCGAAATGCACGGCAACGTGGCCGAGTGGTGTCTGGACGATTACAGCGAACAACCGTCCGGGCTTCATCTGATCAGAATGAATACCTCGCAGGAGGTGGGCGATCCAGTCGAAATTCTCGAGCGAATGCATGCACTGCTAAACGCACCCATCACACCGACGTTCACAGTTCACGACAAGTTTCGCATGTGGGAGGACGCCACAGATCCAATGAGCACTTCCGGTGGAACACGCAAGGTCATTCGCGGTGGTTCGTATCTGTCCGACGTGGCTCAATGCCGATCGGCCGCAAGAAAATCTCAGCCGCCAAACTATTCGCACAAGGCCCTTGGGTTTCGCGTCGTATGCGAGCAATCCAATCTGGGCCGCTGATGCTCGTTGGTTTTCAGTTTTCAAGTTTCAAATTTCAAATCTGAAATTCCAAATTTCCAGTCTCTACACATGATGAAAGGTTCAATCTCGATGAAGCCACTTCTTATGACAACCCTGTTAGCATCACTGATGCTGATCTCTCCGTCGGCTGTTTCCTTCGCGGACGAAGCAGAGAAAACCGAATCACGGAAGTACAAGCATGACTTCGAAGGCCAGGATTTGTCCGGCAAAGATTTCAGCACGAAGAATCTCGACGACGCTAATTTTGCGGATGCAGTCCTGACAGATGCCAAGTTCAATAACTGCAGCCTGAAGAACTGCAATTTCCAGGGCGCTGTTCTGACCAACACCAATTTCAGCACCGCGGATATGACGGGATCGGATTTCCGCAATTCCACATGCCATGCGTTCTTTAGCAACACGATTCTCAACAAAGCGGATCTCTCGGGTGTTGATCTTCAGGGCAGCAACACGTGTGAAATGAAGTTTCGAGAAGCCAAGCTGCGAGGAACCAAGGGGTTCAATCAGATTTATGGCTCAGACTTCTACCTCGCCGATCTGCGAGGCGCTGATCTTTCCACAGTGACGCTGCACTTCCGCACCAACTTCCGCAAAGCGAAGTACGATCAGGTCACTCGCTGGCCGAATGACTTCGATCCGAAGGCACTGGGACTGATCTTTCAGGAAACAAAACCTGAAGATGATGACTCAGACGAAGACGCTGAAGAAATGTCCGAGGACGACGAAGACGAATCCGACAAACCCGCTCCAAAACCTCGTCGCAAATCATCGCCAAAGAAGTCCAACGACGAAGCGGCGTTTCAGAAACTGGACAAGAACGAAGACGGAAGCCTGTCCGGCAAAGAAAAGAAAGGCTTTGAAAATCTGGATGCCGATGAAGACGGCGAAGTCACTCTCGCCGAGTTCTTGGCCGGCGCTTCAGAGTAATCTCGAAATTCTTCTGATCGTATTTCGAACATCGTCATTGATCGGTGGAGTAGTTGTTGAACACTCCACCGATGTTTTTCAAATCAACGCCCCGCAGCCGCGCTAAGAACCTATCCGAGAACAAGTGTTTTGGGACAGAAGCAAACGAAGAAAACAAAGTTCGAACACCCGCGACTGCTTCGTTGCCTTTGTTGACTTCTGTTGAGTCCACGGCATACCGAGTCACGAAGTCGATTTCGGACGGCGTCTAAGTTTGATCATCGTACGACAGCGTTATTGCCCAACATTTTTCCTTTTTGCCTCAAGACTGCTTGCCGCTGAAATTCTGTTTCGACGGTGCGTTTACCTGGATTTCTGCGTTTAGCCTTGCAGCACGCCGTTGTTTCGAATGCCGTTACCTTTCAGGTTTTATCCATGCTGAACTCCCTACATCCAGCAGTCCTCGTCACTGGGATTGTGTCAATGATCGCCCTGGGCATTCTGGCGGCGATGTATTTTGAAAAGAAGCGGACGCGGCAGATGCTGGACGCGGCAGGCTCATTGGGATTTGAGCCCCATACGATCGTGCCGGACGAATTTGACGGAGTCTTCGGCACTTCGCAGTTCTTGAACCTGGGTAGAAATAGAGCGGCAACAAATATCGCGCGGCGACAAGTCGGTTCGCTCGACGTTGTGGTTTGTGACTATTGCTACACGGTGGGAAAAGGTAAGTCGACTCAGACATACAATCAGACGCTGGTGATCTTTCAGTCGCCTCGCCTTCAGACGCCGCGATTTCGTCTCAAGCCCGAAGGTTGGTTAAGCAAGGTTGGCGAATTGTTTGGTGGTCAGGATATCGACTTTGATGACTCTCCAGAGTTCTCCCAAAAGTATGTGCTTGCGGGAGACGACGAAGAGGCGATCCGACAGTTCTTCAATATGGAACGACTTCATCTGCTGACAAGATTTGCCAGACTCTGCCTGGAGTCGCAACCCGGAAGCCTTCTATTTTGGTACGACAGAAGGCGGACTGCTCCCGACGATTTTAAGTCGTTTCTTGATGATGCGTTCAGCGTGTTCGCTGCTCTGAGCAATCCGGAATAATCGGCCGGGGGGAAACCTGGCCAGCCTTCGATTCGGCGGAATCGTCTCGCCACGAGTTCGACCCGCTGGCAACTGAATACCGGCATGGGGACGATGAGTCAGTATTCATCTCGCGTCTGCATGAACAGTGCTTTCTTTTCGCCGGGCAGCGTAAAGTCAAATCCACAGGCCTGAAAGAACGCGTCGGACGATGTGATGGCCATGACTTCCAGAATGTTGCGTTTGACCGCAAGATCCACGCACTTCTGAACGAGCTGTTTGCCGATGCCTCGTCCCTGAAAGTCATCATGGACGGCAAGACTTCGAATCTCAGCCAGCTTCGCAGAATAGATTTCCAGCGCGGCGAAACCAACGATCTGGTTGTTTGCGACCGCGACAAATCCAAACGGGATCAGGTCACACAACTCGTCGGTTGTTCGCGGCAGCAGGCGATTTGCCTGGACGAAGCGATCCACCAGCTCTTCGAGCCCTGGGATATCGTCTCGACACGCTTCACGAACGACGTACGACGGTGCTGCTGGATTCGACATGACGGTCCTGAACTACGTTACACAAAAAGTTTGATGGATTTAGGTGAGCGTCTCGTAGCCACTGACGCAACCTGCCGTCAACGCACAAACAACGAACTGCGCGGCGAGTAGTTTCAGCCAGTCGCTGGAATCGGTCAACATCGGTTTTTCAGCATCGCTCTTCGGCTCAAACACTGAAACGGCTGCGAGGACAAACCACGGCGTCAAAAAACACCACAGTCGAGCCGCTTCGCCCATGTTTTTGCCTGACATCCAGAGCATTACCCAGGTAGCCATCATCGAGATGAGCAAACGCGGAAAGGCAATTGTTCGAACGGAAGTGGTTTCCCCGGGCTGCAAAATGTTCCTGAACGCTCGGATGCCGCCGGCAATGCTGAAATACGCCAAAGGCAGTCCGAGAGAAAATGCTAGCTCAAGCGGATTCGCCAACAACCACTTCCAACTGGTTCGAGTGGACTGGCCATAGAACCCCGCATGATTTGTCAGGTTCATCTGCCAGATCCGAAGTAGGTTGCACTGCGTCATCCAGCCGACGACAAGGCATAGAGCCAGAAATGAGACCGTCATCATCCCAATCGCTTTTAAGACATCCCGCCACGGCAAACGGTTCGAACCCACAAGAGACAGTGCAGCGAAAATGACCGTCACCACGATCGCTGGAATATGGGCGAGACTGACATACAAACTGGCGAAAGTCACCGTCGCTGCACTGACAGAAAGAGCGATCCGACGCGATGTGTTTTGTGCCATCATCGCCGCAACAACCGCCCAGATGATCAGGCTTGCTGAGAACGCATAAACAATGTCCGATCGCGGAGCGAAGACAGCGATGGTCGGAATCGTCAGCATCAGGCAGGCGGCTCTCCAGGCGGTTCGGCGATCAGATAACAGTCGAACAATTCCGTAAACTGGGATGATCGTCATCGCTGACAACAGTGAGGACAGGAACGAAACCAGACACAAAGCCGCCAGTTCGGTTCGCGACAACGCTCGTTTCGCCATCCCGGAATTCGCCTCGAGCTCGCGAAACAGACGGATGGTCTCGGAACTTTGAGTCCACTCAGCCAGCCATACCAGCGTTTCAGAACGTTGAGTCGTCTGACAAGCCCACCAGTTCAGCAGGAAAAGGCCCGGCGGGTGAGTTCCTTCGTGAAGGACGTCGCCTTTCGCCATGCGAGCCTCGTAGGTCGACAGCAATTCGGCCTGTGAGTTCGTATTGAACGCCGCTTCAAAAAAGTAGCCGGACGCATATCGATCGTAAAGGACCCACAATGGCCGAAGCTCACGATGCGGCGAAGGAGCTGCCTGCATCGCCGCGTGCTGCCAGTGGTACGAGCCGAAGACCAGCAAGCCGACGAACACGAATTCATTCACGCGAGCTGCTGACTTAATTCGACAATCAGCAAACCGGCAGAATGCCAGCAAACCTACCGCCAAAAGAGTCGGCGGCAGAAAACGATCGAGCAACTCCGGCACGTTTTCCGGAAGCGGATGCCTCGGCCATGTCCACTCCCCCACGATCCCCAGCGGAATCGTCGTTCCCGCAAGAATCATGGCGCTCAGAGCAACACCGAGCAGCAAAACAATATTCCGCCACATCGGCTGTCCGTTCGATTGGTACATTGGCTGACAGGAAAAATTGCCAGCGATCAACCACCAGCCGGGGCAGTATCGGCCAGTCGTTCTTCCGGATCAAGCGCAGATATCTGGACTCCAGGTGGCCACGGTCCAAAGCTCCCTGTGACGGCTCAGTCATGCTCGAAAGGCAACTTCGGCGAAATCGTCGCCAAGGGAGGTCTCGAGAAAGCGTGTAAAGAAACTGGAGAATCCGCGACGCGATGATGAGGCTCGCAAAGAAGCTTTGTGATGGCCAGAATGAGCAACTTCACATTGGCCCTCTTTTCGACGTTGACTCTTTGGCCTTTTACGGTGCCACATGCTGCAGATAGTCCTCTTGATGTTCATCGTGCTCGACCCGTTTGGAAATCTGGTGACAATCAATTCCCTGCTACACGACCTGGATCCGAAGAAACGCAGGCGGATCATGTTGCGCGAGAGTCTGATTGCGATGGCCATTCTGCTGGCGGCCGTCTTTGCTGGCGGGCCCATCATGGCAGCGTTGGGGCTGAAGCCATTTGCGTTGGGAATTGCCGGAGGGATTGTGCTGTTTATGATTGCGATGGGAATGGTCTTTCCGGGCCGGCGCGTTGCCGACGACGAAGACGTCGGAGATCCTGTGATCGTCCCCATCGCGATACCCTTCATCGCCGGACCGAGCACGATCTCGCTGATCCTGCTCCTGGCCGAAAAACACGACCGCATGATGGTAGCCTCCGCCGTGATCGTTGCCGGATCAGCCTCGGCGTTGATTCTCACGTTGTCTCCAGCCATCTACGCGTTTCTCGGAGTCCGCGGTTCACGAGCGATGGAACGCCTGATGGGAATGCTGCTGGTCATGATGGCTGTCCAAATGGTATTGGACGGTATTCAGGCCTATCTGAAGGCTGTCTAGTTGAGCGGCGCGATGTTCCGATCGGCTTCGGCTCATTGGCACCAGGCATAATGCGATGACCGGAAAAGGACGGACCAATATTCGAATAGAAAATGGGGACTTCGTGGTAGGGCTGTGCCTTATCCAATCCGAAAGTACTCAGGCTTTGTTGGAATCAAACTCAACGTAAAAGATAGCGGTAGCAAATGACCGGTTTCTCAAGGAAGCCTAACATCGCGCCGGAAGGAGACGAGACATGTGTCCACAATCGCCCTTCATTCTTCGGCCAGCACGACGATGCGGTCTTCCGCCGTAAATGTGGCTGTGTCGGTCTTTTTCGGATTGATCACGACACCATAGGCCCGGTCGGCGTCGTGAGCTTGCTCGATGATTCGGTAGCCGATTGCTGTCTCGCCACGTGCTGCTGCTGCTGCGACGACCGAGTAGAAATCGAGCGGCTTGCCCAGTGGCACATAATCCCGGATTGGCTTGAGGTAAATCTCCGAGCCGTCCGGATCGAACAGGTCCTTAAAGACCTTGTCGAGGTGCCTGTTTTCAGAAATCTGCGACAGCAGCAGGCTAATCAACTTGTCGCTGATGATGAAATCGTCGGCCCGTGCGATTTCAGCCAGCGCGCGATTTCGAATGTCGAGCATCTCGCTGACGATGCTGAAACTGCGGCCGGATTTCTCGGCCAGATTTCGCAGATGGAGCAGCGTAATCAATGTGCGGGCATCAGTCTCCTGGATGTCCGCTTCGTGGTCGCTGAGCAGGATGATATGGTGATACGTCTCCGGCTGCACCTTGACCAGAGTCGCCAGTTCCGTCGTAACGGCGTTGCCAAACCGCAGCGTCTGTCGCTGCAATTGCTTTTGCAGCTTGCCGAGTTCCTTGCCAAGGTCGGCCTGTTCGCAGAGTACGAACAACTCTGAGCCGGGGCCGACGTAGTTGTCGAGTTCTCGAATGATGTTCGCCCCTTTGTTGTTCCAGCCGATAATCAACGTTCGCTCGGCCGTTGCCTTTGCCGCGACACTGGCCTGTGGAGTCGCCATCTTCTGGCTGGGTGGCGCGTCGGACAATACGATCGTGTCGTCGTCTTCGGAAATGACGATCACCTGGTCGCCCTCTGCGATGACGTGATTCATCGCCGGATTAAGCCGCACCTCGCCGTTGGTCGACATCAACCCGATCAATGTGGAAGTTTCAAAACGGCTGAGGGCCGAGCGATAAGTTGCCCCGACCAGCTCTGGCTGTTCCTTGAAGTAGATTTCCGCTCCGTCGAAATCCATCAGCTCCTGATAGACCAGACTCAGTCCCGACTGTCGGCAGGTTTGCGCGGTGACACGAGCGATGACGTCGGAAGAGAGAATCAAAAGCGCTTCGTCTCCGCTGACCAGCCGCCCGGCTTCCATGTTTCGCTCATCGCGGATTTCGGCCACGATATGATACGGCTCGGAACGGCGGCGTGGATTGTTCGTCAGCGCCAATATCGACTTGACGACGTGAGTATCTGGGTTTGCTGTTCCCGGGGAAAGGATGATGATCGACTTTGCTTCGTGCGGGTTGACCACTTCCAGATCATCCAGGTCCAGCGGGCTGCCGCGCCGGCAGATCACGCGTGTGTTCCGAGTATTGGGCATCTTCGCGCGGATCTCATCTTCCATCTCGACTTTGTCGTGGTCGGCCAAAATGACGATGCATGGGCGTTTTTGATTTTCGTTGGCGATCGACAATTCGTTGATGATGGCAAACACTTTGCTCGACCAGCCCAGGATCAGCGTGTGGCCTTTCTCAATCACCCTCGACCGCCCTTTGCGGAGTTCGTCAATGCTTGATTCCATGCCCGAGGTGATTGTGCCGATCAGCGTGCTGACGATGAAGATTCCGCCAATGGTCACCAACAGCGTGACGACGCGAAGTGGCCAGCCGCCGTCATCCGCCATATTGCCCGCATCGAACGTCCTCATCAATAGATTCCATGCGGCTTCAATCGGCCCCCATTTTTCGCCGGATTCCGGATCGGACGGGATTCCGCACACCCAAATCACCGACGCCCCGAAGATTACGATGGCCAGTGACACGACGGCCAGCCATCCGATGATCGCGATCGGTCCGGCGGACAACGTGTTTTCGAACCGATAACGAAGTTGATCGAACAGCGTAACGCGGCGTTTCATGGTTGCTCCGAGGGGTATGTCCAGGCTTGACCGATCCTCCAGTATAATTGCTTGTCTGGTTGCCGAAAGTGATTTGGGCAGGGCAACCGCCACGGCGTCCCCTTGATGCAGCAATCTCGCACCACTCGCCCTGGCAGTCTGCTTAACAGGTGTTCATGAAGTCGCTAATAACCCAGACAGTGACATTCGTTCCCGACACCGTTTGCGTCTTGACAGCTGTTTCCTCTATAGGCGATCGGTACCCGGAAGAAGACTTTGCTTGTTGTAAAGCCGGTCAGAATCGCTCACTACTCCGATTTGTCGGGCGTTTCGCTGCCCGATTTTTCATCGAAGCGGTGATACATCGGAAGATGTCGGTAATAAACTTCCAGCGTGAGAATGCTCAGTGTCGTTTGATAAATGCGACCGCCTGCGTAGCCATGCGGATCGGTTACATCCCAACTGCCAGCGGCGGGGCCTTCTTTGACCTGACTGGTGACAAGTTCATCACGCATTCGATGATTCCACTGCTTCCAAAGATCGCCGCCCCAGTGATGAAGGACCTGAGTCGCATAATAGTTGTAGTAGATGTCGCCTCGCTTGGGGCCGACGGAAGCCAGATGCTCAACGCCGACCTTCAGAGCCGGCCGTTCGCGTTTCCAGCCGTGATAGATTCGGCACAATAATCCGACGGCTGTCATTGAATCCCTGGGGCCGTCACCGGGCATGTAACCGTACATGGCTCCATCTTTGGTCCCAGCAGAATCCAGAAACTCCTTCGCGTCTTTGATCGTGTCACTTTGGAGTGAGATTCGACATTCCTTCGCGCTGCGGAGTGCCATCAGCTGCCAGCCGACGACTGAGGTATCCCCACGATCTCCGGGTTGATATCGCCAACCGCCGCCGACTTTGTCCTGAGCTCTCTCAATGAACTTGACGGCGTCCGTTGCCAGTCGCCGTAGTTCTTTGTCTTTGGGCGAAAGTGCGGATGCTTCACAAATGCAAATTGTGGCAATTCCCTGAACGTACATCCCCGAGTTGCCCCGGAAGCGGCCTCGGAGATCTGCGCCGCTGGCACCTCGATCGGCGTTTTTGACCATCCAGGCCAGACCGTTGCGGACAGTCTGCTGATACTCGCCCATGCTTTCGAAAGTATGTCCCGCGCCAAGAAAACACAACAGAGCCAGTGATGTGGCTCCCATATCGGTTGTCGTAAGATTCCCTGCCCCGCCGGCTTCTCCGACGTTTGCGAAACTCCACGACCCATCCGACTGCTGAATACTCTTGAGCCACTTGAGCCCCAGACTGACGGATCGTTCGCTGTCCGCGTTACCGCCAAACATCGCAACGGCCGCTCTTTTCCCGGCTGATGAGCGTCCGCCAAAGTCGCCTTTGATGAACGGAGCGTCCGAAACGTCGGCCAACGACTCCAAAGGCAGAGTCAGGTCTCGCAGCTCAGGCGATTCCATCTCGATTCGATGTTCGCCGTTATCCAGTTCACCAAGCATTTGCTGCATCGCGCTGTCGACGCTGAGATCCTGGATAACTTCTGGCTGCACGATCTCGGCGAGTTCGACGGGCAGCTCCAGTGCCTCCTCGACGTTTACTTTGACGCCGATGAGTTGCAGCACCTCGTCGCGAGTGGTGTCGGGCAACAGCCACATGGTCATCGCCAATCCTGCGACGAGGTGAACGGAAAAACTGACTCCGGCGGTCGTTAGTTCGCGACGTCTTTCTCGCAGGATGGCTGGAACGGTGATTGAAAAAAACGTCTGAATTGCAGCGACGGAAGTTGAAACTTTGACAGCCCACGTTGGCGGTTTTCGTCGGCGAGTTTTTGCAATGGTTTGTGATTTGACCTGCTGGAGCACCGATTGTGTCTTCCTGCTCGGCATGCCGTTGAGCTGTACGCTGCCCAACAACAGCAGCTCTTCATCATCGCTGGAGGGAGTGTCAGTCAGGGAACTCGTTTGGGCCGTCATCCTGCGCGACTCAGTGGAGGAAAAATCCGAGCGGGCCAAATCAGCCCCGTTTGAGAATATAACGCTAAAATCCCCGTCCGCTCCGCCTGCAGTTTGCGGGTCGGTCAGAAATCGGGGAAAGTCATGCCGTCCATTTTCATTGGCCGTCGAGACCGAGGAATTCCACCATCACCTGCGGAAACGGCCCATTTCCCCAAACAATACAGCGTTCTGAGTGGCGTTCACCTTGGAATGACCGCAAAATCCCGTCAAACCGCATAACCGGACCGGTTAAGTGCAGCGAAGAAGTTTTCCCGGTTTCCTTCCCCTGATGAGTCTTTGACTGAGCCATGACCTACAAGCGATCCCTGCAAGACGCTCCCGTTGGTGCCGACCAACATCAGAATCCCCTGCTCGCGCTGCTGGCTGACGATTCGGTCAAGCTTCTGGCTGCCGACCGATGGCTGTTGGGGGCGATTTTGAGTGGTATCGCCTACGCCGCTTTTCTTGCCGCCAGTTTTTGAAGATCACTGAGCGACGTCACCAGCACAAGGATAGTGAGGTAGTCATGGGGCTTTTGGCCGGTACGAAGTTTGATCGCCCGCCGCATTGCGATCGATGCGACAAGCTGGAGTCGGAGTGCAAGTGCCCGCCGATCGAGCCCGTGCGAACGCCTCCCGAAAAACAGACAGCTAGGATTGCTGTCGAAAAACGCAAGCACGGCCGCGTGATGACAGTCATCCGAGGACTGGCTGCCGAAGACAACGACTTGACATCCGTGCTGACTCGTCTGAAAAACGCATGCGGCGCCGGGGGAACGATTGCCGAAGACGCTCTGGAAGTTCAGGGCACTCATCTCGACCGAATTCGCAGCGAGCTGCAAAAGATCGGTTACAAAGTCCGCGGGTGATTCCTTGCTGCGTTGCGATTGAACGCGAGCCATCAACTGGTCGAAAAGAACAGCCCGGCCTTTTTGACGGGGCGGGCTGTTCAGTTTTGATCCTAACCCAATGCGTCAGCGAAGGATTGTTGTTGAAAAACGAGGTAAATCTCATCCCTCACTTACGTTTCGGGTTGTGAAAGCCCATTGAATCAACAAGCCGCTTGCAATGTTCGGTCCAGACTGCAATCTGTTTTCACACATGGCAACAAATGCACTAACCGAGTTCACTGCGGACGCGTTCCAGCAGGGCCTTGGTGGCTTTGATACCTGCGGCTTCGTCCAGCACGCTGCCTTCGTATTCGATCCCAACGAATCCGTGGTAACCGGCGTCAAGAACGATCTTCATCATCTTCTTGTAGTCAGTCTTCGTCTCGTTGCCCTTGTCGTCGAAATCGTGAGACTTAGCGCTGACGGCTTTTGCGAACGGCATCAGCTCGGTGACGCCTTTATAACGATCGTACCATTCTTCGTCCTTGATGCGGAAGTTGCCGAAGTCAGGCAGGGTACCGCAATTCTTCATGTCGACGTGCTTCATCACGCCAGCCAGCCATTCACCGTTGGACGAAAGGCCACCATGATTTTCGACGATCACGTTCAGGCCATGTTCAGCCGCGAATTCTGAGAGCGCTCGCAGACCATCGGCGGCGCGGAACATCTGGTCTTCGTAGCTGCCAGCGCTGCCCGCGTTGACTCGGATGGAATGGCAACCCAGCGTCTTCGCCGCTTCAACCCACTTGTGATGGTTCTGAACAGCTTCCATTCGGTTCTTCAGGTTGGGATCGCCCAGGTTGCCTTCGCCGTCGATCATGATCAGAAGCTGTTTGACTCCATGGTCGGCAGCTCGCTTGTTCAGCTCCGCCAGATAAGCCTTGTCCTGAGCTTTGTCTTTGAAGAATTGATTGACGTACTCGATGGCTTCGATGCCGAATTCCTTCTTTGCGGTCATCGCAAAATCCAGATTGTCCATCTTCTTGTCGAACAGTGTCTTATGAAGAGACCATTCAGCCAGCGAAATTTCGAACTTCGCTGCAGATCGTACAGGAGCGGCAGATGCCGCAGCACCAAACACGCCAGCGGCGGCAGCGGCCGTTGACGTTGCGAGGAACGAACGTCGGGACAGAGGACTGTTCATCGTGGGAAACTCTTTCAGATAGTTCGGGAATGGGTTTGTTAATCGTGACCAGTCGGAGCGACAATGAATCGATATCTGCCCCGAGCGGCTCAAAGTGTAGCCGCACTGCTAACGGTTCTCAATTTCCAGCCCATAATCCTCGGAACCCATGAACAAATCCGCTGAATTGTCCCCCATTTTGAGCCCGAATGCCGCATCAAAGTCAGTGCTTGTCGCCGGCTGTGGCTATGTCGGCATGCGTGCCGCCCGCGTTTTGCGATCACCGGGAATCGCCACTTTTGCGATCACGCGGTCCGAGGAAAAGGCGAGGAGGCTTGAAGCAGAAGGCCTGAAGCCTGTGATTCTGGATTTGGGTTCAAGCTCTCCGTGGCCCCCGTTGCCGGATGTCGATGTTGTGTTGTGGTCGGTTGGGTTTGATCGCAGTCCCGGGGCGAATCGGCAGGCCACATGGGTGGATGGATTGACTCGACTGCTCAAGGCTCTGCCATCTCGAACATCGCCGCGACGAATTATCTACACGTCAAGCACAGGCGTTTACGGCGACGGCGAGGGCAGGGATGTCGACGAACTGACTGCTCCGAACCCCAACACTGAAGGCGGAGTTGCGTGTGTGGCGGCGGAGCAGGTCCTTCGTCAATTTGCGATGGATTCAGGAACGCGGGTTTCGATTTTGAGGCTTGCTGGAATCTATGGCCCCGATCGTCTGCTTCGCCGCGTTTCAGAATTGCGGCAAAGTATTCCGCTGACATCTGCGCCGGACGAGTGGTTGAACCTGATTCATGTGGATGACGCCGTTTGTGTGATCAATTTCATTGCGAGCCATTCTTTTGCTCAAGCCGATTCTTTAGCTGATCAGGACGGGGTCAGCGTGATGAATGTCGTCGCGGCAAAGAGCGTGACTCGCCGAACGTATTACTCCACGCTGGCGAAAGTCGTCGGCGCGCCCGAACCAATCTTCAGCGTTGAGGGTTCAACGAACGATGTGTCGGTGACCGGCCGTCGTCGTGGTGGAAATCGGAGAGTTGTCAGCCGCGTGCTTGAGTCGTTACCTATTTTGTATCAGTTCGACGACTGTGAAACGGGATTGCGCCACGCCGTTGCGGAATCGCGGGATTCACTGGAGCGATGAGAGTGGCGAGAATTTAACAAGCGGCGCCGATCCCGACCTGAGGACAGGTCGGGCTACGGGATCATCGCTCGACCGACATTGTTGGAGTCGGCGTCCACCGTTTGCTTCACGGGAATCACTGGATATCTTCGACGCTGACTGTGCTGAAGATGTTCGAGCAGAATACGTTGAACTTCCGCGACGGTGTCCGGATGCCGCAGGATGTCTCGATGGCCCGTCGGCACGACCTTCTCGCTGGTCACATCGTCTCGATGCGCGCTGTGGTATGAAACGACGCCGTCGGTCCATGTGTTTTTATTTTTTCCTTTTCGCACGCCCACGATGTTGTGGTGTTTGACGTCGTCGGGAACATGGGAGTCTCGAATCAACTGCAGCACAGCCGATTTCTTGGTCAGCGAATCGACGCTGGTTCGAGGTGCTTTGACACGATCCCACCAGGTTTCGTTGTTCTGTTCGAAGATTACTCGGCTGAGTTCATATGTTTTGGAAGGAAGCCACACGAAAGATCCTGTCAACCATCTCGTGAACTGATTGGAAAAAGAGCTGCCGCCATACGGGCTGGCGATCGTCACGATGCGATCGATTGATGGGTTCGACTGGAAAAAGAAGACTCGGCGAATTTCGGACTTCAGTTCAGAACTGGCCTGAAGTTCATCCACGGATTTGGGGCTGACAGAATCCCACAGGCGATCACCGCTATCGATGGCCATCATGTGTGACATCAATCCGCCCATGCTGTGACCTACGATGACCATCTCGTCCATTTTGGGATTTCGACGATAGGGGTCGCACACGTCGCGGACTTTCTGCAGTTCCACTCGCAAGCCGGCCGCTGAGAAAGCGACTGGTTCGCCGGTCGGATACAAATAGAACCAGAATTGATACTTGCGTCGAATCTCGGGATCGGCCTGCAGCTCGTTGAACATTTCCATCCATGTCATGGGGCTCGACCAGATACCGTGAACCATTAGCACGGGAATGCGATCCGGATCGTAAGGCTGCACCATGTAGAGCCCTGCGACATCCTGAGCGTGGTCCGGCCGAAAAAAGCCCCACGTGTCCAGAAGGCTGAGGTCGCGATTGCTCAAGTATCGAGCCAGTGGCGTGCTGACGTCGGCTTCAAGCGGCACCAGTGTGTCATCCACAAGCATCTGGTCAGACTCACGAGGGTCGTAGATCTGCAGTCGCACATCGGACGATCCGCGGGAATCTGAACCGACGTCGTCGAATCTCAACACCAGCGTTGCGGCAAAGCTCATGCCTTTCGTGTAATGCTTTTCAATCGGATCTGGTCTTTCGGAAGCTCGACGGATTGCAATGATCGGCACTCCTAAGCCAGCTGTCGTGTGACGATTCTTTAGATTCTTGAGTTCGTAGTCAGAGACAAACTCAAAGTCTCCAAGCTGGTCTGGTGTTAACAACCGCGACCCGAACGGAATCTCGAATTCCAGACGCCGTCGAGTCAGTGGCATCTGAAGAGATTGCCCAAGCTTCGCTTTGCCAATGCTCTTCGAAATCCTGAAGAGCGACTCCGAGCTGGCGTTGTAAACTTCCGCTGTCACACGATGTTCGGGACGGTTGGGGTCCGGATTGCGGCCTCCTGAATCCTTCGTCGCGAAGTAACCCCACGCGGCCTTTGCGGAATCGAGATACAGTTCCGATGCCAGTTGAGGATCTCGACTTCTGACCACTTCAGCAGCGAGGTAATTGAGCTCAGCAAGGGCATGGGTGGCTTCAAAGTAATGCCCCGTATTTCGATGATCTCGGGCATGCTTGATCATCTGTTTCATGTCTTCGCCACCAGCGTAGCCAGTTTGGCGGAGGAAAACTTCCGTCTCGTCCGAATGCTTGACCAGCCCAAATTCTGTTGTCTTCAAGCGATCGGCCAAAGGATTGCGAGGCTTCTCTCGCAGTTGCACGAACTCAGTTGTCGCGCAGCCGGAAGCGAAAACCAGCGCGCAGCTGAAAAGCAACGCGGGCCAACTCCACACGACAGTGTCGCGAGCAGAAAGCATAGAAGCAGAAATCGAAGAAATTTGAACGAACGGAGACTGACTAATTCCTGAAAAGTCATGACGCGATACCGCCGCCGACAACGACTGCGTTCGGTCAGCCGTGTAGAGTCACACTTCTCGAAAAATGGGTCAATATGACCTTTTGGGAGCAGGTAAAATGCAATACATGGGCAGTCTGGCGGTTTGTTTTGGCGATTTTGGGGACGCTGCCGTATACCGAAAACTGCCCTTCCGGCCGTGTTGTTGCTCCGAACCCCACTGACTGTTTGCTTTGGTCCGCTTGATCTATGTCTCTGCCACCCCGACGATCGGTTGCTTTTTCGTTGTCTGCAATCGCGTTCGGTTGCACCTCTTTATCGATGATGGTGTGGATCATTCTGACCGATGCGGCCTTCGCCAATGCCTTCTTCCCTCAGGACATTCTGGCGAAGGCGGTAGGTATGTTCGGTGGCGTCGTCGGTCAGACCGCGAGCGGATTGCCGCAGATTGAATTGGACTGGCTACCAATACTAATTCGACTGTTTGCCACGGCGAGCATCTCTGGTAGCTTGATTGCCGCAGTGAATCAATTTTGCGGTTGTGAACCAGCGTCAATGAAGTCAGCGTCATTTGCTGTGCGGACGATCGATCGCATGGCGACCACGGCCATCCCATGGAGTTTTGCTGCGGGATGGCTGGTTGTCTGGTTTGTAGCCGATCTTTCTTCCAGTTTACCGGCGCTCGCTTTTTTGATCACGACAACTCCGCTTTGGATGGCCATGGTGCTGGCGGCTTCGGCGAACAATCTTGCCGGGGCATTTGGTGAAACTGAATCGGAACCAGTGACAACCCTTCAACAACGTTCGGCGTGGCCTGAGTGGACCGTCGTTGTGCTGGCGATGCTGGCGTGGGAAGCGACTTCATTCTGGATGAATGAACGGCTTTATGCAGGTCTGCTCGTCCCGCATGGCGATTCAGCGATGTACGAAGAACATCTGTGGAACGTGTGGCATGGGAAAGGTTTTCGCAGCTATCTCGACCAGGGCTTGTTTCTTGGCGAACACATTCAGGTGATTCATCTGCTTCTCCTGCCTTTGCATATGCTGTGGCCTTCGTATTTGATGATGGAACTGATCGCATCATCGTCACTGGCGATCTGTTGTATCCCAATCTTCTCAATCGCTCGGCGTCACTCGGGTAGCCCTCGAGCCGCCATGTGGCTGGCTTTGGCATGGCTTTTATTTTTTCCGATGCACTATCTGGACATCGCGATTGATCTGAAAACGCTGCGGCCAAGTTGTTATGGACTGCCGTTCCTCTTCTGGGGCATTGACTTCGCAGAGCGTCGTCGGTTGTTCAAGTCTTCGCTTTGTCTGTTAATCGCACTGTCGACGCAGGAAGATTTCGCTTTGATCGTTGGGCCGATTGGGCTGGCTCTGTTTCTGACTTCGCGAGGCGAAGCGGCTGGCCCCGCAAAGAAGCAGTTTGCCGTCTGGTCGTTGTCGGTGCTGGGATTTTCCGTCGCCTACGTCCTGGCCGTTGTGCTTGTGGTGATCCCGTATTTTCGAGGCGGCGCGGTTGTGCACTACAGCCGTTATTTTGGTGACCTCGGAAACAGCCCTGGTGATTTGATTCGGACGGCGTTGCGAGACCCGTTGAAGATTCTCTCCGCCTTTGCCAGTCTTCGGACTTTGTACTACGTTCTTGTACTGACGATTCCGCTGGGGATGATGTCGCTCCTGCGTCCAAAAATTCTCCTTGCTGGTACCGTCACATTTGCGATGCTGGGCCTGATTCAACTGGGGAATGAATCGGGAACGGTTAGCCCCGATTCCGCCGGGCAATCGTTGGCTCAATTGCCGCCCGTCCCGTTTCACCATTTCCACGCTCCTTTGTTGCCTGTGCTGGTCTGGGCAGCGGCGGCCGGGTTGAAGCCTGTGGCACCAACGAATCCAAGGTCTGCAAAGCGAGCGTCCTTGCAAACGGCCATTGGGGAACAGTGGCAGCGTTGTTTCGGAACCAGCACCAGTCGGGCTCGATTTGCTTTCTTCTGTGCGCTGGGAACCGCAGCGACGGGATCACTAATGCCGATCAGCGCGGCGTTCTGGTCTGTGGATTCGCCGTTTGGGTTCGCGATGTATTCGCCCGGCGATCGGGCGACGGAATTTCCCAAAGTCCTCGCCGAATTGCCGACATCCGCTCGAGTCGCATCGACCGACTACGTTCACACTCGGTTGACGCACTTTGAACGATCCTACGACTACAGCGAATACGTTCGGGCCGTCAACAACTACCAGCCGGGAGTTCCCGCAGACACTGATTACATCGTGATCGACACCAGTCACCACTACAGCCGCATTCGCACCATCGACGAAGTGCCTGAGTTGAAGTCCGCGCCATTGGAGTGGGAAGTGCTGCCCGATTCGACGAATGGTTTGTTTATCGTATTGCGGCGGCGGGAGGCAAAGCCTCCAGAGCGGTGATCTACTTGAATTGAACCGATTAAAAAACCGCAGACGTTATACTTCGCGCGAGCGAGAGTGAGACGTTTTCGTTGCAGCCGAATTCTTGAGACTTCGCGGCCTTTGCTTTGCCCCGATCCGAATTCTGACGAATCCGGCTACTGGCAACAGGGGCCGCGTGGAGTGCATTAGTCGGGCAGTTCCTGGCCTTTTGTTTCGGGGCCGAACCAGATGGCGAAAACTCCAATCAGGTAGATCGATGCCATCAGCGAGCCCGCTTTGGGGAAGCTGTCGCCGAAGAACTTCATCAGATTGGCTGTCTGCAAGCCGCCGATGGCCGCAATGATGCGACCGAAGTTGAACGAAAATCCCTGCCCTGTGGCACGTACAGACGTTGGGAACAGTTCGGGAAAATACAGCGGAAAGAAGCCGTAGAAGGATGCGGTGACTCCTCCTGCGAGGAACGCGGCGAATAGAAAGTTGTTGTCGAATTCCGTGTGGTAGTTGTAAAAGTATCGGGCCGACGCGAATGATCCGAGGCATAGGACGACGAACGTAATTCTCCGCCCGAATTTGCCTGCTGCGACCGCCGCGAGAATGGTACCAATGATCGCACCCAGTGCAGTCGCTCCCTGAGTCAATTCGCGAGCGAAGAACTTCTGGCCATCCGCATCCGGCTTCAGTTCGCCCGCCCAGCGTGGAGCCCACTGAATGGAGCCCCATGTTCCAAGTAAGGCGATTCCCGCAAGGCTGGCGCCGAGCAACATGCGGCCCATGACTCGAGACTGGGATGCTTTCGAAAGTGATCCCGACGCCACAGCGCGAATCATGTACTGTCGAACCGGGAACAGGAATCCGCACAGCGCCACGACGAGTCCAATGACGGTGATGACCGCGGCAACGACAGGCGACAGAAACTTTGCCGCCGGCGACCATGCCCAGATAATCCCGATCGCGGCACCACAGCCGATCATCACGCCGATGAGGTCCGAGTTGTTCCAGTTTGCAGTTTTTCCACTGGCTTTTTCGTCCTGCCATTTTTCCGATTCGGGCACGAAGAGTCGAATAAAGAAAATGAGCAACGCCGGGAATGCTCCGCTGATCATCAGGAATCGCCACGCACTGTTTTGCAGGAGATTGTTCGTTGTCTCCTGCGATACTCCAATCGCCAGCAAAGCGGATTCAACTCCGCCGATCACCTGCGACAGCCCGATGCTCAGGATGGCGACCAGCAGAAATCCGACGTTCGACGCCGCACCGATAAGACCGGCGATAAATGCTCGTGACTTGCCGGGCCAGATTTCATTGACGAGTGCCACGCCCAGCGACCATTCGCCGCCCATTCCCAGCGATGCGATGAATCTCAAAACGGCGATGTGCCATGCTTCGGTAGCGAATCCGCATAGCCCGGTGAACACCGCATACGTGAAGATGCTGAGAGACATCGCGCGAACTCGACCGATCTTGTCGCCGAGCCATCCAAACAGCACTCCGCCGCTTGCCGCTCCCACGAGAAATACCGCCATGATGACGCCGAACCACTGATCGGAGGCCGCGGGATCGACGCCGGGCCCCAGCAGATCCTTCAACGCCGGTTTCCCGATCAGCGGGAACAGCCCCATCTCAAAACCGTCAAACATCCAGCCCAGCAACGCCGCGGCTAGTGTTGCATACTGAGCCCCTCGGCTTGCTTTGGGAGCCTCGCCTGGAACTGAGTTTTTCGTGCGGGGGCTGGAGTACGGATTGGCCACATTGTCGGGCATCGTCGGGTCCGTTCGCTGCGTGTTCGTAGTTTATGGTTCGGTCGTATTTATGTAGTCGGCGGCGTGAGGCCCACGTACGGCAAAATGGCGATGTGCTCTGGCCTGGTCGGGCTTCAATGCTAACTGAGACCAGAATCAAAAGTTATTCTCGCCAGTACGCAGATTTAACATTCGCGCGATAGGCGACGGCCATTTCAGGGGTCTCGTAAACTTTGTGGCCCGAATGAAGCGACTCAACGCCAGCGATCACCATGCCGGATGTCAGCAGAGTTCTTTCCGTCGGATACGGCACTTTTCCAGTCAAAACGACGTCCTCAATGTGCCGCGTCAACGGGTTAAAGAAGTCGGCCGTCGTTGAACCATGGCCGGGCATCGGCAGGTACATCTGGCAGCTCACGATTTGTCCGGTGGAACCAATGTAGCCCGCATAGTTAAAGTCCTGAATTTGCGTAAGGAAGATCGATGTGCGAAATCCGTCGCGATGTTCGACAAACACGCCGATGGTTTCCGGCAGAGTCTTTTTCGCCCATTCATAGGTGACCGCGTTGCTGGGATAGCCGCCGTCGACCGGAAGATTATGGCTGCGAGTCAACCCGGCGACGAGTAGATTTTGCGTGATCTTGCGGTCGGCACTGTCCAGCATTGACCACAAGGCATCGCCTTTCAAAGTCACGCAGCGGCTGATGCCAACTTCGCCGCCCTTGCGACGTTCTGACATGCACTGAGCGGTCTCGTAGGCGTGAAAGTCGTAGCTGTCGATTCCGCCGTATGCGACGCAAACGCTTTCTTTCAGATCTGCGTCCATCGGCATATCAATCGACGGGTGTCGCCATGTGACGGGCAGCGATGATCCTGTCAGGAACGGAAACTCCAGACGCTTCGCATCGTTCACCATTTCGACGCATTCGTGCCATTCAGTCGACAGGTGCTTGTCGTTGAAGACCGGCACCGAGCGGCCGCTTTCCTCGAACACTTTGACGACGTCCTTGAACCACTCATAGCGAGGATAGCGGACCTGTCCTTTTTCGTTGCGTTTGTAGTCGCCGTGTTCGGCGATGATCACGACACCGTCGACCGCCAACTTTGAACCGCCGAGTGTGAGTGCTTCTCGGACCGAATTGAACTGCTTCAGTTTATGACGTTCAATTCGCTGGCGGCCGAGATCGGCTTCCGGAAACTGGTCGATATAAACGGAAGCGACTTCGACTCGCGGCTTTTGCCACGCACCGCCCCAGCTATAACCTTCTGTGAGTCGATCCAGAAAATGCTGCGAATGCGAATGCTGAAAGACCGTCGTACCAAGGAACGCGACTTTTGGCCGATCTGAGTTTCGACCGCTGGCCATCAGCGCCGAAGGCATCAACGCGGATGTTGTCAGGGCTGCCGAGGTCGCCAGGAATTGTCGTCGTCGCATCATGTGAGAGTTTCCTCAAAGAGCAAAGGTACACGGTCGTTTGTCTTCGTGATCCCAGCAGGATGGCGGAAACGCGGTTCGTTGACAACTGCGAGCGGGTTTTTCGAAGCTGACGTTCCGGATTCCACCTTCGACACATACGATTGTTGCAACCCGACTAGTCGCCATAACCGGCCAACATGGTTCATTCAGAAGAAACAACCACCTTGTTTCCTGGCAGGAGTCTGATGGTGGGGAAGTGTGCAGAGTCATGAATTCCAGTGATGTAGACTTTTTGCAACACACAGTTTGCGACGTTGGCGAAAGATGGAAGGCCAAACGTCGACTTGCTGGAAGACCGCGATTGGCGGCGTTTTGCAATCGAAGATCTGCAGTTTGAATTGGAAGAAGCTATGTCGCTTGTCCTTGAATCACCGGAACGGACTCCCACACCACAGCCACCTCAGGCTCCTGAATTGCCAGATGCGCGAGTTTTGGAGGACAAGACAGCGGAATGGATGAGATGCACTCCGATGTCGGCCGTGCTGACGCTGGTGATCGGCTTTGTGTTTCTGCTGATGGCAAATCGTCCGCTGTGGCACACCGACTTGTGGGATCATCTGAACTACGGTCAGAACATTCTGCGCAGTCACACAGTTGCTTCGACTGAACCACTCCTGCGGCTTTGTCGAGGCGTGTCGATGGTGAATATTCCGTGGCTGGCTCAGGTGAGTATGGCTGCGATGAACGAACGTTTCGGCCTGACCGGGCTTCAATTTGTCTATGCGCTGTTGATCGCGATCAGTTTGGGGATCATCACGTGGCGAACAGTTAAACTCAGCCACTCAGCAATTGGCGGTCTGCTCGCGGCCGGCATCTTCTTCAAGGTGAACCTCGACCAACTGCTGGTGATTCGACCTCAGCTTGCCGGAGTCGTCTTTTACTGTATCGTCGTTGCCTGGATGTTTGGCCGACGGAAGCATAACACGACATCATGGATAGGTATGCCGATGATGTTTGCAGTGTGGGCCAACATTCATGGATCCTTTTCTATGGGCCTGATGCTAATGGCCATTTGTGGTATCGGACGATTTGGCGATGTGCTTTCGATCTCAAAGTCGCTCCGAATTGCTTTGATGGATCGAGAATTCCATCGAACAATTCTGTTGACGCAGCTTTGTGGCATCGCAGTGCTGCTCAATCCGGTTGGCATCGCGATTTATCCGGAAGTCCTGAACGTGGCTGGTAATCCGAACATCGCATCGATGTTTGAGTGGGACGCCCTGACTTTGAGGTCGGCTCAGGGGCAATCTGCTGCCGCCGTGGCGTTGCTCGCCTTTGTCGCGATCAAGCTCAGCCCTCGACGCATGCACTGCGGTGAAATGCTGGCATTTGCAGTCACGGGACTGCTGGCCGCCTGGTCGGCTCGCATGCTCAACTGGTGGGCACCGCTGGCCGGAGTCGTGGTTGGAACGCATCTGATGGCAGCCATGCGAAAGACGACAAAGTGGCTTCAGAATCCTCAGCCAGGCAAATCGGGCGGCCTTTGGACAGTAGTTAACCTCGGCATTTTCTGGGTTCTTTTTGGCCTGACGCCGTTCGGAGTTCAAGTTGTTCACGGGCGAGTTCCGGATGCTCGTCGATTGGTGTCCGCCGAAACACCGCTGGCAACGGTCGCGTTTCTGGACACCATGGAGACGCTTCCACGAGGCATCGCGTTCGTTCCGGCCGAGTGGGCTGGCTATGTGATGAACCGCGGACCAAAGTCGATTGAGCCGATGGTGAACTTGCATGTGCACGTGATTCCGGAACAAGTCTGGAATGACTACATCCGAATGATCAACGGGCCCAGCGATTGGGAAGGCCTCATGAACGAATACGGAATCAACATGGCGATCGTCGACAAGGATCGACAAGCCACGTTGGCCAAGCGATTCCGCGACAGTATAGACTGGACCGCGAAGTACGAAGACCGACAGGGAGTTGTCTTTGTTCGAAACAATCCGATCTGACAGCATCAGTCGAGTCAGTGAAACGTTTTCCTCCAAATGCTACCAGTAATTCGGTCAAGACCTCATGCCTACCGCAAAGACATCTCGTCGCAAAGTCTCGCTTCGCACCTGGCTCGCAGTGCAATTCGCATTTGGCAGCGCGTTTGCAGCCGCGTGGATCTGTATTCCTGGTGATCGCCAGCAGGAAGTCATCGCGAAGATGAATCATCGTCTGGTGACTCTGGACGTGAACCTGGCCGAATCCAAATGTGCGACCGTCGAGCCTTTCTACAACGATGCGGAAGTGATTTCCGACGAAGAACTGGCCGCTGTCCTGAAGAAGATCGTGCCACGGTTCAGTCGCAGCCATCTTCGCCCGAACCTTGTGGAGCACGCGTTGCGAACCTGGGGATCGGAGATCGAATTTCAGAATCCTGATGCGATTTCCGGTCCGCAGATGAAGGACTTTCTGACGGATTCCGCGAAGTACATGGATTCGTGGGGCAAGAATAATCTCGAACTGATGGAACCGACCGAAGACGGAATCCATGTGCGATGGGGCGAAGATTCTTCCAGCTCCGTTCACCACGACCATACGCTCGCCGCACTGACGGAAGCAGGGGTTGGACTCGATTCACCGGTTTTCACGTCCGCTCGTGCGATGCAGGTCCGAAACGTGCTCGCCGAAGCGCTACGGGACTTTCATTTAGACGAACGAGAAACCGAATGGTCAGCGATGTCGTTTACTTTGTGGCTGGCTCCGCAGAAGACGACCGCATGGCACAACGGCGAGGGACGTCGAATCACGTTCGACATGGTGGCTGAGCGGCTGATGCGGAATCACAAGCGAGACGGCGTGTGCCTGGGAACTCACCGAGTTTACTCATTGATGCTGTTGATTCGGCTAAACGAGCAATATGGCGGTGGCCTCATCACGGCCGAGACGACGTCGCAGATCATGGACTATCTGCGAACATCTCGCGACATGATCATCGCATCGCAAAGTGAAGACGGTTCATGGCCAGCCAACTGGACAGACGGAGCCGACGCAGTTGCCAAAGCCGATCCGAAAGAGAAGGCTCACAAGCGAGTCATTGCGACCGGGCATCATCTGGAATGGCTTTCGATCGCACCGCAGGAACTCCATCCGCCTCGTGAACGAATCCTGAAGGCGGCGGACTGGTTGATCAATAACGTCAAGGACACGCCTCAGGCAGAAATCGATCAGAACTACACGTTTTACTCGCATGTAGGCAAGGCGTTGGCAATGTGGCGGAAGACTTCGCCAGCCGCTTTTTGGACAAAATGGCGACCGGACCATCCTGATTGCGAAACGTTCGAGGTAATCGCAAAGCCAGCTGTTTCAGCTGAGCCGGCGGCCCACTGAGAATGACATTGGGATGGATCTCAAATTTTGTAGCCAGAAAAGATTCGTTGATCGGCTTGTTATCACTGGAATATTCTTCACAGGTTTTTCATAGTTCGCACTATCAAATCGACGTCCTTTTCCAGCGCACGGACGCAATCCGGGAACAAGGGCGTAGAACTTCCGGGGACAGGATTACTCAAATGGTGACGCTCGTTGAAAAACAGTTTCAGCTTCTGATCACAGACGACAATCCCTCGTTCCGCCAGATTCTGCGAGAGGTGCTGGAAGATCGTCCGTTTCTTGTTCTGCATGAGGCAGAGTCTGGTGAAGAAGCGGTTGAGGTCGTGCGAAGCCGCCGTATCGACATCGTGCTTCTCGACATGCACATGCACGCGATGACTGGTCTTGAAACACTACGAGTCATGAAGCAACTCGATTTTATCCGGCCGTGTATTCTGATTACGTCCGATACCAGCGATGATGTTTGCCGAGGTGCTCAGGAAGCTCAGGCGTTTACTGTGCTGAAGAAGCCTGTTCCGCGTCGCAAACTTGTGGACACTGTTTCTCAGGCGTTGACGATGGCGTACGATCTCGCGGCGGGTTAGTCTCCACGTTGCCTGCCGGACGAATCCTGAACGGCAGATGATACTCCATCCCTTAAAGCCGTTTCTGTTGAAAGGCTCGATCGGAGCATTGAAGAATGCAGAGGCGTGATTTTCTATCGTCAACAGCTTCCACTGCCTTGCTGGCTGGGGCGCCCTGCATTGCGGATGATGCCGTTCAGCCGACGCAAAAGTTTCTCGGCAAGGCTGAGCATGTGATATCCATCTGGCTCGGCGGTGGGATGGGCGCGCTGGATACGTTTGATCCCAAACGTAAGGGAGATCCGGCGACGAAGCAGCCTGGTTCCTACTACGAGAGCATTGATACGGCCGTGGCTGGAGTGAAGGTTTGCGAGCATCTGAAGTCACTTGCGCCGCTGATGGATCGAGTGACGGTCGTTCGAACTCTGAACCACAACGTCATTGACGAGCACGCCGCGGCAGCAAACCGAATGCATACGGGGCGGCCCGTCAGTGGCACAGTCGTGTATCCGTCGCTGGGGTCACAGATCGTGCACGAGCGAGGATCAGCCGCCGAGGATGCTCCGCCATATGTTGTGATTGGTTATCCCAACGTTACCCGCGGGCCTGGTTTTCTGGGGGCTCGTCATGGTTATCTTTATCTGACTAATACCAGCCAGGGACCATCCGGTTTGTCTCGCCCCGAAGGCATTTCTGAAGCGAGGCAATCGCGTCGTGAATCCTTCCTTACGGATCTGCGAAGGGTTCAGGGCGGCGGCGACGATCAGAAACTGCATGACTACGACGAGGCGATTTCGCAGGCATTGAAACTGAGCGGGCCGGAGTTCAATCACAGTTTTCGGCTCGACGAAGAACCGGGCGACTTGCGAAGTCGCTACGGCGGTGAGTTCGGCCAGCGTTGTCTGTTATCACGTCGACTTGTGGAACGCGGTGTTCGCTTTATCGAAGTCGCTCACAATTTGAATTTCCTGAACGGGTCCGGTTGGGATGTTCACAACGAAGGCATTTTGCAGCAGCACGCTTTGATCGCCGAACTGGATACGGCAGTTGCGACGTTGATCACCGATCTGGAATCTCGAAAGC
>JANMEV010000403.1:0-6549 GCA_031377305.1 Planctomycetota bacterium | reverse complement strand
GATCAGGGCATTGATCGGTCGTTATGATGACATCGGGCGGGAGACTGGGAAGCGATTGCCCCGGGGTTGCGACAACGACAATCTCGCTCAAATCCACCACCTTTGCCATGAGTCGTATGACTCGCTGCAGCATGAGTTCGGAGCCAAACGGAAGTGTTGCTTTGTCGAGTCCCATTCGGCTGGACTTGCCGCCGCAAAGTATTATGGCTCCTTTTTTCATGGGGACTCGTGGAACTCTGCTGGCTGGGAATTGTGTCGAATCCGGTCGATGGTTAGTCTCCCGATGCGAGTGCATCGCGTCGATGTGTGAGACGAACTCTAACCGGACAATTTCTGGTTTCTATCAGCCACCGGGCGACGTCGCTTCGTTTTGCTGGCAAAACTTGCGAAATCGGACGCTAACTCGTTTCCTGAAGACATCGCGCTGTTCAAGTTTCGGATCCCGAGATTCATGGCGATCACGCTGACATACAACGAGCAGACTTCTGTTCCTGTGGAGATTGAAGGGCTGACTCCCGACTGGGCCTTTGACAAATCATTGGCTGAAGTCGAGCGATTCGAGATCTTTCACGGCAATCGCAAGCTTCCCCTGGCGGAAATGTTTTCTGTGTCCGGTGATCCTTCCGACCGACGAATGCACTTCGAAGGCAACCTGTCAGGAGTGCACTGGATTGGCGCTCACATGCGAACCGGTCAGGTCCATGTGCATAGTTCGGCTGGTCGCCACGTGGGAAGCCAGATGCAAGGCGGTGAGATCGTCGTCACTGGTGATGCTGCAGGCTGGGTTGGCGCGGAGATGAAGAACGGGCTGATTCGAGTCACTGGAAACGCCGGGCATCTGACCGGAGGCGCGTATCGAGGTTCTTCGAAGGGCATGACGGGGGGCACGCTTCTGGTCGAAGGCAATGCTGGAAACGAGATCGGCCTGTGCATGCGTCGTGGCTTGATCGCGGTCGGTGGCTCCGCGGGAGATATGGTGGGCTTCAACATGATTGCTGGCACGGTCGCCGTGTTCGGCGAATGCGGGATTCGGCCTGGAGCGGGAATGCGACGCGGCACGCTGGCGTTGTTGGGGCAAAAGCCGCCGCAGTTGTTACCAAGCTTTCGATTTGCTTCGACTTTTCAGCCGCTGACCGTTCGCCTGATGCTCAAGGCGTTGCTGGACAGTGGATTTGCGTTCGATCAATCGCTTCTGATGGGTGAGTTTGATCTCTACCACGGCGATCTTGTCACCATCGGCCGTGGTGAAGTCATTTTTCGACATGGTGTTGTCGCGTAGAGAACCCGCTATCAATCTACTTCTGCTGCGAAAACGAATTGAATGCTGGCATTGATTGAAAGCTGTTTGCTGGGCTTTGCGGCGGTGATCGACACCGTCCTGCTGCTCATCATGCTGGAACGCATCAATCGGCCAGAGGTCCCCGTTTGGCTGACTTATTCGCTTGTCGGAGTCTGGTTTTTTCATGTGGGTGATTTTCTGCACAACCTGTTGACGGACTCCACAGGTGGCGCCGCGCTTCGGCTCGATGACTGGTGCATGACTTGCATGGCGTTTGGGCTTCTACTTTTGCCTGCCGCGATCCTTCACGGTGGAATCAGGATGATGCATACGGGCACGTCGGCCCGCCCGCCGCGAGACCTTCGATATGCGATTAGCTACTTGCCCGTGCTGGTGCTTATCCCGGTGACTCGGGCCATCTTTCAAAGCGAGGAGCGAGACTTTCGAATCGCTGTGGGAGCATACACATTCTCCTACGCCGTTTGGCTGGTGGTGGCCAATTTTGGCGCAGCGTTCTGTTTCTCGATCGCCAGGGAGCGACTTCATCGGCCCCAGTTGATTCCTTTCCTTTCGCGGTTCAGCGCGATTCTTGTTGTGATGACCGTCGTTGTGGTCGCCTATTTGTTTGTACCCACAACGTCGGAGAACGAACCACTGCTGAGAATGCTGACGGCAGTTTCTCCTGTCATTCCAACTCTGCTGTTCGCCTGGTATGCGTTTCGTCACCGGTTGATGCCGCTGATCTTTGAACGCACGCTGGTCTACGGCGGTTGCCTGATTGCTGTTTTCTGGCTGCATCATCTTACCATCGCCCCGCTTACAGAGGCGTTGGAGCGCAAGTCGCAGTTCGATTTTGTTGTGCTGGAGCTTGTACTTCTGGTCGCTCTGATTTTGGCGTGGCGTCCGCTTCGCGATCGAGTCAGCGAATCGCTCCGTTACTTACTCAGCAGCAGTGTGAATCGTGTTCGGGATGCCACGCGAGAGCTTTCCGTACAACTTGCGGAACGAACATCGGATTCTCCCGAGGCTCTTTCACAATGGCTATGCGAATCGCTTCGCACTACGCTTGCTGTCCGATCCACGAGGATTTTCATCACCATGGGTGTTGTGATTGATGCTGCTTCTCCCACGAAATCGGTCGATCAGGGATTTTGCGATCTCAACCCATTGCGGCGAAAACTGGCGAAAGCCGGATTCGTCACGCTGGATCAGCTTTCCGGATCCGACGACGACGTCTACCAGATAATGCAGAAGACCGAAACCAGTATCGCGTTCCGGTGCGCCTACCGCGATGTTGACGGAATAATTCTGATCGGGCCGAGAATTAACTCAGACCGTCTCTCACTTGAGCAGCGAAACACGCTGGCTCTGCTGTTCGACCAGTACGCGGCCGTGTTGTTCAATCAACAGCGTGAGATCATTCGCCGAGCATCCGAACGTCAGGCCATGCAGCGAGAGAAGCTTTCGGTTCTTGGCTTGCTCGCTGGTTCAATGGCGCATGAGATCCGGAATCCGCTTTCGTCCATGCGAACGATTGCCACGCTGCTGTCGGAGGAGCTTCCCGATTCGCAGTCTAAAAAGGACGTCGCGATGATTCTCACCGAGATCGATCGCCTCTCGGCAACGACTCAGCGGCTTCTGGAATCGGCTCGACCCGCTGACGATCATCGGTCCACGGCCGAGCCCGATGTGATCATCGTCAGACTCTTGCACATTCTCGGCCATCTGGCCCGGCAGTTCAAAGTGGAGGTCAAAACAGACCTGTGCGCCTCGGGAGTTATCATCGCTGCAACAGAAGCCACGTTGAGCGAGATCGTGTTCAATCTGATCAAGAATGCTATCGAAGCAGTGCAGAATCGTCCTTCGCCGCAGGTCGTGGTTTCTTCGAACTGCAACCTGGCATCGATCGTTATTCAGATTCGCGACAACGGAGCCGGCGTCGCTCCAGAGTTGCAAAATTCATTATTCCAACCGTTTGTTACTGGCAAAGTCGATGGAACCGGGCTCGGTCTGTACATTGTCGCTGAGCGAGTCCGCGAGCTTCGAGGCAGCATCCAGTGCCAGACCCACATCGACGGAGGTACCGTTTTTAAAGTCCGGTTGCCGGTTGTTTCAAACATGGATCAGCAAACGTCGCCGCAGGAATGAACGCGTCAATGACATCATCACGGGCTGGGAAAATTGCTTACACGGCGATGTGAGATTGTTTCCCTTGTGCTCAGTCGCACAACAACGGCCTGTTCGCCGGACCCTGCTTACGGGGATTACCAGCGGGAATGCGTTGTCCCTCAAGCAGTCTAGATTGAGGTTTGGCTTTGGCAAGCGGGCGACATGATTCTCCAGATTGTAGGCTCTACCAGGGATCAACAGACTAACCTCCCCCCCGCTCGCCTCAATTTGACTCGCTCGAAGCATAAATGCCGCTTAGAGGCAATTCAGTTATTCGCCAATGCAGTAGAGCATCTCCTGTCGCTTGCCGTCCTGGTCAAAAGCGATACGGTTGTAGATTCGGCCCCCGCAGATGGCCGGAGTGGAGAAGACGCTGGTTCCGAGCTTGTTTGTGGCAACGACTTCCAGTTTGACTGTAGACGCATTGAAGACGAACGTTTGACCTTCTTCATTTGACGCATAGATCAGGTCGCCGACCATCACGGGCGAGCTGCTGAACGTTCCGTTGAGACGTCCCTTCCAAACTTCTTTGCCCGTATCACTCTTCCAGCAGATGGCAATTCCAGCGTCCATCACGGCAAACAAGTAGCCGTCGCGACAAAGCAAAGACGGCACGTAGGAGCGAGTGGTGTTCTCCCAGACGATCTTTCCGGAGCCATCCGCAGCGACTGCAGAAACGTGATTCTTAGGATAGCCGCCGCTTGTGAAAATGTGTTTTCCATCGGTCACTGTGGTTGTAACGCACTCAGTTGTGGCTCCTTCGACTTCCCAGATCACTTCGCCAGTCAGCGGGTTGAGGCTGGTGACAAGGTCGCAACCTGTCAGAAACAACTGGTCCTTTCCTTCCACATTCAGGATCACAGGCGATGGATAGTTTGGCTTGGCCGGACGGTCTCGCTTCCAGACGACCGTCCCCGACGCGCGATTCATAGCGACAATCGCTCCACCAGCTTTGTTGTCCGATACGCCGATCACAAGATCCTCATATAGCAGCGGCGAAGACCCAAACCCCTGATGGTTAACATAATTGGAAAGCTTCGTTTGCCACAGCTTTTTCCCATTTCGATCAACAGCGGTCATAAAGACGAAATCGCCGTTCAAAAAATTGACGAAGAATCGTTCGCCGTCACATGCCGCCGACGCAGAAGCCATCGACGACTTTTCGTTGTTCTTTACGTCCAACCCGCCTTCGTGAATGATGGATTCCCAAAGCTGATTGCCTGTCGCTCGTTCGAAACACAAAACGGTTTGAACATTTCGCTCGTGATCAGCGGCTGTCAGAACAACCTGATCACCGACCACGATTGGTGCACCATGACTGCGGCCGGGAACGCTGGCTTTCCATAGAACGTTCTTTGTTTCGCTCCATTCGGTTGGGGCGTGCTGGTCTGGATTTGCGATGCCGTTGTGCGAAGGACCTCGCCACCAGGCCCAGTCGTCAGCATCCACATGAATCGGCTCAGCCGGCTTCGCGCCTTCCGACGCCACAACAGGCTCGGTCCCGTGAACCGGCATCAAAAATGTTGCTGCAACGAGAAACGAAAGACCAACGGCGAACTTAAAAGTACGAAAAGGACTCGACATAATGGAACCGTGCTGAAAAGGACTCGGTGGAAGATCGCATCGCCGACAAGAGTGTATTCGGTGGGCGTACGATTCCAACTCAGTGAGTGCATTCAGCCGCACAACGCGATTTTCAACGCAAGACACTTGTTCGGATCAAGGGCCGCATTTGCTTCAGCGTGCTTTCTTGACGGCTCGGTTCCGTGTTCGTGGATCTCACATCTTTTGATAGCTTTGGAACGAGACCACTCGAAACTGCTTGCCGCCGATGGCTTTTTCCCAGCGTGCGATGCGAGCATGATCATCGTCGCTGAGTTTTTGAGTCAGCGAATGATCAGCCCGCAGTCGGAAATCTTCATTTGGTCGGAAGTCCAGCTCAACGCTCACCGGAATGCGATCTTTCAACTTTCGTAGTTCGTCATTCAGGGCCAGGCGAGGCTCGGGAAACAGACTTCCTGGATGAAGAATGGCGTTCAGTTTGGCTGTCCAATCTGCGTAAACAAGATATCGCTCAACCTGCTGCGGGTCGTCCCACTTTCGTGTTTCCACTCGATAAGTGAATGAAGGCGACTGCAGCACAAGCGTGCCCCGCATTGGGTCGAACGTCTGGCTAAACACAGGATCCAACTGAAACTTAATCGACTTCGCCATTTTTTGGTCAATGACTTTTCCCGTGTCCGTCAATTCTTTGATGATCGTTTCCGCGCGTTCCCGGCGACCGTCCATCAGGTGTCGAATCTCGTCGAACGTGAGTCGAGTGGTCACGGAGTGCGTGTTGTTCAAAATCGTGAAACGCCGTTCGACTGGATCGAAGATGACAACCTCGTCAGCTGAATCGACGGAGTCGTAGACGCGGCCATTGTGACAAAGTGTCAGGCTGCTATTGACGATCTGAGCGGCTGTTCGACTGTCGGACTTCGAGACATCGTATACATGCGTGGAAATTCGCAGTCCCTGTGCGACGCAACAAGGCGTCATTCCCACGACGAGTGCCAGAGTGACAACAACAGTCCATCGTCTAAGCATCTGTGCGAGCCTCCTGCTCGGCAATCCCAAAAGTCCGCGATTCGTTCACTTCGGGCAGGTTACCTATTTCGCGGTGGACGACTCAACGTGACTAAGCGGCTCCAGCACGCATGAAACCGATTGCAAATCCGGCGATTTCAAAAACCGGCAGATTCTGCTGGCGCAACAGCCAATTGAAACGAAATTGAACGCCCCGTTTCTGACGACCGGGCATTGAGCGAGCAGCAAAACGTCGGCGAATTCGCGGTCTCAAAGGCATTCTGGAGCTCAGACTCCTGAGCCACCGTTCAGGTTGCAAAACATCAGCGCATAAAGAAACCTCTCCCAGCCGTGCTGAGCAAACGCTGTTGACGCCCATTGATCAGAAAAAAGGTGGGCACCCGAAGCCCGGGTCATGTGATCCGAGACATAGTCGGCGTGACAGTCAGCCGGGGACAATCCAGGTTCCCATTTGGGTTATCTGTAGGGTCAACTTGTTTTGCTGCAGACGATGCTGGCAGAGGATTCTGCAC
>JANMEV010000400.1:0-1711 GCA_031377305.1 Planctomycetota bacterium | reverse complement strand
CTGCAGAATCGGACACGGATGATTGATCGTGTGACATTCGATGCTCAGGCCTTCTCCGAGCCAGCTCTGTAGCTGAGCATCATCCGGCTTGACTTCGCACGTCATGATGCTGACCGGCGCACGACCGTCGATCTGCTTGAGCCGATTCAGAATGGGGCGAAGATAGGCTTCATACTTCGCGGGATCTCGCATATCGTCGATGGTGAGGACGATAACCGCTTCGACGCCTTCTTCACCGACCCATTGCGGCGTGATCAGCTTCGGAAAATCCTTGTCTGGATACCACGGATTGCATTCATCAAGATATGCAAGGCGATTGGCCTCGGGCGGTGCTTCGTCGGCCGCAGAAAGGGCACACGTGAAAGAAAGACAAAGGAACGCAGCGGCAAATCGCAACATCGGGAGAATCTCCGAAGCGGGCACTGGCGATGGAAGGAGCAGGGGCAAGGTAAGCGAGTATAAGGCGTCATGCTGCATTCCGCACGTCTGCCGGGGTCTGGACGTGTTCACTCATTTGGGCTGCTGGGTCAAACGGCTTTGCCAATTGGAATGAGCCCAACAAAGCATGATCTGCAGGCGGAATCAATTCGCGTAGAAGCCTGCTCGTCCCAAAGCGTCGGGACAAACCGAATTGGCGAAAACTCTTTCGATCACACAGGTTCTACAAGGAGTGTATGAGGCAATTAAGGAAGGTATGAGCCGCGGAACTCTGTATTCAGTTTTACCCTGGGGGCATTTTCCTCGCGAAATGGCGTCGATTTCGGCCGTCCAAACCCCCAACAGCGAAAAAACCGGCACGGGTCTGCCCGGAGTGCGCAATTCGCCGCGTCTGCCGCTTGAATCAGGTCTCGGCTGGTGACAGAATCCGAGGTTTCCGGTTTAGCGCGCAGGACGTGATGCTGAATTTCGGATGTCGAAGCATTTTATGTTGGCAACTAATGGCCCTCAGAAAGGCCGTTGGTTGCTCCGCGTTCCACGGAGGGAGTTAACCAGGCACCAGCATTCTCCAATCAGATTAGTCCGAGGGCAGCAATGAAGTTTCTTGAGGGACATACGGTCGGTATCGACCTGGGAACCACGTACAGCGCAATTGCGATGCTGGATCATGATGGCAATCCGAAAGTGCTGCCGAACGCTGATGGACGTGATATCACTCCGTCCGTTGTGCTATTGGACGAAGATCGCGTCGTTGTCGGGCCATCCTTTGAACGAATTTCTGTCGCTGACCCATCGTCGATCGTGGAAGCGATCAAACGAGAAATGGGTAACAAGAATTTCTACGTTATTTATCAAAACAAAAAACTGACCCCGGAATTCATCTCCGCGTTGATTCTGAAGAAGATGAAGCAGGATGCTGAGAAGGTCATCGGACCGATCGCCAACGCTGTGATCACCGTCCCTTATTACTTTAATGACATTCGCCGCAAGGCGACTCAGGACGCGGGTCGAATCGCCGGTTTGAACGTCGTCGATATTATTAACGAGCCGACCGCAGCGACACTGGCGTACGCCTGGAGCAAAGGCGAACTGGGCCGAGGCGATCTGAAGGCGGAAGAGAAGACGATTCTGGTTTATGACCTTGGGGGCGGTACGTTCGACGTGACTGTCGTGCGGTACACGCCGACCAGCTTCCGCGTTCTGGCGACAGACGGGGACGTGATGCTGGGAGGTCTCGACTGGAGTAAGCGACTGTCTGACCATCTGGTCGAGC
>JANMEV010000266.1:0-3159 GCA_031377305.1 Planctomycetota bacterium | reverse complement strand
GTCAGTTCGGACAAAGAAAAGCGGTGCAAAGTGGCAGGGAACGACAGTTCGCAACATCCTGATGGCAAAGAACTCGACCTGACCGATGAGCAGAGAGCTGCTATCGATCGGATCACTGGGATTCTCGATAATCTTCAGCCGGACAGAAGGCGAGCTTTCAAGAGATATCTCAAGGGTTTGACTCATGGCGAAGAAGGCAGCGAAAACAAAAACGACTCCGGCGAAATCGGCAAAGATGAAAATGTCGCCAATCGCCAGTCCGACGATGCGAGAAGTGATCATTCAAGCGATTGAGGATACCGGCCAGTCTGTACGATCGGTCGCCTTGAATGCCGGCATCAGTCAGCCGCAACTTTCCCGATTCGTGAAGGGCGAGCGTGATTTGCTGCTGGATGCTGTGGACAAGTTAGCGAAGTCTCTCGGACTCGAACTGCGGAAGATCGACGAGTGAGATTGCAGTAGAGGGCGTCTGACGATGGTGCTGGAATCACACGAAGCTTACAGCGGCAGGCTTTATGGAGGCCCGCTCGTGGACAGAGCACCCTCGAAATCGGCAAGTTGCCGATTCTGCCATCGGCCAGCACGCTTGATGCCCTCGATCTGCTCCCAGCTGGCAGGGGGCGCGGTGACGATTTGGGGTTTTGGATGTTGTCGAACCGTTCGACAACATAGGCTCAAACCGCACAGAACACTGGGTTTCTGAAACGCGAGCGATTGTAGCGCAGGCTACAACTCGACAGGATAGCACTCATTCGAGCGCGTACGCCGACTATTTCACAACTATTCTCCTGTTCATGCTTTTGAAGATCTCGCGTTCAGTCCAGTGTTGCGTGTTCAAAGCAGCGTTGCATACTCCAGTTGCCCCTCTGTCATGTTCAACTCTGGGTTTCATTCCTCTCGGTGTGTTCTCTCTTTGCTCTTGTAGTATTGGGCACGTTGGAAACAGATCGGCTCGGTTGCTGGAATCTCGTCGGCCAATGAATTTGCTGGTTTTTCGTAGTTCCCGGGAATTCCCGTCGACTATCTCCCAGTCTGGGCGCCGGCGTCCTATTGCCGTCCCAGATCGTTGCTGCCGAAACGTCCCGGCCATCCCTCTCTTTGGTCGCATCGAGCCCTCGGAATCGATCTGACGCCATCCTGTTAGCCCTGCCGAGCAGTCTTGCGAGAGTCTTCCGGACTCCACTTCACCCTACCACGAACCTACGGCGCAAATCCACTCTTTTGCCACTACATGCCACCACCGAAACAACCAATGCGAAAACGCTGGTCGTTTGGCTGTTTGGAGGTACTTCTATAAATCTATCCGTTTGTATGAAGCTGGTATCGGAATCTATCCGCTTAAACGGATAGATTTCGTGCGTACTTCTGACCACAACAACCGGTGTTTTTGGCCATTTGGAAGTGTGACCGGAAGTCTATCCTCTTGGCCAAACGGGATGTTTAATCTATCACGATATCGTCATAGTATTCGATGCGTACTTGTGATCACAACAACTCGAACTCCGAGTCATATGCGCGACCAAACATCGACATTGCGAAGCCTGTGCAGGTCTATCAAAACCTGGAAAAAACGGGATGTCTGTTCATCGCCCGACATGGTGTGTTGACGATTGAAATCAAGACCACGCAAATCGCGAACGATCAAGAGCGATGAGCGTCGTGTGTGGCTGCTGCGGAATCACATCAACGAACTGGATGGCATTGCCAATCTTGAAAGGCACGAGCGAATCCTGATGGCAAACTCGCAGAAACTAGACCAGCGTTTTATTATCCACTCAAAGCGATGGCCGTTGAGAAACTACGCGACGACATACTGCGAGTCTATTGCCGATTGAATCCAGACGGGACACGAATTCGATGAAACGCGGCACACTAACATCCGCCAAAGCGGCAGCAGAACTGGATCTTGAGGTCTCGCGCGTCCTGAAGCTCTGCCGGGCAGGTCGTCTCGGGCATAGTCGTCCGAGACATGGAAAGGCGTGGGTGATCACATGGGCCGAGATCAACGCCTACCGAACGAAAGGGCCGCTTCCACCAGGCCGGCCGAAGAAAAAGTAACCACCAGACCTTAGCTCAAGCTGAAAAGGAACTCAATTCGTTCTAGTGTCCATGCTGCGAATTGCCAAATGTGCATGGAAATTTGGAAATCACACGATGCCGCAGAATGATGTTCCCACACCCCGATTCCTCTACGGGACCGCGTGGAAAGAGAATGAGACCCAGCGTCTGACGGAGCTGGCTCTCAGGCAAGGGTTTCGCGGGATCGATACTGCAAACCAGCGGCGGCACTACCACGAAGCAGCGGTGGGTCAAGCCATCACGGCGGCAATTGAGAGCGGACTTGTCGTGCGCGATGATTTGTTTCTGCAAACAAAGTTTACCTTCCAGAGCGGGCAGGATCATCGTCTGCCATACGATCCCGCTGCCTCTGTCACAACACAGGTGGAGCAATCGTTTGCCAGCTCGCTCGAACACCTTGGTACCGAGTTCATAGATTCATACGTGCTGCACGGACCCAATCAGCGAATCGGTCTGACTCCAGACGACTGGGCTGCCTGGCGTGCCATGGAAGTGGTCCAAGATAGCGGTCGAGCACGTCTGCTGGGTGTCAGCAACGTGACGCTCGAACAGCTCCAGTTACTATGCCGCGAGGCTCGCATCCGTCCTCGCTTCATCCAGAACCGGTGCTATGCAGTCCGCCAGTGGGATCGCCTCATCCGTGAGTTCTGTGCTGCCAATGATATAGTTTACCAAGGCTTTTCGTTGTTGACCGGCAATCGAGACGTGATGGTGCGTACTGAGTTGATTCAAATCGCCAAACGCCATGGTAGGACGGTCAGCCAGATTGTTTTTCGATTCGCGATTGATATCGGAATGCTGCCGCTGACCGGAACCACAGACGCGGATCACATGCGATTGGACCTCGATGTCTTTGATTTTCATCTGGAGCCCGCAGAATTGCACACGATTGAACGTCTGGCGTCACCGTGAGTTCACGACCCTGTATCTCCTGAACTTGACCATACCGTCGTTTACGAGGCAGGGACTGCGATGCCGAAGTCTGCGATCTATACGGTTCGTCTGCAAAACGCAGTTTCCGACTGAGACGATTCGTCCTTAGGCGGCAATGACGTGGGAGTAATTGCCGCCAGGTTTGTT
>JANMEV010000331.1:0-5355 GCA_031377305.1 Planctomycetota bacterium | reverse complement strand
ACTCGAGCCTCCATCCTGGAACCGCTTCGACTGTACTGCACCAATGGCAACAGGAACGGCGAAGCCATCACAAGCCCAAGAAACCAGCCTAAACAAACTGAGCCTGCGGACAACAGTGTCGATCTTGCAGATCGCGTCTGCAAATACTCATTCACCAACTTCCAAACGAGCCGCAAGCCGCAGGTCACCAGAACCAGTGCTGCAATGTCTGCAGCCCCGGAGAGAATCATGATTGCCGTGACCACTCCAAGCAGCGGTGTCCAAACGTGAAAGCGAAAACGGCTTGCAAAGTCCGTAAGCAGTAACAGCCACGGAAGCCAACAGACTGCAGCGGTCAGGGCTGTGAAGCCTTGCCAGACAGTCAAGAAGCCCAGCCAGGGCGACGCCCACGAAGCAATGATCCCGCTCCAAACCGAAACACCTATGCTTTTGCGAAGAAAAAACCAGGCACCTGCCCCCATACAAATATTCTGCAACAACTGCATCCACACCAAAGTTTTTGGCGACGGAAAAAGGATGTATGGCAATTCGAACGGAGAATACTTTGTCGCGATGGGGAACGGTGCGCCGCAAAAAATATGCGGATTCCAGACCGGAAGCCGACCAGCACGATACTCATCGGCCATCAGTTGTCGACCAGCAGGCCCCAGATGAATCAAATCCATCAGTGCTGTTGAACTCCTGACCTTGGTCGGCTCTGAGGGATCCGCAGGGATGTAATGACCTGGCAAGTGAAGCAGATCAGCTGGCAAATTGAGTCGGGTCCCTAGAAAACAGGATGGCCCATAAACAAAAACGGCCGGCAGGATCCAACCGACGATCAGCCAAAGTGCCACTCGCTTCGGCCCGCGCTGCCAGAGATCATTCTCAGAAGTTTCTGACTCGGCAAGTTTCGATTTCATGACACAGGGAGTCCGCTGCCACGTTGGCGTGGCCGTTTGAAAACTACTTCGCAGAGGTTAGCATCTCACATCGTTGCCAGCGTAGTGGCTGGAACAGTCGCTGAATGGTTTGTCGCAAACTTTGCGAGACTACTGAGTTCACTCGAACTTAACAAAAAACGAAATGCACGACATCATGATGCAACGATAACAAAAAGCCACTAAACAAGGGCCGCCAAAGTCGGGAGCCCGAGTGCTGCGTTTGGGAACGCGAAGCTCAAGTATGTCAGATGTCCATAAATTTTCCATGAAGTCTTCGCCCTTGCCCCTGTTGATCAGGCGAGCTTGGCAAAAACATCCTACACTCAAGTCTCAGAACGTGCTCAAAGGCAACTTTGGGAACGGTGAGCCCGCGAGTTCATCGCATCTATTTTCGCATTCAAAAACTCTCGTCGTTATCACAGCCCAGCACACTCTCGTCCTTTACGTTTGATCTGCGGTATCAGAACTTTAACAAGGCAATCAGGTGAAAACTGTCATACTCTGCGGCGGCCAGGGAACTCGTCTGCGGGAAGAAACTGAGTTTCGCCCAAAGCCACTCGTCGATATCGGCGGCCGACCGATCCTCTGGCACATCATGAAACTCTTTAACCACCATGGGATGCGTGACTTCGTCCTCTGCCTGGGCTACCGTGGCAATCTGATCAAAGAGTACTTTCTCAGCTACGAAGCGATGAACAACGACTTTTCGATCACGCTGGGTGAGGATCGACGACTGGAGTTCCACGATGTTCATCCGGAGCAGGATTTTCGAGTGACGCTGGCCGACACCGGTCAGGCAACAATGACAGGTGGACGTATCAAGCGAATTCAGCGTTACGTGAATGATGAACCTCGATTCATCGTGACATACGGCGATGGACTCGCGGACATTGACCTTAAGGCACTTGTCGATTTCCATGTCAGCCACGGGAAAATTGCAACGGTCTCGACAGTGCGACCGAATTCAAGATTTGGAGTTCTGGAGTTGAATCCGGATGGCGAAGTGAGTCGCTTCGATGAGAAGCCCCGATTGGAAGGGTGGATCAACATTGGCTTCATGGTCTTCGAAACTTCCATTTTCAAATATCTGGATTCCGGCAACGACGCCACGATTCTTGAACAGGAAACTCTGCGACGGCTGGCGGAAGACGGGCAGTTGAGTGCGTACAAACATCCGGGATTCTTTTTCGCGATGGACACTTATCGCGAGTATCAGCACCTCAACGAAATCTGGAACAATGGAAACGCTCCCTGGCGAGTCTGGGAAGATCAGGTGAGCTAATGCCTTCATCAGTTAGTCGCGGTTTTTGGGACGGTCGGCGTGTTCTGGTCACTGGGCATACGGGGTTCAAGGGCTCGTGGCTTTGCCTTTGGCTTCGTGAACTTGGAGCCCGCGTTTTCGGACTCAGCGACACAATCCCGACGAACCCGAGCCATTTTGAATCGATCGGCCTCGGTGCGGATTTGATGGGTGACTTTCGAGGCGATATCCGTTCGCGGTCATCAGTCTCCGAGGCACTGGAAACGTCTAATCCAGACGTGGTCTTTCATCTCGCAGCGCAGCCGCTTGTGTCTGTTGGATACAGCAACCCAACGGAGACTTTTGAAGTCAACTTCAACGGGACACTCCAGGTCCTGGATGTCGTCCGTCAGCGATCCGCTCCAACGACGCTGGTTGTTGTGACATCTGACAAGTGCTACGAGCCCCTTTCTGAAGCGGCGGCTCATCGAGAGTCGGACCCAATGGGCGGGCACGATCCGTATAGCGCCAGCAAAGGCGTTGTGGAACTGCTTTGCTCGTCGTACCGATCATCTTTCTTCTCGAAACGCACTGATGCTCCAATCCGACTCGCGACCGTTCGGGCTGGCAACGTGATCGGCGGCGGTGACTGGGCAAGACAGCGGCTGGTGCCGGATGCAGCTCGCAGCCTTTCATCTAACCAAGCTCTGATTCTGCGAAATCCTAACTATGTTCGCCCGTGGCAGCATGTGCTGGAGCCGCTTTCAGGATACATGCAACTAGCCGAAAGATTGCATAATAGCCCCGAGAAAAAGTGGCAGAGCGGCTGGAACTTCGGGCCAAGTCCTCAGGATGCGGTACCAGTTCGTCAGATCGCCGAGTGGTTCGTTGAGACTTGGGGCTCTGGTACTGTGAGTGTTCAGCTCGATCCAAATGCCATTCATGAGACGAATCGCCTTCGTCTCGGTATCGACAAAGCTGTCGCTGAGTTGAACTGGAGTCCTGTGTGGTCAGCTCGGGCAGCCGTGGAAAGAGCGGCGTTGTGGTATCGCAGATTCTTCCAGAGCGACGGTCAATACAACATGCGAGAACAAAGTCTCGATGACATCAATTGCTTCAATCAATCTCACCACCAATGAGCCGCTATATGCCCGCGGTTAGAAGGTTGTTGATTTAATCCTAACGCGTGCGTCAGTTTTGAAGTTGCGCGTTTGTGCCTATCCCAACCCGAAGCATCAGCGAGGGATTGTTGTTGAAGCAACGCGACAGATCTTATCCCTCACTGACGTTTCGGGTTGTGAAAACCCATTAAATCAACAAGCCGCCAGCGCCTCGCGGCTCACGAATTTATGAAGACACCCGAGAATCTAAAAAAAACATCAACCGGATTGTTAAAGACATGTCCCAATCGTCGCAAGAGACCTCTTCTGTTTCAGACGCCGTTGAACTTCGAAAACAGATTCTGGATCTCGTCACAAAGTATCACGCAGCGGCATTTCCAGAGAGTGAATTCGTAGCAGGCAAGTCCGCTGTGCCGGTTTCAGGTCGCGTGTTCGACGCGCAGGAGATCGTCTCGCTGGTCGATTCGTCTCTCGATTTCTGGCTCACCACAGGACGCTTTGCAGATCGATTCGAAAAACAGTTCGCTGATGTTATGGGGCTTCGAAACGCTCTGCTGGTCAACTCAGGATCGTCTGCCAACCTGGTTGCTGTTGCGGCGTTGACGTCACCCAAGCTCGGAGATCGAAGACTCCAACCTGGTGATGAAGTCATTACTGTTGCCGCAGGATTTCCGACAACCGTCAATCCCATCATCCAGCATCAGCTCGTCCCCGTTTTCGTGGACATCGATATTCCGACCTACAATATCGACATCACCCGCCTCGAAGCAGCCCTCTCACCGCGCACACGAGCTGTCATGCTGGCCCACACCCTGGGAAATCCATTCCGCGTGGCGGAAGTGCGTGATTTTTGTCAGCAGCACGGGCTGTGGCTGATCGAAGACTGCTGCGATGCCGTGGGAGCAAAATACAATGAACAGGGAGTGGGAACCTTCGGCGATTTTGCCACCGTCAGTTTCTATCCAGCACACCACATGACAATGGGTGAAGGCGGTGCGGTGCTGACAAGCAGCCCCAAGCTGAAAACCCTGGCGGAGTCTTTCCGTGACTGGGGCCGCGATTGCTGGTGCGCGCCGGGAGTCGACAACACCTGTGGCAAACGATTCGATTGGCAACTTGGACAGCTACCAGCGGGCTACGACCACAAGTACATCTATTCGCACATCGGTTACAACCTTAAAGTGACCGACATGCAGGCCGCCGTCGGCGTCGCACAGCTCGAGAAGCTGGACGACTTCATTGTTGCTCGCAACAAAAATTTCAAAACGCTTTACGAAGGCCTGAGCGATCTTCAGGAGTACTTCATTCTACCGGAAGCCACTCCGGGTTCTCAGCCAAGTTGGTTCGGCTTCCCGCTGGCCATCCGACAGAATGCGTCGTTCAACCGCACAACTCTGTTGGCGGCGTTGGCAAAGGCTCGAATCGGAACTCGCAACCTGTTCGGCGGTAATCTGCTGAAACAACCCGCCTATCAGAACATCGCACACCGAGTTGTCGGACCGCTGACAAATTCTGACTTCGTCACTGAGCACGTCTTCTGGCTGGGTGTGTATCCCGGACTGACACAGTCCATGTTGCAGCATGTAATCGATGTGTTACACGACGCCGCTGCGACGAAGTCGCTGGTTTGAACGATCAAGAAGCGAACCGTCACCCCCAAAGATTCGGGTTGAGTTTCGACGCACGCAGTGACGCGACCACGTCGAGCCCTCTCACTTCGGTGCCGTCTGCTGCTCAAGCAATTCGCGAACGTATTCAAGGTTCTTTTTCGACTCCGGCAGATCGGCCAAACGGATCGCCTCAAGGTACGACTTCTGAGCCGCCTCAAGGCTACCTTCGCGAACAAGTGCGTTTCCAAGGCTGTTATGCGCCTGAGCATTTTCAGGATTGGCGATGATCGCCCGACGAAAATATTCCATACCCTCCTTGTTATTCGTCTTACAAATCAGAAGCCCCAGATTGTTGAGTGCTTCACTGGAACCAGAATCAATCGCAACGGCCTTAGTGTAGCACATGATCGCTTTTTGAGTCTCGTTCGTCATTTTCAAAACATTCCCCAGCAGTAGCCACA
>JANMEV010000321.1:0-14986 GCA_031377305.1 Planctomycetota bacterium | reverse complement strand
GCTCGCCTGATGTGCGACGCGCTGCGGCTCCAGTTTCCGGAAACTTCATCATCGCCCTCCACATTGCCGATGGCGCCTGCCACTCAGCGGAGGGCTGCGTGATGGGGCCGGCTGGTTTAGAGACGGCGACCGCAGCCGCATCGATTCGCCTGCGATTGCACTCAGCCGAGTCCCTCGGCGAGGCTCCCGCGCGGCTGATGGATGGTGATGAACTTGCAGAAAGTGTTCGATCACAATTGGACTCCGCTCGAGTCGCGCAGGTGGAGTGGTCACGTCGTTCGGTTCGAGATCGAGCCAGCATCCTGACGAAGCTGCGGCTGAGGATTGCGGCTGATCCGCGAACTCTTGCAAGCACCGTCGATCGCGAGAATCTCGCCGAAACGCTTGCGGCTGAAGTTCTTCCGTTGCTGGATGCGTGCCGATTTCTCGAAGTGGACGCGCCGAGAATTCTGAAAGAGAAGGTCGTCGGCAATCGTGCTCGTCCAATGTGGCTGTGGGGGAATTCGGTGATTCTGCGACGAGAACCGCTGGGCGCTGTCCTGATCATCGCACCGTCGAACTATCCGCTAATGCTGCCTGGCATTCAGGCACTGCAGGCGATCGCGGCGGGGAACGCGGTTCTGATCAAGCCCGCTGCGTGTTGTTCGCGAGCCATGCAGGCGCTGGTCTCCCTGGCCACGACTGTCGGAGTGCCGCGGGACTTGATTCAAGTGCTGCCGGAAGCATCCGACGCGGCGACGGCGGCAATTCGAAACGGAGTCGACAAGGTCTTTCTGACGGGATCGGCAAACACGGGTCGAGCGGTGAGTCGCGAACTTGCCGAATCGACGACTCCCTCAGTCATGGAACTTTCCGGCTGCGATGCCGTGTTCGTGCTGGAGGACGCTGATCTCAATCTGGTCAGCGATTGTCTACTGTTCGGCCTCACGCTGAATAACAGCCAGACCTGTATGGCTCCTCGGCGAGTCTTCGCACGCAACCATCAGGCGGACGAGATCCTGCGACTCGTCAAAGCCAAACTCGAGGCACGAACTGCTGGATGGGAACAGCGAAGCGCCAGCGTACCGCCCAATCCAAATGGTGGCCCGGCGATCGCATTACGAGCTGGTCCCACACTGCAAGCTCCAGTAGTCGCAAAGATTCGCGAAGCTATTTCTGCCGGCGCGGAACTTGTCTGCGGAGCGATCTCGAATGGCAGTGCGGCTGAACTTTCCGGCGTTGTGATTCTGGATCATGTCACGTCGAACATGTCCGTGGCTCAGTCGGACATTTTCGCTCCTGTCGTGTCGTTCATCCGCGTTGAGTCCGACATTCAGTCGCTTCAGGAAAATGCAAAGTGTCCCTACGCATTGAGTGCCACCGTGTTTGGTTCTACGGCACGCTGCGAACAGTTGGCGCGCCGAATTCACGCGGGGTGCGTTGTGATCAACGACCTGATCGTGCCGACGGCCGATCCGCGGGTTCCGTTTGGTGGTCGTGGAATGAGCGGTCACGGGATAACTCGCGGCGAAGCGGGCTTGCTGGAGATGACTCAACTGAAGGCCATCGTGGCGACTCGCCGCTGGTTCAAACCGCATCTGCAGTTACCGACCAGTGCTGATGCAGACGTTCTGGAGCAGCTCATTCGACTGGAACACGCGGCCAATCCGCTGCAGTCGCTGATGGCGGTTCCCAAAATGATCAAGGCGACGATCGAGCAGATAAAGATAAGGCGAAGTCGGCGAAGACAATAGAGCAGAACAAAAATGCGCCCGTCGGCGGGATTTCGATTATCAGATTCAACAGGCAACAGACAAACACAGTCTCACGAAGGAACGGAATCATGAAGACTCAATCGGACGTCATCGTCATTGGAAGCGGATTGGCGGGACTGGCCTCCGCATGCACTCTGGCTGCGCGAGGGTACTCGGTCACGGTTGTTGAAAAGAACGAATGGCTCGGCGGCAAAGCGGCTCAACTGGAAGACAAAGGCTACCGCTTCGACATGGGGCCGACGATTTTGACGATTCCTTCTGTCCTTCGACGAGTCTTCACCGAAGCCGGTCGAAAGCTGGAAGATTATCTGAACATGGTGCGACTCGATCCGCAGTGGCGATGCTTCTTTGAAGACGGCAAGCAGTTTGACCTTGTCGAATCGTTGCCCGAGATGAAGAACCGCCTGCGGGACTTCACCGGAGCCGACAAGACAGGCAACGGCTATGAGAAGTTCATGACGATCTCAAAGAAGCTCGACGAAGTGTCCAACAAGTTCTTCTTTTGGAAGAGCGTCGGTGGCATCGCCGACACGATGAACGTCAAAGAATCATTCTCTCTGGATGTTCTGCGAGATGTCATGAGCCTTCGCTTTGGTCGCACGGTGGCCGGCCTGGTGCGGTCGCATATCCCCGATGCTCGCATCGCGCAGATGATCGATCACTTCACGCAGTACGTCGGATCGTCGCCGGAAGCGTCGCCCGCCGTGCTTTGCGGGATCGCTCACATGCAGACGAACGAAGGCATCTGGTATCCGAGGGGCGGAACTCGCGCTGTTCCGGAAGCGATGGTCCGACTTGGTCGTGAGTTGGGAGTGACCTATGTGACCGGTCATCAGGTGAAGTCGATCGATTCGCAGTCGGGTCGAGTCACCGGCGTAACTTTGGACAACGGCGAATCGCTGAAAGCTGAAACAGTAGTCTCAAATTCCGACTCCGTGCGAACCTGCAACGAACTGTTGCCAAAAAAAGTCGCAGACAAGTTCCTGTCGAAGCGAAAGTTCGAAGCCGCGTGCTCCGGAGTCGTGTTGTATCTGGGACTTCGCAAAAAGTACGACCATATTCTGCACCACAACTTTGTTTTCAGCCGCGATCCGCATGTTGAATTCGATCAGATCTACAGCAAGGGCGAACCGGCGGCTGATCCCACGTGCTACGTGTGTGCTCCATCATTGTCCGGCGACAAAGTCGCGCCGGGAAATGGCGAAGCGTTGTACATTCTGGTTCATACGCCGTACCTGCGAAAGCATCACGACTGGAAAAAGATGCTTCCGGCTTATCGCAACGTCATCATCAACAAATTGAAGACAGCAGCCGGGATGGAAGATCTCGAAGATCGCATCGAGGTTGAGCACTCGCTGACTCCGGCCGATATCGATCGACGCTATCACGTTCTCAACGGGGCGATCTATGGACTGGCGAGCCATGGTCGTTTCATGGGTGCTTTCAAGCCGGCAAATCGCGTTTCCGAAATGCAGGGTCTATACCTGGCCGGCGGTTCGGCGCATCCAGGACCAGGTATGCCGATGGTGATGATGTCCGGCTGGATCGCAGCGGATACGGTGGATCAGGATCTGCGAGGAAGCGGTTCGAAGACGGGAAAAAGCGTGAAAGCTCGAGCGGCTTGAGCACAGTGAGCCGCAAAACGCTAGCTGCGGGTTCATGCAGTGAAACCAAAGGGAAACGAACCCGCGGCTCAAGTGTGTGACTTGGGATCAGACGATAACCGGACGCTAGCGAGTTCCGGCTGATGTGTATGAAGAAACCAACACTCCCTGGGAAACGACATGTCCAGCCTGCCGTCCAAAATCCTGAACTGGGGCTTTCGCCGTTACGTGCGGCGTTTCGTGAGGAAGAATTTCAACGCCGTCCGAGTGACCGGGCATGAGCAACTCTCTCACTTGTCAGACGGTCCAGTTGTTTGTTTCATCAATCATCCCGGCTGGTGGGACCCGATGACCGGCGTGCTGATGACGGATCTGCTCTTGCCCGGTCGCAAATTCACCGCTCCGATGGATGCCGAGGCCCTGAAGAGTTATCCCATTCTGGAGCGTCTCGGGTTTTTCTCGGTCGAACGCGACACGGCCAGCGGCGCAAAGGAATTTTTGCGGACCAGTCGTGAACGGCTGAAGAACACACAGACGATTCTCTGGCTGACGCCGGCGGGAAAGTTTCACGACATTCGGCAACCCGCGCCGTTCATGAATGGACTAAGTCATCTGATCGATTCACAGTTCCGTGGCACTGCGATGCCAACGGCGATTGAGTACACGTTCTGGAACGAACGTTGTCCCGAACTGCTCGTTCGCTTCGGGTCGCCCATTGTCTGCGCTGACTTGCCGGTTGAACGAGACGCTCGGACGCTTGAACTGGAAAAGGCTCTGGCAACAACTCAGGCATCGCTGGCCGAACTCGCGGTCGCTCGCGACCCGGCAGGTTTTACGACTCTCGCCATGGGCCGCGCGGGTGTCGGTGGAGTCTACGATTTCTGGCGACGAATGATGGCCAGTCTTCGCGGTCGTAGATTTCAGGATCGCCACAGCAACGAACATGTGATGTCAGCGACGGCCGTTCAGGGAGAACTCACATGAACGCAGTCGCAACGTCCATCTTCGTCTGGTCCGCTCTCGGCGCCAGCGCGTTCGTCTCGGTCATGTTTCTGGTGAACCTGCTGTTTTTTCGGAAGACAAGTCGTTGGGTGGGACCAGCGAACAATGCGATCGCCAGCCCACCAGATGGCATCGCAATTTATAGCACGCCGGCGTTGCGCTGGCCTCAGCCTGCTGAAGAGTTGGGCGCGTACAAGGTTTCTGTGCTGATCCCCGCGCGCAACGAAGCGTTGCGGATTGGGCCGCTGCTGGATTCGGTCCTGGCTAGCGCAGGTGTGCAGTGTGACCTCTGTGCGCTCGACGATGAAAGTCAGGACGGCACAGATGCGATCGTTGAGGCCTATTCACGCCGACATCCGAACGTGCGACTGCTGCGAGGCGTGCCTGTTCCGACCGGATGGAGCGGCAAGCAGTTTGCATGCTATCAACTGGCTCAGCAGGCGATGTACGACGAACTGATCTTTTTGGATGCTGACGTCGCGCTCTCCAAAGATGCATTGCAACGCGCGGTCACTCAGCGACGACGAATCAACGCGGATCTGCTCAGCGGGTTTCCTCGGCAGCGAGTAGTCACGATTGGCGAGCAGATGCTGATTCCTCTGATCCATGTGATTCTGCTTTGCTTCCTGCCGTTTGGCCTGATGCGATGGACACGAATGACTGGCGCGGCCGCTGGCTGTGGTCAGTTCTTTCTGACAACAAAGCAGGCATACGAAAAAAGCGGTGGACACGGTGCAATTCGTCAATCAATGCATGACGGAATCATGTTGCCGCGAGCGTATCGCATGGCTGGTCTGAAGACGGATCTCTTCGATGCGTCAGACGTCGCCACATGCCGCATGTATACATCGTTCGATGAAACTTGGTCGGGGTTGATGAAGAACGCCAGCGAAGGCTTCGCAAAAATGCCCCTGTTGCCTGTGATGACGGTAGTCATGCTGCTGGCCTTTGTCTGCCCGTTACTTGGAATGGCGGCGATGTGGGTTGAGGCAGTCGGTGATGAATTTACAACGCCGATCGTGGCGGCCTGTGCATTGAGCTATCTGCCTCGCGTTTTGTGCTGTCTCAAGTTTGACCGCGCATGGCTGGGCTGTGTGTTGAATCCGGCTTCGATCGTCCTGTTCCTGATCATTCAGTGGTCGGCGTTGATTCGCAAGTCGCGAGGTAAAGGCGTGCAATGGCGTCAGCGAAGTTATGGGATGGCCACATCATGACGGAATCGCCCACGTCAACTGTGGCTCCCGTGCTGACGCTTCGGGACGTTCGAAAGAAATACCGCGGACGTGAGGCGTTGAAGGGCATCTCCCTGGAGCTGCGCTCAGGCGAACTGCTCGGTTTCTTCGGCCCCAACGGCGCAGGCAAGACAACGATGATCCGCTGCATCTGCGGACTTCTGAAACCCGATTCCGGCAAGATCATTCGCCACCCATTTGATCATCCGGAAGATGGCGGTCCTGTTCGGCTGGGTCTGGTTCCGCAAAACCTTGCCATCTATCCGGATCTGACCGTTCAGCAGAACCTGGAAGTCTTCGGTCGACTCGAAGGCGTCAGCGGCAAAGCATTGAAACATCGCATCGGCGAAGTCCTTGAATGGGCCGCGTTGAAAGATCGCACTCGATCGTTGACGAAAACTCTGTCCGGCGGAATGCAGCGACGACTCAACATCGCCTGCAGTGTGCTGCACGAACCAGATATCCTGCTGCTCGACGAACCGACCGTTGGTGTCGACCCGCAGAGCCGTGAACGGATCTACGAAATGATGCAGCAGCTCACCGCCGAAGGCGCGGCCGTGTTGCTGACGACGCATCAACTGGAGGAAGTCGAAACTCGCTGTGACCGCATCGTTGTTATGGATCACGGCACGATCGTCGCTGACGGCACGCTCAGTGAACTTGTACAGAAGACAATCGGCCAGCCGCATCGCGTCATCCTGCGATTCGAACGTCCTTACGCGAAGTCACTGGCGGCTTTTTCGTTCGATGAACAGCGGACATCGGCGACGTGCTCGCTGGCGTCGATGAAGGAGCTACCGCAGGTTCTGGCGGTCCTGAAACAGCTCGATCAGGAGCCTCGCCAGATCGATGTTCGCAGCTACGGACTGCAGGATGTGTTTCTTGAATTGACCGGAAGGAGTCTTCGGGAATGATCCTGACGATCCTTCGCATCCTGTACCTCCGCCTTCGCAACAATCCGCTCGAGTTGCTGCTGGTGTTCGTGATGCCCGTTGTGTTTTTCAGCATCTTTGCGGCGATCTTCAGCAACGGAATCGCCACGGGCAGCGACAAAAAACTTCGCATCGGCTGGATCGCAACACGCGACACCGCGCTGAGTGTTGAACTCCGAGGATTTCTGGAGAAGAATCCGACGTTGCAGTGTTCATCGCTGATCGAGGAACCATTGCCAGCGGGCGAAGACAATGAACTCGAAGCGGAATTCGTCGACGAGGCGACGGTCCACTCGCAGATTACTGGCGCGCAGAGATCTGGCCGATACGATCTGATTGTCAAACTGCCCGCCGACTTTCCTGCCGCACTGACCGATGACAAAGACTCCACGCCGTGCTCGGTGCAGTTGGTGACGGACGGTCAGAACCCGATGGCCGTGTCGATGGTAACGTCCGTCGTGAAGGGTTTCTTCGCACAGAAGAAGGCATCGCTGGCGGCCGAGCAATTGACCAGCCTCAGCTCAGCGGCCCAGCGTTCCATAGAAGGTGCCGGACTCAACGAAGGCGATCCGCCGCCTGATCCTCTAGCGCCCAATCCATCAACTTCGATGCCAACTCACGGAGCTCGATACTTTGATCCGGGGAAAGATCCCTCGCAGATCTTTGAAAACGATGCGGACAGTCGATGGCTTCTCACTGATGCCGACGGTGTCAACTCGGTGAATGGCAGGTCCGACGTTCCCAAAGAATGGGCAATCGCTCGTCAGAAAGCCGGCCAAGCCACCGACGAGTTGCTTGAAACATCGCTCGGCGAAAAGCCGGTCTCTGGAATCGACAACGCGGTCAGCATCAGCGTCGAAAATCCACAGGCGGCGACTCAGGAGAATCCTCGCATCGCCATGTACGCGGCCGGAATTGCCGTGCTGTTCCTGCTGTTCTCGTCCACCGGTAACGCCGCCGCACTGCTGGAGGAAGCGGAATCAGGGACACTGGACCGCATCCTTGTGAGCCAAGCGGGGTTATTTCACATCGTGGGTGGCAAATGGCTCGGGATCCTTCTGCTTGGTTGTCTGCAGATCACGGTGATGTTTGTTTGGGCGGAGCTGGTCTTCAAGATTCAGCTTGCGAAACACCTTGTCGGATTCTTCATCATGACGTTCAGCACAGCCGCCGCCACGGCGAGTTTCGCCATGCTGCTGGCGACGATGTGCAAGTCGCGTGCTCAGCTGAACGCGATTTCCGTCGTCATCATTTTGAGCATGTCGGCCGTCGGTGGCAGCATGATTCCCCGCTTCGCAATGAGCGACCGAATGAAGGAGATTGGGAGATGGACTTTTAACGCCTGGGCTTTGGACGGTTACCAGAAAGTGTTCTGGTTTCAGTCGCCTCTGACAAGTCTACAAAACGAAGTTGCCGTTCTGCTGGGCAGCTCGCTGATACTTGGAATCATGACGCTGCTGCTGTCGGGACGTTGGAAGCGCGGTTAGCAAACGTCGATGGAGTCACACGACTGAGCCGCAAGGCGCTCGCCGCGGGTGTTTTCTGTTTGTTTTTACGACATCTACCCGCAGCTAGCAGGCTGTTGATTCAATCCTAACCCGAAGCGTCAGTCTTGAAGTTGCGCATTTTTGTTAGGGCTGGAAGCCCGGCACATCCTCTGCCGGTGGCATGAGCCACCGGACTGCAAAAAACACTGAGTTTCAGGCCTGAAGGGCCGACACATCCGCCCTTGTGTCGGCCCGTCGGGCCTGAAAATGCGCAACTTCAAAAAGCGTCAGCGAGGGATCGTTGTTGAAAAACGCGGCAGATCTTATCCCTCACTGACGTTTCGGGTTGTGAAAATCCATTAAGTCAACAAGCCGCGAGAGATTTGCGGATCTACAAGTTTACCAAGGCCAATCTATGCGACGCCTCAATCCTATCGTGACATTGCTGACGATCACATGCCTTGCATGCGGCGTTCTGCTCTACTTCGACCACGACAGCACATCCGGCACTTCAAAAAAGTCTGGATCCTTGCCTCCCATAACGCCACTGCCTGGCTACGCTGAACCGATGAAGAGTCCACTTTTGCCAAATACCCCTGTGTCCGCAACAAACGCTGGGACAAACGTTGAAGAGAGTTTGGAGAGCGACATCGCTTCTATATCGACACGAGACATTACCGTCCACGTGTCGGGCCTGAAGAACCAGTCATCGACCTTGTATGTCGCCGTTTTCGATTCGGCTGACGGCTTCCCAAAACCTGAGAACAGCCACAAAACAACCACCGTGCCGATCGCTTCGGAGAACGTTGATTTTTCGCTTTCGTTGCCGAACAACCAGTCAGCCGCGATTGCGGTCTTTCAGGACCTCAACGGTGACGGAAAGCTGTCAAAGAACAGCTTCGGTTTACCGACCGACCCCTACGGTTTTTCCAACAACGCAAGATCACTTCTCGGCCCGCCAACATTCAGCCAGGCAGCGTTTGAAGTGAGTGAAAACACAGCATCGATGGACATCAGCGTTCGCTGATCAGCGCCACTGTCTACGCTAGAATCCTGTGCAGCACTTCACCGGCCACATCCGTCAGCCGATACTCGCGGCCGTTGTGCAGGAATGTCAGACGCTTGTGATCCATTCCCAGCAAATGCATCATCGTGGCGTGAAGATCATGGACGGTCACCGGATCGACAACCGCCTTGTAGCCGATCTCGTCGGTCTCACCGAAGCTTGTACCACCCTTGATGCCAGCGCCGGCCATCCAGGCCATGAAGCCCTGAGGATTATGATCTCGACCGTCCTTGCCTTGTGAAACCGGCATGCGACCGAATTCGCCACCCCAGATGACGAGCGTTGATTCCATCAGTCCGCGTTCCTTCAGATCAGTCAACAGGCCCGCGATGGGAACATCTGTCGCTCGACAATGCCCCGAGTGATTCTCCGTCAGGTTGCTGTGAGCGTCCCATTCCCCGTCGCTATAGACCTGCACAAATCGCACGCCACTTTCGACCAGTCGGCGAGCCAGCAAACACTTGGATCCGTACGACTTCGTTTCCTTCTGATCGACGCCGTACATGTCCCGAGTGGCCTGAGTCTCCGTCGAGAAATCAACCATCTGCGCCGCGTCGGATTGCATTCGATACGCGAGCTCGAACGACTGAATACGTCCGAGCAGTTCCGCTTCGCCGGGCCGAGCTTCAAGATGTTTCGCATTGAGCTTTGCCATGAGATCAAGCTGACGTCGCTGATCTTCGCGAGTCACATCGCTGGGGCGAGTCAGATTCAGAATCGGATTGCCTTCGGATCGAAACAGCGTGCCCTGATGCGCAGCCGGAAGAAATCCTGAATGCCAGTTTAACGGGCCGCCTTTGATGCCCTGATTGTTGCCCAGCACCACGAAGCCGGGAAGATTTTGATTCTCACTGCCGAGTCCATACGTGAACCAGGCTCCAGCCGCCGGAAACCCAGGCCGCGCGATGCCGGTATTGATCTGATACAGAGCCGGGACGTGATCGTTCGAATCACTGTGCAGTGATTTGATGAATGCAAAATCGTCGACATGCTTTGCGACGTTTGTATAGCGATCGCAAACCCACGCGCCGCTTTCACCGTACTGCTTGAACGAAAACGGCGACTTCATCAACGGCCCCGGACTTCCGTTGAAAACATCAATCGCAATCGTCTGACCATCGCGTTTGGTGAGTTCTGGCTTCGGATCAAACATGTCGACCGAACTGGGAGCCCCTTCCATAAACAGCCAGATGATCGACTTTGCTTTCGCCGGAAAGTGCGCCGCTCGCGGAGCCAGCGGATTGAGATCCTCCGCAGCCCGCACTTCATGATTCGCCATCATTTGCGCCAGGGCCAATCCGCCAAATCCCCCACCTGCTCGTTGAAGCGATTCCCGTCGGTTGATGATGGTTTCAAAGCGATGGCAGTGAGACAATTGGAGACGGTTCATAGAATTTTCCCGGATGCTTTAATGACTTCGGCGTCCGAAGTCTATCTGGTTTCCAAATTGTCCTCCACCCGGGCGAACCAGGGTGCAAGGCAACGCTCGCCATCCACCTTGTGTGGATGGAAGCGACGTTTGGAAACCAGAAGAATCAATCCACGTATAAAAACTCGTTCAGCGCAAAGAGGGTTTGGCAAAAATCTATGAGGGCCTTGCGAGAGTTCGATTGTTCAACGACGAACGCTTCCGCAGCGGACAACTCATCTTCCTCGGGCTCTCGTGATAACGCGAGCTGATAAGCCAGTCGAACCTGCGACTTTAGATCATCGGGATGCTGTTTCATCAATCGATCGGCGAACTCAGACGAGGCCGTGCGTACGAACGGATCATTCAGTAATGCCAGGGCCTGAGGTGCAACGGTGGTATGATCGCGGCGGCTGCAGGTTTGCTGAGCGTCGGGTTTGTCGAACGCCTGCAGCAGCGGATACGGGACGACTCGCTTGTGAAAGAGATAGACTGAACGGCGGCGAATCTCGGGCGAGTCCTCAATCTTGTCGGGGTAGCCGTCCTTCAGATTGCGTGCCACAATCGCTTCGCCGGCAATCGGCGGTTTGACGGCCGGACCGTACGACTTTGCGTTCAAGGTCCCGCTGACCGCCAGCATCGAGTCGCGAAGGATTTCACCTTCAATACGTTGCAGCGAGAACTTCCAGAGCAGCCGGTTGTCGGGATCGGAGTGCGGCGATGTCGCGGTGGTTACGTCCGCAAGATGGCTGCTTTGCTGATAGACGGCACTTTGCAGAATCAGACGATGAAGTCGTTTGATCTGCCAGCCATGCTGCACAAAATCATGAGCCAGCCATTCGAGCAATTCTGGATGTGATGGAGCCTCTGAACGCACTCCGAAATCGCCCGGAGTTCTCACGATGCCGTGTCCAAAATGATGTTGCCAGACGCGATTTACGATCACTCGAGCCAGCAACGCACCGGCACCGTGAGCCACATCTGTCATCCAGTCCGCCATTGCTCGCCGCTGGTTGGTGGTTTGTTTGGAGGGACTCAGTTCACGAGCCGTCACAAGATAGTCGCTCGGCGATTTGCCGCTCGTCAGTACAGAAACAAAACCCAGCGACACTTGCTGATCTCGATCGTAATAATTGCCACGCTGGAAGAGCCACGTTGGACCAGGCTCCGGACCAAGATCCCGATAAGACAGAACTTTTTCAGTCGTATTGCCCAGCGGCACTTCAGCCCGCTCGCCACCATGAAACGCGCTCATCAAGCTGTAGTAGTCTCGCGCGGGAATCGCGTCGTACTTGTGATCATGACAGCGAACACAGCCCAGAGTCAGTCCAAGAAAACCGGTGCCGATTGTCGACAGCATGTCGTCAAGTTCGTTATAACGATTGCGGAGCCGCTCGTCTTCCATCAGTCGATCGGGCAACGCGGCAAACGGACCGGCGGCAAGAAATCCTGTTGCTGCGACCGCTTCGGGATTGGCCGGATCGTACTCATCGCCCGCAATCTGCCAGCGAATGAACTGATCGTATGGCATGTCGTTGTTGAGCGATCGAATGACGAAGTCGCGATAGTGATACGCCGTCGGCCGATCGCGATCACTCTCCTGTCCATCACTGTCGGCATAGCGAGCCACATCCAGCCAATGCCGTCCCCAACGTTCGCCATAATGAGGACTCGCAAGCAATCGATCGACAAGTTCGTTGATTGCTGCCGTTCGATCTTTCTCCATGGCAGCACAGAAGGCATTAACTTCTTCCGGCGTCGGCGGCAGGCCGATGAGGTCAAAGTTGATCCGTCGAATCAGTTCTCTTGCAGGGGCTGATGGCTGAGGCGTTAGCGACGCTTCTTCCAGTTTGGCGAGGACGAAATTGTCGATCGGAGTCTGACACCCGCGGCTAGCGCCTTGCGGCTCACTTGTCGCGGCGTCCTGCGACCACACGGCGTTCTTAACCGCTGGCACAGCGACCTCCTGTAAACGTTTGAACGCCCAGTGAGTCTTCGCTTTCTCTTCACGCGGATCGGCCACATCGCTTCCATCTGGCCACAAAGCTCCCTTATCAATCCATGCTCGCAGCAAGCCGATCTCCTGTTTGCTCAAGCCACCGGTCTCCGGCGGCATGATCAACTTCGAATCTACGGCCGCGACAAGATGAATCAATCGACTGTTTGCGCTGTTTCCCACTTCGAAGATGGGGCCATCATGACCGCCTTGGATTGCTCGCTGGTGGATTCCGAGATTCACGCCGCCGTCTTCATGATCCGCCGAATGACAGTCGAAACAGTGTTGTCGAAAGATCGGCTGAATGTCTCGCACGAAGTCAACCGGCCCCTGATGAGCCGGCGGCAGAAGTTTGGCGAAATCTGTCGCCATGGGAACGCCCGCGGCGTAGTTCTGATTCACCTCTGATTTACTCAACGCGCGCTTGTAGAGTGCGACGAGATGCAGATCGCCCAACCATGGTCGGTCGCCGGTGATTTCGTTCGCGATGGAGAGACGAAAATCGTTGCTCCAGTTGATGAAATCTCCCAATACGTTGCTGCTGGCGATTTTCTTTCCGTCCTGATACAGCGACGCGTCGCCGCCTGCAGATCGAGTAAACACAACATGAGTCAGTGTCGTCGCGAGCGAATTCTCCGGACCAGCCGTGGATGGAATGCCGTTGTTGTCCGTGGACGATGTTCTCAATCGGACGTCCAGTCGACCTTTGTCCTGGCCCAGTGTGAAATTTCGCTGCGATGTATCACCGGACAAGCTGACGATGCGAGCCGGGCCGGACTGCTTCAAATCGAGCGGCTTCATCCAGACTTCAATCGTGAGTTCTCGCGTCTGCCGAACCGCCTCGATCACCTTTGTCGCCGGTCCATCTGAAGCCATCGACACGGACGACGAAACAAACATCTTTCCGTTTCGAACCAGTGTGTTCTGAGGCTTATCAATTCTCAAATTCAGCGGCTCACCAAACTCAGATCGATCTCGAACGATGCCATCGCTCATCGCTTCGAACGTATACAGAGCGATCTGGTCCTGCGCAACTCGAACTGTGCCTGATGGGACCTTCTCATCAGACGCAGCGGCAGACGACAAGGCAGCACCAAGAAAGGCGAAGAGACTCAGCTTCAAAATGGAGCGGTGATCTTGATTCATGTTGTAGTTCCGGATTCGAATTGGTTTGGAGATCCGATGCTTATCTGCACGATGAAACCTTTCGCCATTCCTGGGACCACGAGCGACCGCAATCATTGATCAAGTTCCAAAGTCTCTCTGGACATTACTGGTGAATACGCTGGAAATCGAGTGACCAGGGCACGTTTTGATGTCCCATATCGTTGAACACGTAAAGTCAGTGACATGCCGATGAACAAGACCGGGACATGGTGCTCGGGGTCAGTTCATCGACGTTCTTCAACTCTCGCCACCGCGGCACGTGTCGCGCAGCCTTTGCTGGTTTGATGAGACGTTTGCGGTTAACCTTGTGGCAGTTCCGCCCACCTGTCGAAGCTCAGGCTGTTTTGCGATTGCTGCCAAAAGTGCAGCAACGTCCATTGGGCCGCAAGATAACTGCCGTTGTGGCCCTCTTTGCCGACCGCGCTGCGAAAAAAGCACGTTCATTTTGACAGGCACGAAAACTGCTTTCTCCTGAAACGCCGCGTGGATCGAGTAAAGTGAGACGAGAGGTCACACACGGCTGATTCAGTGTCGAAGCGGTCACTTCTTGTCGCGCCCGCGGAGTTGTCTTACGGAGTTTGCCACCATGGCCTTTGATCCTCGAAAACTCACCGTCAAAGCGTCTGAAGCCATTCAGCGAGCTCAGGAGATTGCGGAGAAGAAGAACCACAAGTTTCTTCGACCGCTGCATCTTCTGAAGTCGCTGCTCGACGAAGAAGGTGGGTTGATGACTTCGATTCTGCAGAAGCTGGGCATCAAGATTCCGCAACTGCAGAAAATGGTCGAAGGGGAACTCACGCGATTGCCGCAATATCCGCCCAGCGATGAACCGATCGGCGCTGGGACGGAAGCGATGAAGGTGCTGACCGCGGCGAAGAAGCAAGCCGACTCCATGGGCGATGAATACACGTCGACCGAACATCTGCTGATCGCGCTGACTCAGGTGGACGATCAGGCCAAGCGACTACTCACACTCAACGGCATCGAAGAAAAAGATCTGCTCGAAGCAGTGAAACAAATTCGAGGGGGACAAACTGTGCAGGATCAGAATCCGGAAGAGAAATTTCAGGCACTCGAGAAGTATGGCAAGGATCTTGTTGAGCTCGCTCGCCAGGGCAAGATCGATCCGGTTATCGGCCGCGACACGGAGATCCGACGAGTCATCCAGGTGCTGTCACGTCGACGCAAGAACAACCCGGTGCTGATCGGCGAACCGGGCGTAGGTAAGACCGCGATTGTCGAAGGACTGGCTCATCGAATTGTGCTCGGTGACGTGCCTCAGAACCTGAAGAACAAGAAAGTCTTCGCGCTCGACATGGGAGCACTCGTCGCCGGTGC
>JANMEV010000217.1:0-1632 GCA_031377305.1 Planctomycetota bacterium | reverse complement strand
GCCAGCGCGCCGTTCAGGAACGTCATTCTTGTTCCTCCGATTGCGTTTCGGCCCAACGGGTCAGTACTAAGACAGCCCAGGGCATCGCCCTGATGAATTTGCTGGCCCTTTGGGCCGAGACATAACTCATCGGCCCCTCCTTAACGCCAAATACGCAGCAAGCGAATCGGCGTGCGGCTGGTCGGTGGTCATCGGAACAAGGCTGATTCGCTGTCGATTGCAGCCGCTGGCGAGCTGATCACGAAACTGAGCCAGCTTCTCCAGGTACGCGCGACGAATCTGCGCCGGGTCGACGAGATGTCGATTTGAAGCGGACTCCAGCGATGCAAACTGAGTCCATTGCCGAAACGGGAAATCCAGTTCGTCCGGATCCCAGATCTGAAAGACGATGACCTCATGATTTGCATGACGGAAGTGAGCCAACGCCTTCATCAGACGATCAACGTCTCCGAACAAATCCGAGATAATCACAACCAGCCCGCGGCGATGCATCTTCACAACCATCTCGTGAAAGACATCGCCAAGTTCCGTTTCGAATTCCGGCTTCTGCACTTTGAGTTCGTTGATGATCGCCTGCAGGTGCTTTGGCCGAGCCCGCGGCGGAATGTAGCGGCGAACCTGTCTGTCAAACGTGACCAGTCCAACGCTGTCCTGTTGTTGCAGCATGAGGTAGGCAAGACACGCGGCGGTCCGTACAGCGTAGTCGTGCTTGGTACTGCCGTTGCTGCGTGACCCGCTGAATGCCATCGAGCCGCTGGAATCGAGCAGAATGGTGCAACGAAGATTTGTCTCTTCTTCGTACTCGCGAACGTAAAGCCGATCCGTCTTGCCGAACAGCTTCCAGTCGATCGTACGAATGTCGTCGCCTCGAACGTACGATCGGTGCTCCTTGAACTCAACGCTGAAGCCTTTATGCGGCGAGCGATGCAAGCCCGAACAAAATCCCTCAACCACTCCCTTCGCCAAAACCTGCAGGTTGGAGAATCGAGAGATGTCGCCGGGGGAGAGTATTTCAGAAGCGTGAGGCATGAGAGCGGAGAATGACCAATCACTAAGTGAAGAATGACCAATGAAGAATTCGAGACGACCCTTGCACCGTGACCAGTCACCATTTACCAGTTACTAGTCACCATCTACCAATCCCCAATGCGACTCATTGGTCATTCACAACGCCTTCTTCGACGGCTTTGGCAGTTCTTTCAGCAGTCGCCGAATCAGATCGTCGACGCTCACGCCTTCTGCTTCGGCGCTGAATGTGGGGACGATGCGGTGACGCAGAACAGGGAACGCCAACGCTTCAACATCGTCGCGAGTCACATGATGGCGGCCTCGCAGCAACGCTCGAGCTTTGGCAGCGAGCACCAGTTGCTGGCAGGCTCGCGGCCCCGGCCCCCAGTCAATCAGCTCGCGAACCCAAGGCGCTGTTGAAGGATCCTTGGGGCGAGCCGATCGCACCAGATCCAGTACAAAGTTCTTTACATGATCAGGCAGCGGAACCAGCCGAACGGTCTGCTGGCATTCGATAATCTCCGCGCCGGACACGACGGGCTCGGGCTTTGCGGAGCGAGTGGATGTTGTGCGATCGATGATCTCAGCCTCTTCATCGCGCGTGGGATAGTCGACGATAACGTT
>JANMEV010000180.1:0-8350 GCA_031377305.1 Planctomycetota bacterium | reverse complement strand
GATGCCGGAAATGAATGGCTGGGAGCTCGTTCGCAGAATTCACGAATTTCAACCGAAGATTCGGTTTGCCTTGATGTCGGGCTACCGCACCGATACTGCAACCACCGACTGGAATGGAGAGCACCCGCTCCCCGTCCTCAGCAAGCCATTCGACTTGCAGCGATTGGCGGCGGCGATTCGTCAAGCGTTTGAAATGCCAGCGTATAAGCTCAAAGAAGGTGTTGAATGAAGGCCGTTCGATTCTCGTCTCCTGGATCTCCGGTTGATGTCCTGCAAACGATGGATATTGAAAAGCCGCGGCCGCAGAACGGGGAGGTTCTGGTCCGAATGCTGGCGGCTCCCGTCAATCCTTCGGACCTGATGTACATTCGAGGTCAATACACGCTATCCGCTCAATGTCCGGCGACGCCAGGATTCGAGGGCGTTGGAGTAGTTGAAGAGTCAGGCGGTGGCCTCCGAGGGACCCTGTTTCGAGGTAAGCGGGCGGTCGTGCTTAACCAAAAAGGAGGCAACTGGGCGGAGTACTCGATCGTGCCGTCGGCTCAGGTCATTCCGATCAGCGGTCGATTGTCTGTTGAACAGTCGGCCACCTTCTTTGTGAATCCTGCAACTGCCTGGGTGATGACTCGCGAGGTTCTGAAAGTGCCGCGGGGACTGTGGCTTCTGCAAACAGCCGCCGGATCCGCGCTTGGGAAGATGATCGTGCGTTTGGGAAAGCACTGCGGGTTCCGAACATTTAACGTCGTGCGTCGTCCGGAAGCAGCGGACGAGTTGCGACGAATGGGGGCCGACCACGTCGAAGTGTTCAATGGCAGCGACGAGCAGATGGATTCGTTTGCGAAAAGCATTCGCGAAAAGACAGGTAAAGAAGGAATTCGCTATGCCGTCGATGCCGTCGGCGGCTCGACTGGCTCGGCCGTTGTGCGGAGCCTTGGACTCAGCGGAAGAATGCTGGCTTTTGGAACTCTCAGCGGTGAACCACTTCAGTTTTCCCCTCGAACGCTGATGACGACCAGTAGCCAGGTTGAGGGTTTCTGGCTCGGTAACTTCATGAGCACTCAGGGACTTCTCTTCAAACTTCGACTTGTGAATCGGTTGACGAAACTCATCATGGACGGCGTCCTGAGTTCCGAGATCGCGGCGTCGTATTCTCTTGATCAAATTGGCCATGCCGTGATATCGGCGGAGAATTCTGCCGTCGCGGGAAAAACGCTGCTGCGGATTTCTTCAGCCGATGCCTGATGATGCCGGGGCATTTACGCGGTTGCTTGTTACTCCATCTTTGGATCGAGAGTCCGCACGAACGCGACTGCACGCTGGATCCAGCTTTCCAGTTGATGATCGCAGTCTACGCCATCTGCTTCGATCATCGCCCAGCCTTTCATGGCTTTTCCAGTGAGATCAAACGGCTTGACGTACGGTTCTTCCATCGCTTCATTTGCCGCTTCAATCCCCAGCCGGACGATTAGCGAATCGAGCCAAACCGCGACAACAAGATTTCCGTAGAGCAGGAAGCCGATGCCTCCGAACATTCGCTTTTCTGTGAGCCCTCGCTGACGCCCAATCAGGTGCCGAACACGCTCCGCCAGACTCTTGCTGTAGGCCATGGGATTCTTTCTGCTGCCGTAGCACGATCTGCTCTAACATTCTGATCCAACAAAGCAGAAATCCGATTTCCTAATCAGCCGTGCTTCTCATCCACTCACTCGTCGAACCGCGCTGCGGACAGAAACTGCAGATCAAACGACGACCTTTCATGCTGAATCAAATCAGCCGCAACCTCGCCGAGGACGCTGGTAAACTTGAAACCGTGCCCGGAGAACCCAGCCCCCACAACCAATGGCATATCGGGCAGCCGGTCGAACAGAAAATGTCCATCGGGGCTCATCGCATACATGCAGACCGAAGACCGCAGCGCCTGAGGCTCCACCTGGCGCAGGTGCCTTGTCACAAACTTCTGAATTGGTTCCGCGTCATCATCACGAACTTCGCGAGAAAGCATCGACGGATTGTCAACGGTTTCTCCACCGGAGTGTTCGCCGACCTTGATCGTCTTGCCGTCAACGCTGGGCAATCCATAGAATTGCCCTTCCGGAAGGTCGAGAAGGAACATGGGAGCACGTTCGGCATTCGCCCAATCGGCCGATTGAATTGGATGCCAGAACAGCGTCTTCCTTTTGATCGAGATCAATCGTGCGTATTCCGGAAGCAACGAAGGAGTCCACGCTCCGCATGTGATCACTCCGGCCGCGGCTGAGTACGTTGTTCGATCCGTCCGCACGGTAAGCCCATCGCTGCCAGACTTCTGAACGCTCAGAACCGTCTCACCGGTCTTCAAGACCGCTCCTTCGCTCATCGCCAGTCGCAGGTGAGCGGCGACGCACTTTTCGGCCCACAGGATTCCGGCGGTGGATTCAACCGTCATGGTGTGATCGGCCGGAAGATGGAACATTGGAAACCGCTTGAGGGCTTCGACAGGAGTCAAGTCCTGCAATGAGAGTCCATGCAGGCGAGCCGATTGCCGAGCGCCTTCCGTGACTTCCGAACCCGGCGGCCCCGACATCAGCAGGTCACGTCGCTGAATGAGGTACTGATTCGATTCGTCGGACAATTCTTCCCACAACGTCCACGCTCGGTGAAGGAGTGGAACATAGTTGGGATGTTCGAAGTAGGCCTTTCGAATAATCCGCGTCTCGCCGTGCGAACTTCCCTGATCGTGAGGCGGTGAGAATCGATCGATGCCAATCACCTTCAGGCCTCGCCGGGCCAGGTGAGCCATCGCCGACGAACCAAAGCCGCCGCATCCCATTACAATGACATCGCAGATTTCAGTGGCCATCAGCTTTTCGTTGAATCAAGGGAAGGAACAAAACTGGGTATCGACACGTGGCTTTGACGAGTGAAGGCGGTCAGCTCTCTCAACGCAGGCGGCAGAAACAAATCCAGCGAATGCACTCCAGGTGAGCCTGAGGCGCTAGCCGATTTCTCGGCTTCAGATCGGCTAGCGCCTCAGGCTCAACAGGTACTCTTCATTCTGCCGCAGCCCTCATGCTACGCCTTTTTCCAAGATGGAAACACAACCAGGACCTTTTGAGCCCCATCCACGCGATCGCGGAACGTGTCGAATGCCGTCTGAAGCTCTTTGAGCAGAAAGCGGTGCGTGATAATCGGCGCCAGATTCACTCGGCCTTCCGCAATCCATTGCATCGCCAGAGGAAACGTACGGTCGAAATCGGGATGCAGGCTGGTGCTGATCGTCAGGTTTTTCATCATTGCCGCTCGCAATGCGACTCCGTCAATCGTCGTTGCCGGCACACCAAAGAACAGAATCTGACCAAACGCCTTCGTCAGATCAACAGCCTCATTGAACGCTTGAGCTTTATGGCCGACGGCTTCGATCACGATCTCGGGCAGGTCGCCGCCCAGAATGTCCTTCACCGCATTGATCGCATCTTTGCCCGTCGCACAAACGGTGTCCGTGGCTCCCATCGTTTTGCTCAGTCGTACTCGTGATTCAATCGGATCGACTCCGATGATTCTTCGAGCACCCATGTTTCGAAGACCGGCGTTGAACATCTGGCCGATCGGCCCCTGTCCCAATACCAGCACATCGCGGTCGATCATGTTGGGCAGCTTCTTCAACGCGAAGACGACTGTCCCAAACGGCTGAGCGAGCATGGCCATTTCGTCAGACAGACCCGGCGCAAGCGAGATGGCTCGATCTTCTGGCAGGACGAAGCGTTCGAACAGACCGTGCTGGCCGATTGGAACGGCGAGCACTCGAGTTCCCGGTTCCCACTGTCTGCCGTTCGTCCCGACGACCGTGCCAACCATCTCGTGCAGAGACATTCCGACAGGCTGCGGATAGGGAATTGGATGGCCTTCGAAATCCGCATCAAAGTACGGCAGGTCCGAGCCACACAGGCAAGTCATCTCCGGCTGAAACAGGATCTGCCCAGGCAGCTCACTGGCGGGGGGAAGAACGGGTTCGGCGATATCGACCAATTGCACCTGGCGTCGGCTAACAAAATGTCCGGCAAGCATCGTGATTCCTGAAACTCGAACAAAGGGGAAATGAGGGGAAGGTTGAGGTGGTATCGGCTAGCGCCTCGGGCTCAAAAGGGGCGTTTCATTCTGCTTCATATCGAACCTGGCTCCAATCTCTGGAAAGCTTGCACAGCTCGTCAATCACGGCAGCATCTTCACTACAGGCCACAATGCCCGGATATCGCAACATCCCAGCACGCGTGTCCATCCAAAGTTCGCGGTAGTGAACGGGCTGACGGTTGTGGACCCAAACCGCGTCGCCGCCTCGCACGCGAGCGATATGCATCGACACCGGAAAGTCGTAAATATTCGGCGAATGAATCAGTGATCCAGCATATTCTCCCGTAGTCATCAACGGATAGATGCTGCCCTTCATTTCGTCCGACGTTTGACCCTTCAGCGACCGTCCGTGAACCTTGAGTTCGCTCACTTCTTTGGCTCGTTGCGAATCACGATTTTGAAAGCCTATCAGATAGATTCCTGGCCCGAGCTCATCAAGTCGCCCGCTGCAGTCTGGCATCGAATCCAGCACCTGCCGTGCGGTACGAGATGGATCGTCCGGACCGCAGACGATTCGATTTTGAGTGACCTCAACCCATGTCCCTGTCGGCCCCATTTCCGGTGCAAAAACCAGAGAATAATGGGGCGTAGAATCGTCATGCACGTGGACGATGATGGAATAGCCGTTGCCCGTTTTGTCACGGTACTGCTTCGTTCCGTCAATGGGATCGATGGCGATCGCCAGCCGACTTTGTGAATCAAACAGAGCCATGTCTCCGGTCGTTTCTTCGCCTTCGACTCGACACGTACGCAAAATCGGATCAGCATCCCGCAGCGCAGCGACGAGAAGTTCCTGAACCGACAGATCGGCCAGCGTCAAAGCGTCGGTGTTGGCGTTACCGGAATGTTTTCCGTCGACGGCAATGTTGAACTGCCGCATCCGAGCCGCAACCGCGCCGCTCCAGCGAACCACCGACGGCAAAGCTTGCTGCAACGCGGCAACGATACGAGGAATATCCATGAGAACTGACTTCTGTGTTCTGTGTTCTTAAGACGAATTGTTGTTCTGAGCCTGAGGCGCTAGCCGATTTGTGGAATCAATGGGTGTTCACAAACCGAAACGTCAGTGAGGGATGAGATTTGCCGTTGTTCAACAACAATCCCTCGCTGACGCAGCGGGTTAGGATTCAATTAACCGCGTGGTAGTCGAACGGTTCTTATACAAAACGGCTAGCGCCTCAGGCTCAAGGGAACTGGGTTGCCGCAAAGATGCCACGTAAACTGCTGAGGTTATTTCGGCGAGCCGCACAAAGCAACAGATCGCGGATGCACATCAGCCGATGAGACTCTTCTTTGGCTTTGCAGAACGCAAGAAATTCCCGGTCATCGGGGATACAGGTCAACGGATTTCTCTGAGGGCCCGCGTGCAAAGCCGAATTGAAGTGGGGCTGGCAAAGCCCTCGCGATATCCATACTGTTCTCAGATGATGAATTAATCCTTGCAACCGCGAGTCCCTGGAATCATCGATTCCCGGCGTCCCCTGAGGCCCATCAATGAATTTCCTGCTGAGCATCCTTGTCTGGACCATGTCAATTCAGGTATCGACCGCAAGTCCACCGCAGGAGATCGTCCTCTGGCCAGGCGGACATCCGGAACCAACGGTGAGTGCGACACCAGCAGAGTCGCTCGTCAAAGCAGATGATGGATTGACACGCCGATTCAACGTTTCGATTCCACGCCTTTTCGTTTATGAGCCACCTCGAGAACTCGCCACCGGAGCCGCGATACTCGTGGTTCCGGGCGGTGGTTTCGGTCGACTCGCGGACGAGCATGAGGGCTCAGACGTTTGTCGCTGGCTGACTTCGCAAGGCATTGTGGGAATCCAGTTGGCGTATCGGACCCCAACGAACAAACATCCGAATCCTGTGTTGGGCCCCGTTCAGGATTTGCAAAAGGCAGTTCTGACGATCCGTGAAGACGCTGCTAAACTGCATATCGATCCAGATCGAATTGGAGTCCTTGGGTTCTCAGCAGGCGGTCAGACTGCGCTGGTGGCCACTGCCGGCAAACCGGAGATTGCTTTCGAAGGAAACGCCGATCGAATCAAACCAAGTGCCATGCTGCTCGTCTATCCGTATCAGGTGCTGGACTCCTCAACGAAGGCGATCCGGTCCGATATCGATCTGAACGCCGAACTGCCTCCAACCTTTATTGCTCAGGCCGTTGATGACAAAGCATCCCCGCCGGAAGGCAGTGCACTGCTGTTTGTGGAACTCGTTCGCAAAGGAGTTCCGGCCGAACTGCATATCTATGAGAAAGGCGGCCACGGATTTGGGATGCGTCCACGTCCCGGCGCACCGGGCTCGAAGGATTGGTCAGCGCGAGCCCTGGAGTGGCTGCGATTGCACCAGTTTGCGGCCGATCCATCTCATACTGCAGTGAAATGAGCTTATTCGACTGGCCAGCGTTCATTGCGCCTTTCTGGCGTCATACGAAGGAGGATTATCTCTTCTTCTTTGCTCGCTCAGCAAGAACTCGGAAATAGGTCTCGACGCTTTTGCGATACTCTTCAGAGACCGCTTCAGACTTTCCTTTCGTTAGATCTTCTGCAGACTGATTGCGCAGTTTGCCCCATTCGGTGCCTTCCTTTCGGTTCACCGACGAAACATTGAACCGTGCCATTTGAGCAGCATCACCAGCAGCATCGGAGCTCTCATGCCCGCCTTCACTTAACGCATGAGCCGCTTGATGTTGAGCTCGAATTCTTGCTGCCGCCTGAGCCGCTTGCTGAGATCGAGCCGCCTGAGCAAGAGTATCAAGACGCGATGGTGAACTTTGCTGCGGCAGTCCCGGCTGAGCGGCTTGGGTCGCAGCAGCGGCCTGCTGACGATCCAGCTCATCCAGTGTTCTCGCCAATTGTTGACCACGTGCCGCCCGCTCAGGCGTCACTGGCGTCACGGGCGCCGCGGCTGACTGATTTGCAGCCGACTGTACTTCTGATCCGGCTTGTTGCTGCCCGGCTTGTTGCTGCTCAGCTTGTTGCTGCTCAGTCTGCGACGGCGTTCCTGCAGGAGTCTCTCCTGCTGCCGCCGTATCCGGGACACCTTTATCTGGATTGGCTTCGGCCGCGGCTGCAGCCAGCAGCGGATCAAGAACAGCGGTCAAATCATCGGCCCGCTGTGCAATTGCTTTTTCTGATATTACAAGATCCTGCTGAGCTTCCAGCGTCTGCCCGTTTGGCTGAGCCGCAGCGTTCTGCGGATTCGCAGCGACGTTGGCTTCAGCCTGTTCGGCTTCGCCAGTGGCCGCCTTCAATTGTTGTTCCGCATTAGCCGCCTCGTTGCGAGCCACCTGCTGGATATCATTTGCAGCATTCTGCAATGGAAGAGCGACCGCCGCATTATTCAAACGCCGTTCGTGACGCGCGGCTCGCGAAACGTCTTCACCGGCAGTGGCAACATCCCGAGTCACGTCTTTCTGCAGTTGTTTGGCGGATGCCAACTGATTCCTTTGAGGCGAAAGTTCATTTCCAAAGTTCGTCGCGGCCGCCAATTGTTCAGCCTTTTGAGACAACTCGCCTGCCACTTTGAGAGCCTCATCGGCATACTGGTCGGCCAGTTGAGTCGCCGGGTTCTGAGCATCCAATGCTGGCTGTGTCTTGTTCCGCACATCTTCGGCTCGCTTCGCTTCAAGCTGCGATTTCTGGTCGGCCTGTTGAAGAGCGTCCTTTGCGCGAGCCAGTTTCTTTTGCTCATGGGACTGTCGAATCTGTTCCCGAGCGACGTTATCTTTTAGACCAGCGTCATCCGGTTTGGCGTTGAGCTGATCCTTTGCCTGCTGCAGGCGAGTGTCTGCGGCTGTCGCGGCCTGAGTGGCATTCTGAACGGCCTGTTCGGCACGCTGCTTGACGTCGTTTGCTCGTTTGACCGTCTCGTTCGCCATTTGCTTCTGCTGCTCCTGAAACTGTTGGCGACGATTTTCGGAATCTTTCTTCTGAGCCTCCCGCGCATTGTCATCGGCGTGGATTTTTTCATCCTTGCCCGTCTGAGCCTGTTGCTTTGCCTGTTGTAAAATTGCTGTCGCTTCCGCCAGAGCCGTTTTGGCTTCCTGTGCCGTTTGAGTCAACTCCAGCAGCAGTTGGTGCTCCTGCGCTGAATGGCCTTTGGCCGCCGCTTCGTTCAGCTTCTGCTGGGCTTCGGCAAACTTCTTCTGCGCTTCCGGCGTCTTTCCCTGAGCCGCTGATTGATTGGCTTGAGCGACCAGGGCGTTGGAAAGCTGCGATGCCTGAGTCGCCATTTCACG
>JANMEV010000178.1:0-17881 GCA_031377305.1 Planctomycetota bacterium | reverse complement strand
CTTCTTCAGTTCTTCCGGATCAAAGTCCTTTTCGGTCGCCGCTTCTTTAGTCTTGATCGACAGCAGCACTTTGCCTGCCTGAATCTGAGTCTTCGTCTTTTCGTCTTTGTAACCTTCCGGATCGCTGTTGTCTTCGTCCATGATTCCGCCTGGTGTCACGCGTTCTGCCTGACCGTCGGTGCCCCGGCCTTCCATCATTTTCTTGTACTTCGCGGCGTACTCGGCCAACGACTGGCAGCCTTCGCATTGCTCGCCGTCGAGCTGACCATCTTTGTTCAGCTTCTCAGCCTCTTGAAGCGTCTTCAAGGCTTCCTCAAGTTGCTTCATGTCTTTGGCCGAACGAGCCAGCTCCTTCAGTTCCGCTTTGGAAAGCTTCAAAGATTCTCGCAACGCTTCTTCGGCCTCAGCGGACATTTCCGCTTCCTCGGCCCCTTCTTCGCCTTCCCCAGGTTTCTTTGCCGCGAGTGCATCGAGCGACTTCAGAGCCTGGTTCAGAGCGTTCTTCAGTTCGGGCGAGCTGGCTTTTTCTGACGAGAACTTCTTCAGGTCCTGCAGTTGTTTTCGTAGTTGTGAGGCCAGCTTCTGGCGTTCTTCGGGCGTCTCAGCATTCAGCATCGATTCCATCGTCTGCTGAGCCTGATCGAGCTGCTGCTGAAGTTGCTCGCTGTTACCTTCCTGAAGCTGCTTAAGCCAGTCGTTCATCTTCTGAGCTCGCGAACCGCCGAACTGCTGGTCGGAGATCGACTGGCTCAGCATCTCGCGGAGTTCTTCGCTGGAGACGTTCTTCCACAGGTCGTTCAGCGATTGACGATTCGTCTGCAGCACCTGCGAATTCGGCTTCTTCTCTGTCGGCTTCATTTGTCGCAGGGCGGACATCAGATCTTTCATCTGGTCGCCGATTTTCTCTTCGCGTTCTTCCGCGACCATCACTTCTTTCTTCAGCGATTCTTCGCGAGTCTTCACAGACTTGCGGATGAGTTCGACTTCCTTCTTCTGCTTTTCAACCTTCGTCGCGGCTTCGACTTTGCCGAACATGTCGACAGTCGGCAGCAGCCAAATTAGCAGAGCGAGTGAAATCAAAGCCAATGCCTGCATGCCGACCGGACGTTCCACTTTGAACGGAACCACGTCGGCCGGCACTATACGAGTCGCCGCCTTCGAAGCCGACTGTTCGACCAGCGGCTGGTAGTCGCCCGCCGATGTCGACAACGTGGCCAGCGTCAGAAACAGATCGTTTGTTTTAGCATGCTGGTCGACAGCCCGAGCCGCCGCGGTTCGTTCAACTCGCCGATGAAACAACCAGGCTCCCAAAGCAGCAGCGGCCGGGAACACCAGCAACCATTGAACTCGCTGCTGAGCCGGCGGGATCAAGCCCATCAGCCGCACAGTCAGCACCACAACGCACGCCAAAATCAGCGCCCCAAGTGTCCACCAATGCAGCGATTTCGCAAAGCTGGCGGTTCGAAGTCGAACTTGAACTCGGTCCAGTAAAGTCAACGCGGTCGGCTGATTTGACATCATTCGCTCCCAAACAACGGGTCACTGCGATTCACGCGGTCCCTGAATTCTTCGACGAAAGTCTACCCTCGGCATGAAAGACGATCAATCAGATCCTTCAGACTGCGGCATTTGTCTGGTTTTTGTGGAAAATCTGGCCGTGGAATTCCAGGATGACGTTGGCGATCGACAAATTGTGTTACGGAGATATTCACACGGAGTGCAGCGAAAGCGGATCGGGACGAGTGAGTACTGGAACCGCGCCGTTTACTGCTTCGTGCTAATCGGCCCCGTTGCCACATCTTCTCACTTTGCGATTCTGAAGCCACCGCGCTAATATTAGACTCAATATTAATGTGTCCAGCACAAGCAAGACAAACTCAACGATGCTAACCTCATTCAGGACCGGCCACCAAAAACGGAGTGTTGTCCAGGAAACACCTTCTCGCAGCGGAAACCGTTGCCACCGAATAAACTGATACCAAATGATTCCAAAGCACCCAACGAGAGCCACCGCGACGACAGCCACCGCACCAAGCGAAATGATTGTTGGCCGTCTGCCGCTACGATCGACTGGTAGTGCTGAGATCGCTTTGGTCGATGCTTGCAGACGGACGTCCTGCACATAACTCGCGGTATCGCTTTCGGTTGATTGCCGCAACAGCTTAACCGCCTGTACCAAGCCGATTACCGCATCCACGGGTTCAAAATACTTCTGGTCAGGCTGACAAACTCGATCATCAAAGTTGAGCCGTCCGTCAGCCACCCATTCAACAAGTTCCCTAAACGCTAAATGTTGCTCGACGCCAGCAGAATCAATCACAAGCCAAGATCGTCGCTCATTCATCCCCTAACCTTTCGCACCGGGTGGGCTCCAACATGTGCACTACGCGTTGGGAATGCGGTCAAAAATCGTCACCGATCACGCCACCGTCCAAAGCAGCTTCTTTCAGTTGATTTCCCTGAGGGGAAAACAAACAGAAGTAGACGCGACCATCCACTTTCTCCGAAAGAAATTTTACTGAACCATCAACAAATGCCATGTTGACTCCTCCAGTGTGGAAGGCACTGGGGTAAGGCGATTCCCCTTCCGCAGCAGAACGACCTGCATTGATGGAAGCGTCACCAGTGTTTGCCAATGAAAAGTCGACATTCCCATGCTTGCAAGTCTGGTCCCGACAGATCGAAGAATTGAAATGAAACAGGGTTTGACCAGAATCAACAGACGACCAATTGACCGAGGGATTCTCAGGGTCGGCCCCTGTTCGGACGTTTTCGGTCACCATCATCGTGTTGGACACTCCGTCAGTGACACGCGAAATTGAGTAATGCCGAACGTTGAGCGGAGTACGCCAAGCGACGACGTCTTCTGTCCCGCTAAAAAAAAGTGCCAACTGAAAATGGATCGCCAAATCCGGGCGTGAATCGGCAATTGGATGACACCACGTTCCATCCCCGTTGAGGTCGATCGTACGGAAGTTTGAATCAGCCACAGCATCGCAACCCGCTTCAAAATTGCGAGCCCAAGTGCCGATCCCACCGTTCAGGACGAAACTCAAATCACCACCGCCAGTGGTCGAGATGTCTGATGGACAAACCAAAGTTGCCACGTGAGTCTGAGCCAGGGCGAGATTTGCGGGATGCGTGCGGCTTTCCTGAGAACGCCAACGATCCGCGATGTTCTGCTGATCCAAATACGGCAAGACATCGACAACCCAATTGCGACGGTCCAGCGTCACACCATTTGGATAGCGGCCACTAACTGAAGCGGAAGGAAACCGCCCTTTGACCTGTTCGAGAGCTAAGATTCCGACAGCAACGTTTCGAAGCCGGTTGCTGCATTCCAGACGTCGTGAAGAATCACGAACTGCCACCACGGCTGGAAGCAGCACCGCCAACAGCACCGCCACCACGGCTATCGAAACCATCAACTCGATGACTGTGAAGCCGCGATTGTAGACCGGTTTCAAACGTTGCATGTGAAAGCCTCAATGGTCAGAATTACTCCGGTTCGCCCGGACCCACGACACATTTCTTTGCGTCAGGGTCCCCTGGCGCTGAAGCATTCCATGCCGAGATATAGGGAATGTCGTCTCCTAGAGTGTGGTCTTTCGCGCAGACATAACTCCCGTTTAAAGTTTGCTTCTTAATGCAACCGTAGCGGATCCCACACTTCCCATTCTTTTCTCGACAATTGTGTGTTGGCTGAGCACCAGCCCCGTTGCAATCAAATCTTGGCTTCGGCCCAGCCGTGATTTCAATATACTCTCCACCTGCGGGACAATCGCCGTTAGCATTCACTGTTCCGCAGTCGTCACTGCTCTCCCCACAATCCGCATCAGGCAGAGTATTGATCTTCTTCTCGGTGCAGTAATTTGGGCCTTCACCGGGGTCATCTCCAAAAGAAAAGGCGGCAAATGTAAGGAGAACTGCTGCAACGGCACCATTGATTGTTGCTAAAACGTAATGCCGAAACTGTTTGTCAAACTTCATCATTCACTCCTAAAAACTAGCCACTCTGAGAACTTTGGCCCCGCTGGAGCCGCCGATTCCTGGTAACAAAACAGAAACTGAGAAAGCCACAAATCAAGAGCACGTTAACAACCGGCCACCACAATCTGACTCCTGACGATCCTGATGAAGGGACGTCGGTGGATTGAATCGGCGGAAGGCCGCCGAATTGATGTCCGTCCCATTGTTGAACGTTTCCGTCTTCGAATCGGACGTGGTTGCCCGGTTGCATTTCAAGAGCCGCCCAGCTAAACGAAGATGCACTCTCGTCCGTGGGATCAATAAACTTGACGGTCACGTCACTGGTCTCGCGATCGATAACGACACCATCGATCGTTTTTGTATAAGACACCTGTTTGGGCACAAGGTGTGATTTGCCTTCGAAGTCAAGAATTCCCCATTCACTTTCCGTGAGTTCCATCCAGTCGGGGGTTTTCAAGGCTTCGATTGTTTTAGCACACTGCGTCTCATATCGAACTACCACACGACGATCGAGGTCGATATCGATAAGGTGCCGAATTGCGCTTTGATGTTTTTCTCTTTCGCATTCAATAGTCGATTCGATCACCAATTGCGTAAACGTCGAGCCGTATTTAGATGAGCGCACGCTCGACACGAATCCCGGCAAACGGCACACGTGCGCGAAACTCTCTTCAATCCGATCACTCAACTTCCGCTCCGCCTGTGTCACATCCAAATCGCAATGGTCACCAAGCGAGTAGTTCCAAATGCCAAAGTACCGATAATCGATCAAAAACGACAGACCATATTTCGTCCGAATCTCTGGAAGCGACGCCCCGGATTCATGAAGCCATTCTTCTCCTAGAATTGCATCAGAACCACTTGGATCGCTACGCTGTCCCCATCGATCAATTCGCAGCACCTTCCCGTCGTATGCCCATGCATTTGACATTCGGGGCGAACTTTTGAAATTGGGCCGGACTTGGTCATACTTTACCAATGCCCGCTGCCCATCGGTCAGGATGCGGTAATTGACGACAGCGTCTTTCAGACTCTTCGTCGAATTACCGTTCACTCCAGAGCCACCGTCTGGAATGTAAACTTCCTTCCGAGAGACGATGGAAACGTCAGCGAACGGTAAAGCGCGCCTAGATTCGTCGACTGCCCGCAATGGTGCCAACACGGACTCGTCCGCAGACGACCCTCCAGCAAAGAGCACCGAAAGTGCAAATCCAACCACAGGAGACAACAACATGCCAGAATTCCTTTGAAACTGTCGATCGCTGGAAATTCATAAGTTTGGGTCGGGGACCGGCCTCAACACGTCGACATCCTCTGAATTCGGCTTACAGTCGGTTCCGGCCACTTCAATTTCTAACGGAAGACTATAGGCTCGCCCAGCACCCGCATTGAAAACAAAAATGATTCCGTAAGACTGCGCCGTGCCTTCGAATTCTGGAACGCGCACTTTGATCGGGATGTCGATCGATTCGCCCGGTGCAATAGTCGCAGGACATGTCAGGCCAATTTCCAGACATCCGCACGATTTCTGAACGTCTAAAAGGTTTCCGACGGTATCGCCGCGATTCTTGATCACGGCTGTCAATGTCATGCTCTTACCGCACAGAGGCGAAGCCACCGAAACTCTGCTCTCGACGAGCTCCAGCACGGCAGCTCTCAAATCATCTTGCGGTCGAAAGTAGTACGCAAAACTTCCGAGGGTCTGTATGACGAATATCGACGCGAAAAATGCTCTCACAATACCCTCCACGAACAAAATTTAGGTTCCTCACACCGCGTAGGGCGTAGGGCGTAGGGCGTAGGGCGATAGGTTATCGATCAACGAGCAATCGTCAACATCATTTAGTCTAGAAATGTTTTACAGAGGGTTGCTACCGAGCCATGCGTAGTCGAGGTTGGTTTGCGGCAGTGCACCGTTTGAGTGCTTTATTGTTTGCGCCCGCATCTGCGCCGTGCGGATCCTGGCGGTCCGCGTGACAACTGGGACGGTTCGGGCAAGAATGCTCGGCTTGGACTCCCATCAACATGCATTCCTCAGGGCTGAACTCGTGGCAAATCTGGAACCGCTTCTGCTTCTTCATCCATCCGACAACCTCGCCGTTGCGCGACGAGCGTTGAAAGCGGGCGAATCGATTTCTGTCGCCGGGCGAACGATCAACATCGCGGAAGCAATCCCGGCAAATCACAAAGTGGCGATTCAGGATATTGCTGGCGGGCAGACGATCAAGAAGTTTGGACAGCCGATTGGATCGGCCGTGTCGCTGATTTCTGTCGGTCAATGGGTTCATGTTCACAACGTCAGCATCGAACGCGAACGAAGCGGGTACGAGTACTGCACGGACATCATTGAGTTTCCAAAGCCTGCTGAAGCTCGCACGTTCATGGGCTACCGACGCAAAGACGGCCGCGCGGGGACTCGTAACTACATCGCGGTCATCAGCACCGTGAACTGTTCGGCGACGACGGCGAGATACGTCGCTGCGGAACTCGCGAAGTCCGACCTGAGCAATTATCCCAACATCGATGGCGTGATTCCGATTGTCCACAAGAGCGGTTGTGCGTTTGCGTACAATGGCGAAGACCATCATCTGCTCAATCGGACTCTGGCCGGATTCGCCAATCATCCAAACATTGCCGCGTGCCTGGTGCTGGGGCTTGGGTGCGAGACGGCTCAGGCCAGCCATCTGCAGGAATCACACGGACTGATTCAGCTCGGCGGAGCGTCGAAGCGAGAGCCGGACGACAAGTTGCCCATGGTGCTGAACATTCAGGAAGTCGGCGGAGTTCGCAAAACCGTCAACAAAGCGGTCGGCGTTCTCCGTGAATTGCTGGCTCATGCCAACGCCGTGCAGCGAGTACCGATTCCTCTGTCGGAACTCATCCTCGGCCTTCAATGCGGCGGTAGCGACGGAGCCAGCGGCATCACCGCAAATCCCGCGCTGGGCGTGGCGAGCGATCTGTTGGTGGCCCACGGTGCGGGATCAGTGCTGGCCGAAACGCCGGAAGTCTACGGCGCCGAGCAGTTGTTGACTCGCCGATCGGTCAGTCGAAAAGTGGCCGACCGATTACTGGAACGAATTCACTGGTGGGAAGAGTACGCTCGCAAGAACAACGCGTCGATCGATAACAACCCGTCGTACGGAAACAAGCAGGGCGGGCTGACGACGATCATCGAAAAATCGCTTGGCGCCGTCGCGAAAGGCGGCTCCGCGCCGTTGCGAGCTGTCTACGAATTCGCTGAGCCGATCACAGAGCGTGGTTTCACGTTCATGGATACTCCCGGCTACGACCCAATCTCAGTGACGGGCCTTGTGGCGGGTGGTTGTCAGGTCGTTGTGTTTACAACCGGTCGAGGCAGTTGCTTCGGATGTAAGCCATCGCCAACGATCAAGGTGGCCACGAATTCGGGTATCTACCACCGCATGCGCGAAGACATGGACATCAACGCGGGAACTATTCTGGAAGGCGCAAGCGTCGAAGCGGTCGGTCGCGAGATCTTTGAGAAAATCATCGCAACGGCCAGCGGCAAAAAGACACTCAGCGAAGAACAAGGCATTGGCGACGAAGAATTCTGCCCATGGATGCCAGGCCCGATCTTTTGAGCGAGGGTTTCGTTGTCGTCGCGTGGATTCAGTGAGCCGCAAGGCGCTAGCCGCGGGTAAGGGTCTGCGTCTCACATAAAAAAAAACACCGATGACAAGCTCGGCAGACAGCACCCGCGGTTAGCAGGCTGTTGACTTGATCCTAACACGAAGCGTCAGCGAGGGATTGTCGTTGAAAACGCGGCAAATACTATCCCTCACTGACGTTTCGGGTTGTGAAAACCCTTTAAATCAACCCGCGGCTAGCGCCTTGCGGCTCAGTGAATTTGAATTGCTGTTTTCCCTTTTGGCTACTCATCATTCATGGACTGCACTTACTACCAACAGCAAATCTGCAAGTCGTGCTCCTTGCTGCACCTGGATTATCAGCAAACCCTGGCGAACAAAGCGGCAGCGCTGAAAGAGCTGTTCCCTGCGGCAGACGTGCGGCCTTTCTCTGACGTTGAGTCCGCAGTCGGCAGCCGTATACGGGCGAGACTTGCTGTGACAGGAACTTTGGACGATCTGCAGATTGGGTTTTATGACGATCAGCACAAGATCGTTCCGGTCGATCAGTGTCCGTTGCATCATCCGCTGATCAACGAGTTCGCGACTCGACTGCCGCAGATCATTCAGGCGGCGAAGCTCACTCCGTTCGACATGGCGACGGACCGAGGTGAATTGAAGTTCGTCGTGATCACCTGCTCGCCGACTCACCAGCAGTTGATGGTGCAGTTTGTGCTTCGGTCAAAAGAAGCCGTTGATCGCATTCGCAGTCTGTGGCGAAAAATGAACGACGTCGACAAGCAACTGGTTCCCGTGATGTCGATCAATCTGCAGCCGGTGCGATCGTCATCCGTCAGCGGGACCGAGGAGTTGCTGGTTTCGGAACAGACGATTCTTCCCATTCGATTTGGTGACACCGAACTCGTGTTTGGGGCTCAGAGTTTTCTTCAGACGAATTACGCTGTCGCAACGGCGCTGTATGCCGAAGCTGGTCGAGTCCTGAAGGAACAGTCATCAGCCAGCGTTCTGGATTTGTACTGCGGTGCCGGAGCGTTTTCTCTGACGGCTGGATCACAGGCTCGGACGGTGCTTGGCATCGACGTGTCTGCCAACGCCATCGACTGCGCGACCGAGTCGGCTCGTCGCAATGGCCGATCGAATGCGACGTTTTTGTGTCGCAGTCTGGAATGCACAACAGCCAGTCATCTGGACGGCCGCGACTTCGACACATTCATCTGCAACCCGCCTCGCCGAGGTCTCGATGCGGCCAGCGTGGCGCTGATCCAGGCGATGCGTCCGGCGAGCGTTGTCTATTCAAGCTGCAACCCGCTGACATTGCAGCGAGATGTTCAAATGCTTTCGGCGAGTTACACGATTGCACACCTTCAGCCGTTCGACATGTTCCCGTTCACTTCGCATGTGGAAGTGCTGGCGGTGTTGAATCGCGTGGCTTAACCACGGAAGACACGGACAAACACGGAAAAATCGCGGGAGGAAACTCTGGACCAAAAATGGAGCCTGTTGTGTCATGCTGAATGATTGTGTTTCATTCCGTGTCTTCTGTGTATTCCGTGGTCAATAACTGCAATTACAGGTTCTGAACAAACCAATTTGCAGTCGCTGGTGAATCGCATTGATCACCACGGAAGACACTGAATACACGGAAGAATCGCAAGAAAATCGTGGTGATGTTGTGAGGGTTAGAATCAACACAATTCACGAATTGTTGAATGCGCGTCGTGTGATGTTTTTTTCGTCGTGGTCAAATCGGCGATTTCTATCGATGTTCCATCAGGCTTTGCCAGTCAGCACGATCAGTCGATACTCAAGGTGCACGGGGTTCTGGATTGGTTCGTTCATCGCGTTGCGCAGCTCAACGGACCAGCCGGCTTTGATTGCTTTCTCAACGAACAATGGCGCGTTGATTCGGCCCGCGTCGCCGATCCAGACTTCGCCGCCCGGGGACAGCATCGCGGCGAGCGTTTGCAGCAACGGTTCGTGGCCGGCGGAGTCGTACAGGATGTCACTGCCGAAGATGAAATTGAATTGTTCAGACGGCGGCTGTTGCCAGTCAAACGTCAGTCCCGCTGCGTTGGCGAATCCATTTTGCGCTGCATTGGACTGGGCCATCCGAACGGCGTCGGCGGCATGGTCGGCGAACGTCACATCCAGACCCGCGATCAAGGCGGCGATGCCAGCGAGGCCTATTCCGCAGCCCAGTTCCAAGGATCGAAGCGACTTTGGCCATTGGTGCTGCAGGATCACCTCCGCCGTTTTTGGAGCGGCCGCCCAGAGCAATCCCCAATACGGATCCCAGTCAGTAGCTCCTTTCGCTTCGCCATCGATCGCCTGCTGAAGCATTTCATCAGGATCAGCCGGCAGATCAAATGCGATCTGACGCCCGGCAATCGACAACGATTGAGAAGTCACCTTGAGGTTCATGGGATTTGAACGAAGCTGCGATGTATAGTGTGTGTATGTGTGTGTTTCCCCGGGGAGCTCGAATGGTAACCGATTTGATTCATTGTGGTACCGCGACCATCGAGCCGCCGGAATTCAGTCCACTCAGTCCGGCCTTTGAATTGCATTTCAACTCCGCATGATGTCACAGGCACAAACATGATTGGTACCAACATGATCGGTCAACCAGCTCAGCTTGACGAGTTGGCAAGGAAGACTTTTGACGGATTCAAACAGCGAGGGCATGTTCTCGTTGCCGCAGAAAGTTGCACGGCCGGATTGATTGCAGCGACGCTGGCTCGTGTGCCGGGGATGTCCGCGTGCCTTGCCGGTTCGTTTGTTGTCTATCAGGTCAACAGCAAGATCGGGTGGCTCGACGTGCCTGCGGAATTGATTGAGCGATGCGACGTCGTCAGCAGGGAAGTGGCCGAATGCATGGTGTCACAGGCTCTGCTGAAGACTCCGCACGCGTCCATCGCGATCAGCATCACCGGTCATTTGGGTCCGTACGCTCCGGAGGGACTGGATGGAATCGCGTGGCTGGGATTTGCAGATCGTCGCATTGGGGTTCAGTCGGTGATGCTGAAGCTGAAGCCGGGTTCGATAAGTCAGCCATCGCCAGAGCAACGTTTGTCCATTCGTTATGAACGTCAGCAGGACGCTGTGCGTCAGTCTTTGAGTTTTCTCTGTGACCGGCTTGCAGAAATGGCATGAGTCCGTTTGACTGTGGACTCGCGACGTGTCATCACACTCGCTTTGATTTCATGACATGGCTTCATCAAAGAGACGACCACATGTTGCGACCGTTTTTTTCTGCAATGTTTCTGACACTTTGCGTTGTCGGCTGCACCAAGCCTGTTAGTCAGAAAACCGAAACGAATACGCAGACGCAGGGGCAACTTACAGCGAAACTGGCACTGAACTGGTATCCGGAAATGGAACACGGCGGATACATCGCCGCGAAAACTCTGGGGCTGAATGAGCAGCAAAAAGTCGACGTCGAAATCATCCCCGGCGACCCCAGCGCGCCGAAGACGGTCATCGCTGAGCTGGGATTTGAGCGAATTCAGTTCGCCGTTTCTGATGCCGACAACGTCATCAAGGCCCGCGCTGCAGGTTTGCCGATCGTCGCGGTGATGGCTCCGCTGCAGAATTCGCCTCGCTGCATCATGGTTCATGAAGCGTCCGGCATTACAAAGCTGGAAGAACTGGCGAACGTCGAACTGGCCATCAGCGACAGTCGCCCATTTGCACTGTGGATGAAAAAGAAACTGCCGCTGACAAATGTCACCATGGTTCCATTCAATGGGCTGGTTGGTGAGTTCCTGGTGAAGCCAAACTATGCTCAGCAGGGCTATGTTTTCAGCGAGCCGTTTGTTGCGAAGGAAAAAGGCAGCGACCCGAAGGTGCTGCTGGTGTCAGATATCGGTTTCAATCCGTACGCCAGCTTGCTCGTCACAACTCAGAAGGTGATCAAGGAACAGCCGCAACTGGTTCAGGCGGTCGTGTCGGCCAGCCTGCAAGGCTGGGAACGATATCTCGCTGACCCCGCGACGACGAACGCAACTATTCATGAAATGAACAAAGACATCAGTCCGGCGGCGCTGGAGTTCGGCTCGCAGGCCATGGTATCGCTATGCAAACCGGCGGACGGCGTGCCGGCGTGTGGTATGACGCTGGAGCGATGGCAGACGCTGGTCAGCCAGATTGAGGAAATCGAAGATATTCCGAAGGACAGCGTGAAGGCGTCTGACTGCTTTACAACAGAGTTCATGACGGCGAAGTAAGGACTCCAGCCAATCAGCCTCGTGGATGACATTGCTTGTGCACAGCCTTCAATCGACTGTGTTCGACGTGTGTGTAGATCTGAGTCGTTCGAATGCTTGAGTGGCCCAGCATTTCCTGAAGGGCTCGGATATCAGCACCGCCAGCCAGCAGGTGAGTCGCGAAGCTGTGTCGCAGAGTGTGTGGGCTGACTTCTTTCGCGCAACCGACTCGAGCGGCGTATCTTTGAACTAGTGCCCAGACGGTTTCGCGATTCACCGGTCTTCCGCTGCGAGTCAGAAACAACCAGCCCGGATCTGCGCCAGCGACAACGACCAAATCGGCTCGTTCAATTTCCAGGTACTTTTCAATCGCGGCGATGGCGACGGGGTTGAGTGACACCAGTCGCTGCTTGTTACCTTTGCCTGTGCACAGACAGTAACTCTCCGCCAGATGAATGTCGTTCATTTTCAGACCGACGACTTCAGAAACTCGGCAGCCTGTTGCATACATCACCGCCAGCAGAGCGCGGTCTCGGCGATAGTAGCGGTCGACTGATCCTTCAGGAGCCAGCAGCAGATTGTCAACCATGTCGGGGCTGAGCACCTTTGGCAGACGTTCCCACAGTTTTGGAGAACTGACAAGGTCGACGGTGCTTTCGACGACGATGCCTTCCAGCATGAGGTATCTAAAAAACATTCGCACGGCGACGAGGTTTCGTCCGATGCTGCTGGCAGCCAAGTCCAGCCCCTGCAGAAATTCCAGAAACGCGGTGATCGTCGGAACGCCTATGTCATGCACGCCGGCTCGAGCGTGCTCGCGATTCCACAGGAAGAAGCGGTCGAGGTCTCGGCGATACGCGGAAATCGTGTTCGTGGCCATTCCGCATTCGGCATCGAGGTAACTCAGAAAACCGGTTTGCCAGGTTGCGGGATCATGAAATGTCGAGACGGCAAAGGTTCGACCTTCGGGAGGACGTTTGCGACGCGTCATCGTTGAGTCCCCACAGTGAAGTGCATTGGAAATATGAGTGCATAAAAAATCGCCGTCAACGTTCAGAGGGGGATGAACGATGACGGCGACAGCTGGAAACCGTTTGGTAACGGTCTACTTTCGATGATTGGAACAGCGAGATAGACCGCTGTTGCATCTCTGGTATCGTCTGCCGTGCCCCGTCCGACTCTGGGATTTTTTACGATTCATGGTTGTCGGACCTGTAACGGCAAAAACGTCAGCAATTCCCCGGTGCACGGATGGGTATATCACCATTCAAGGCAACGCCGGATCCTGTAATCGTTTCTGTCGTTGCAATCGGAATTTGATTACCATGTGACGTTAGCTCGAAACAGAGTGAGCCGCAAAGCGCTAGCTGCGGGTGACTGTCAGAAAAACAAAAGCAAAACACCCGCGGCTAGCGCCGTGCGGCTCAGATTTTCGACGAAGCCTTGCAGGTTTTACGAATGCCTCGGCGATTTGCCATCCTGAAACACGACCATCCGTTTCTCCACTGGGACCTCCTGCTGGAAGAAGAAACCACCGCGCGTGCGTGGCGACTACTGAGAACGCCGTGCCCCAACGAACCGATCGCCGCAGAGCCTTTGTCCGCCCATCGATTGTTTTATCTCGACTACGAAGGTCCCGTTAGCGGCGATCGCGGACATGTCACTCGCGCTTTTGCTGGCGAATACATGGTGGAGTCTTCGATGAATGATGTCATCCGCCTGCAACTCTCGGGGATCGAGTTCGCTTCGTCGGCCATGATCCAAACGCTCAGCGACGGGCGAGTCTTCGTCACGTTCATTGGCGAGCGGGGGATTTAAATCCCCTGATACTCCCGCGACGATAAATCAAAGCGACGCCGAATCGCATAAATCGCAATCACAGTCCTCCCATCCCCAGCTCGCCGCTATGCAGAGTTCATCCACCGCAAACACCTCAACACGAGTCCACCGAGCCATGAATCACCTCAACTTCAACAGCAAGCTCAGTCAAACAGACGTTAGACGTGTACAAAATCAGAACCGCCAGTCAATAATGTGCTGTGTCCCCGTTGGCTCCAATGTTTTTGCGAAGCGAGCGTCGGCGTGAAACTGTTGATTGAAATTCCCGGTGACCTGGAGCCACTTGAGCGGGGCAGACGATTTGATATTCCGCTGATCGAATTTTTGGAGCCGATCGGTGGTGATATTTTGGATTCCGGGACGTTCATCAAAGATGGTCAGGTGAAATCGTGCCACATTCTAATTATTGTGCCCAATGAAAGTGTGATTTCGCAGATTGTCGCAATCCTTGAGCAGGGGGCCGCAACTGCGGGAACGACTCTTTCTCTGTGTGGCCCAACTTGGCCATTTGAACTGCTATGGATTTCCGAGGAAAACAAGACGAACTGAACGAAACAAAGGGAAAAACAACGCGGACGTTCTACTTTTAGGGAACGCAATAAGGGGCCATTGTGAGTTTTCAGCAAAGCAAAATGTCCCTTTTCGACTTTCCCCCTTTTCGACTTTTCTCCGAGAACAAGACTCGGACGCCGCGGCTGCAGCGATGCAGCAGCACATGCAAACTGTGCGCGATCAGCTGACTCCGACTGCAGAAAAGAACAACCAGTCTGCAACTCAGCCGAAACGGGCGAGAAGGGTAAAAGCATGAAGTCGGTGATTCGCTGCTGGGCCTGTGTTGCGTCGTGCTTGCTGGCGATGTGTTTGCCGGCGATGTGCTTGCTGGCGACGGCGGAGGCGGACGAGAGTACGCTCGCGAAGCTCAGGCCGGTCATCAAGCAGGCCTGCTTTGAATGCCATCATTCCGACGTCGCCGAGGGAGCTCTGGATCTCACGACGCTATCGATTGATCTGAGTGATCGAGCGGTGCGCGATCGTTGGGTGCGCATCCACGATCGCATTGAGAAAGGGGAAATGCCGCCGCAGGCTGATGACTTGCCTCAGGCTCGGCGAGCTGAGTTGGTCAAGGAGCTTGATTCAGCAATTCACGAGGCGGACATGGCGGATATCAGGGCTCACGGGCGCGGACCGTTGCGGCGGCTGAATCGGGACGAGTACGAGCAGAATCTGCGCGACGTGTTGAAGCTGCCTCAGCTCGACATTCGCGACATGCTGCCGGAAGATCGCGAAGGTCATCGTTTCAACAAGACTTCCGAAACGCTCGACATGTCGCGCGTGCAATTGGCGGCGTATCTCGATGCGGCGGATTCCGCGTTGCGACAGGCCATGGCCAGCGGACCGCAGCCGCCGCCGGTCACAAAGTTTCGGGCCGTCGCGACGAGCCTGTTTCCGGAACGGAGCACTTTCGGCGAACGCGAGGCGATGTTCTTCGCTAAGGACGACAAGGCCATCGACGACAAACAACTCGATGAGTTGAAGGACGATCCGACGGTGGAACTCGCGCTGTTTCGTTCGGCTCACTGGCCGTACTACGGATACCCGCGAGGATTCATCGCCGCGCTGCCGGGAGAGTACCGCGTCCGTTTCTCGGCGCGGGCCGTGTTGCAATTGAAAGGCTACGAACTGAAATCGGCGGCGCAGCCCGTGCCGATGACATTTCGAGCCCGCAAGCCGTCCGGGCCTGATGTCTCGGGCGATGTCCGCGCAACGGGTGGCATTATCGACATTCAACCGACAGCCGCGACTTACGAAACTACAATCCGGCTGCGCGAACACGAGACGTTCGAGTACAGCCTGCTCGGCCTTCCCGTCCCGCTGGCTCGCAATGTCGACGGTGGCCCGCCGACCTATCGTTATCCGCCAATCCCCGCCGAGGGTCAGCCGGGGATCGCATTTCAATGGCTGGAAGTCGAAGGTCCCATCTCGTCTGAGGAATGGCCGCCGTCATCGCACCGCTTGCTGTTTGACCAATTGAGCGACGAGACTCTCATGAGCCGCAAGGCGCTAGCCGCGGGTTCTGCTGCTTCTTCCGATCAGAAACCGGACGTTAGCGCGTACCGGCTGATTGTCTCTACAGACATTGCGGAAGCCAAACGTTTGCTGCGACGCTTCGTCAATCTCGCGGCCCGCGAGCCCGTTCCGGAAGACGCACTGCTTCGGTTCGAGCTGCTTGTCCAGAATAGGCTCGATGCGAACGACACGTTCGGCGATGCGCTGCTGGCGGGATACAAGGCATTCCTTTCATCGAGCCACTTCATCTACCTCCGCGAGCCCATTCGCCCTGACGATGAATTCGCGATTGCGTCGCGGCTGTCGCATCTGCTCACGAATACTCGGCCGGATGAGTCGATGCTGGAATTGGCTCGGACTGGACAGCTTCGCGATCGCGGGACCTTGCAGCGCGAGACCGATCGACTGATCGCCAGCGACGGCTTCGAGCGGTTCATCAGGAACTTCACCGACTACTGGCTGGGGCTGCGACATGTCCGCCGCGACGAGCCCGACATTCGGCTCTATCCCGAGTATCGCTTCGACGACTATTTCGTTGAGTCGATGGAAATGGAGACGCGGGCCTTCGTTACGTCGATGATCCGCGACAACCTGCCGTCGCGAGTGCTCGTCGATGCTGACTTCGTCTTCGTCAACGATCGACTCGCCCGGCACTACGGACTGCCGAACACAGCGGACATCACAGGCTCGGCCATGCGCAAGGTCACGCTGCCGCCGGACAGCCCGCTCGGCGGTTTGCTGACTCAAGCAGCTATCATGAAAGTGACTGCGAACGGCACATCGACATCGCCCGTGATTCGTGGTGCCTGGATCATGGAGCGACTCATTGGCGAACCACCGCCGCCACCGCCAGCCAGCGTGCCGGCTGTCGAACCCGACATTCGGGGGGCAAAGACGATTCGCGAACTGCTTGCACTGCACACACAGTCTGAGAGTTGCTCGGGATGTCATGCTCGCTTCGATCCTGTCGGGCTGGCACTGGAGAACTTCGACATCCTCGGCGGCTGGCGCACGCGGTATCGCGGTGTCGAACAAGGCGAGCGGGTCAGCGGCATTGATCGAGCCGGACACGATTTCGTCTACTCGCTCGCCGAACCGGTCGATGCGGCCGGTCAACTCCGCGATGGCCGTCGCTTCCAGAACATTCGCGATTTGAAAGCGATTCTTGCCGCCAATCCGCGACAGCTCGCGCGAAATCTATTGCATCAATTCACGCTTTACGCAACCGGCACACCAGTGCGATTCGCTGACCGGGTCGAGGTGGAATCGATGCTCGATGCCTGCGCCGCCGACGGTTACCGCACTCGCGATCTGCTGCATGCCCTCGTGCAGAGCAAGGTTTTTCTGGGACAGGAAGATCAGCATGACTGACCATCGTACTCGCCGGCGCTTCCTTCGCAGCGCTGGCGTGACGCTCGCCTTGCCGTTGCTCGATTGCATGATGCCGAAGCTCGTGCGAGCGGCGGAGCCCGCGCGGCCGCGACGCATGTTGCTCATCTCGAACAATCTGGGCGTGCTGCCGAAGCCTTTCTTTCCACAAGCCACCGGTCGCGATTACGAGCTTTCACCGTACCTCGCGCCACTGGCCGAGTTTCGTAACGACTTCACGGTCTTCAGCGGCCTCTCGCATCCCGGTGTTGTCGGCGGACACAGCACGGAGAACTGCTTCCTCACCGCTGCGCGCGGACCGACGAAGAGCGGCTTTCGCAATCAGATTTCGCTGGATCAGTTCGCTGCCGAGCGGCTCGGCCCCGTCACGCGATTTCCGACACTCAATCTTGGTGTGAACATCGACAAGGCAAATCGCAGCCTCGCCTGGACTCGCGATGGTGTGCTGCTGCCTGCGGAAGACAGTGCGCCCGCGCTCTTTCAAAAGATGTTTGTGCAGGGCGATGCCGCTGCCGTGCAGAAGCAACTGAAGAAGCTGGAAGAACGAGGCAGCATTCTCGACACGCTGCTGGATGACACTCAGCAACTCAGCCGCAGCCTCGGTCGCGACGATAAACAGCGACTCGATCAATACCTAACGTCCGTCCGCGAGATCGAGGAGCGACTGCAGACGGCGCGCGAGTGGGAACGGCGACCGAAGCCGACAACGACCGTGTCTCCACCTGACGATATTCAGGATCAGAAGCTGTTCTTTGAGAAGTTCGACCTGATGTTGTCGATGGC
>JANMEV010000161.1:0-6907 GCA_031377305.1 Planctomycetota bacterium | reverse complement strand
GACGTACGTTTACGTGGAGGGCTATCTGCTGACCAGCCCGACTCAAAGCAAAGCTGCTTACAAAGCGATGAAAGCCGCGAAGGACGCCGGTAACAAGGTCGCGTTTACGGCATCGGATCCGTTCCTTTGCAGCATGTGCCGCGACGAAATCTGGGCTCTGCTGAAGGGCCCGGTCGATCTTTTCTTCTGTAACGAAGAAGAAGCGAAGAGTCTGACCGGCAAGAGCGACCCGATCGAATGTGCCGCCGAGCTGCATCGCCACTGCGAAAATGTGGCAATGACGTTGGGAGCAAACGGTTCACTGCTGATGAACGAAAGCACCGCGATTCCGATTGAAGGTGTTTCCGTCGAAGCCATCGACACGACCGGCGCCGGTGACATGTACGCCGGAGCGCTGCTTTACGGCATCACCAACGGCATGGGCTGGAAACAAGCCGGCCACTTGGCATCTCACGCCTCAGCCCGCATCGTCAGCCAGCTTGGTGCAAGAATGCAAAACCGCTTTTCGCCGAAAGAAATCGCGGCGTTCATGCATTAGCAGGTTGTTGAAAATCTGTCTTTCGGCGAGCGGGGGACGTCAGTCCCCTGATGAACAGCCTATGCAGTCCGTATAGGGCGCGATTGCCAAGTGCGTTCGTCAACACACTCTCACCTGGAATACAGCAGTCCCAGTATTCCGAGGCCGTAGAAAGAATATTCAACGTCTGCCTGCTGGTCCCAACTGGCGCCTCGAAAGCCGCCGGTGGGAAGTTCGAGCGACGTGGTCACCCAATGAAGAATCTTGTCCGGCGAAATCAGATCACGGCGTCGAAGATCGTGTGACGTTAGCAGTCCCGTGAACGTCGAAAGTCCGTCCGCGAACGGAATTCGAGTGTTCGCCTGAAATCCGCCTTCGGCACTTACCACGTCGGTTAGAAAACCAACGACGTCATCGGCAATGTCGTCTTCCATCGCCCCGAGCTGATTCAGCAAAGCAACCGCGGCTGCTGTGGGATTTGTGCCGCTTCGTTTCATGGGCGAAATTTCAACGAACCCGCCGTCGTCTCGCTGACGGTCAAACAGAAACTGCACCATCGCGATTCGGCGGGGCACCTTGCGTCCCAGAAGTTCGTAGGTCAGCGCCACAAGGAACGATTGATAGGTACTGCCCATCGCGCCCTCTGAAGACTTCGCGTAGCCGCCATCGGACGTGCGATTCGCTTCGATGGAAACAGCAATTCGATCGGCAAAGTCACTTGGCGCTTTGGCAAGCAGATCAGTTCCGCCGGAAGCCTGCACCACGAGAGCGCTGTAAAGCCAGCTCAGCAGGTCGATCACTCCCAACGACAGCGGATCGACGGAACCCAGCCACGCAGCAACTCGATCACGGCAGGTTTCGTCCATTCCTCCACTGACCGCGAGTGCTCGCACGGCAAAGCCGGTGTAGTACAAATCGCCGTCGCCTTCACGGCCTCGAAAGCCCCCGGAGTCCGTCTGCTGGCTGAACAGAAACTCTCGATGCCGCGCAAGCCGTTCGGGGGCGATTTCTCGCAGCCCTTTGGAAACTCGATCGGCAAGTCGGAACAAATACATAGGGTAAGGGAGAAAAAGGGGACCAAGAGCCGTAATTCAGTTTCAAACTGGCGAGGAGTGCCAAAGCAAGCGACGAGCACCCTGCCGAAAATGCAATTCCCCGGGCTCCGTCTGCGATTCGCTGTTCGCTTCGGCATTCGATTGCTAAGCTGTTTCGCTTTCCCTGGCCCGGCCGGAAGCCGATTTGGGACAGGGCCCTGTAACCAGGCATCTCGAGGGTTTGCACTGTCGCGGGCAATGATTCCGCGGAACTTGCGAGTCCTTGTGCCGTTCTTCTTGAGACTGACGATCGCTCATGGTTGGCGCTGGCTCCCCTTCCGCTCAGACTAAAACTCCTGCCTCAATTCCAACTGCCGCTCAGGACGAACTCGTTCTGGTCATGGACTTTGGTGGCCAAACCGCGCAACTGATTACTCGCCGAGTGCGCGATCAAAACGTTTTCTGCCAGCTCGTGCGACATGATTTGACGGCGGACCGTATCAAGGCTTTGAATCCCAAAGGAATCATTCTGTCCGGCGGTCCGGCCAGCGTCTACGGCGAAGGCGCTCCGACGATCGATGCAAAGATTTTCGATCTCGGAATCCCGATCCTCGGCATCTGCTATGGAATGCAAATCACCTGCTACTCGCTCGGCGGTCGTATTCTCCCAGCTCACTCGCGGGAATTCGGGCGAGCACCCTGTTCGCAGGTGGATTCCAAAACTGCCAGCAATCCGTTGTTTGATGGAATTCCAAAAACGTTCACAGCCTGGATGAGCCACGGCGATCAGGTCGAAACGCTGACCGGCGAATTTGAGCCCATTGCTTCCACAGCGACATGCCCAAATGCGGCCGTGCGACATAAGTCGCTTCAGATTTTTGGACTTCAGTTTCATCCGGAAGTGACTCACACGGAATTCGGCGGCCAGCTTCTTGGCAACTTCGTTCGCAACATCTGCGGATGCAAAGGCACCTGGCGAATCAGCTCCTTGATCGAGCAGCAGAAGGAACTGATTCGTCAGCGAGTCGGCACCGATCGAGTGATCTGCGGATTGTCCGGCGGAGTTGATTCGTCCGTGGTCGCGGCGTTGATTTCAGAAGCCATCGGCGATCAGTTGTCATGCATTTTTGTTGACAACGGTCTGCTTCGAAAGGACGAACGAGGCCAGGTCGAAGAACACTTCTCGAACCACTTCAATACCGACCTTCACGTTGTCGACGCATCGGCGAGGTTCCTCGGCGAACTGGCTGGCGTAACGGATCCTCAAGCCAAGCGAAAGATTATCGGCAAGGTCTTCATCGATGTTTTCCGCGACGAAGCCAAGTCGATTCCGAATGCCAAGTACCTCGCTCAGGGAACTCTGTATCCGGATGTGATTGAATCGGGTGCAAACCCCGACGGACCGGCGGCGACGATCAAGTCGCATCACAATGTCGGCGGTCTGCCAAAGGAACTTGGATTCGAACTGATCGAGCCTCTGCGGGATCTTTTCAAGGACGAAGTTCGTCGCATGGGTCTGGAACTCGGTTTGCCCGAGACCATGATCTGGCGTCATCCGTTTCCGGGACCAGGGTTGGCGGTTCGCTGCCTCGGTGAAGTCACCGAAGAACGCCTTAGCATTATTCGCGAGGCCGACGCGATTCTGATTGAAGAACTGCACCTTGCGGGGCTCTATCGCGACATTCAACAGGCGTTTGTCGTGCTGTTGCCAGTGCAGTCGGTGGGCGTGATGGGTGACGATCGAACGTACGAAAACGTGGCGGCCGTGCGAGCGATCCAGTCGGAAGACTTTATGACAGCCGATTGGTACCAGTTTCCTCACGAGGTGCTGGCTCGCATTTCGACTCGCATCATCAATTCCGTTCGTGGCATCAACCGAGTCGTCTACGACATCAGTTCCAAACCGCCCGCAACGATCGAGTGGGAGTAGTTGACCACGGTACCGCGCCGTCGAGACGCTTCGAAGGGTGTCCAGATCTCATGCAGGTGCAGTCCGAACATGAAGTACGAGCGACCGTCGACGCGATCTATCGTTCGGAGTCTCGCCGTGTATTCGCAACGCTGGTGCGGCTGCTGAAGGATTTCGATCTGTCCGAAGACGCCATGCAGGAAGCCTTCGCGCAGGCGGTGACTCAGTGGGCCGAATCCGGAGTGCCGAAGAACCCTCGAGCCTGGCTGGTTTCGACAGGTCGCTTCAAAGCCATCGATTCCCTGCGACGCCGCGGACGGTTTGATGAGCTGGCTTCGGAAATGGTCGGTCGGTTTGAAGGCATTGCGGATTCGAATTCGGAACGAGCGAATCAGGACATCGAAGACGACCGGTTGCGTTTGATCTTCACCTGCTGTCACCCCGCCATTGATCCAATGGTTCAAGTCGCACTAACGCTGCGCGAAGTTTGTGGGCTGACGACGGACGAAGTGGCGAGCGCGTTCCTGACGTCCACGACGACGATGGCTCAGCGAATCGTGCGAGGCAAGTCGAAGATTCGAGACGCCGGGATTCCGTTCGTCGTTCCAACGGAGGGCGATCTTCCTGATCGACTGGAATCTGTTTTGGCGGTGATCTATCTCGTGTTCAACGAAGGGTACTCCGCCTCGTCCGGGGATTCTGTGACTCGAGTTGACTTGTCAGGTGAAGCAATTCGACTTGGGCGACTTCTGGTCGAACTGTTACCCGATCCGGAGGCCATCGGTCTGCTGTCGTTGATGCTTCTGCAGGAATCTCGACGAGAAGCCCGAGCGACCATCGATGGCGACATTATTCTGCTCGAAGATCAGAATCGCAGCCTGTGGAATGCTGGCTTGATCGCCGAAGGGCAGTCGACAGTGCAGCGAGCCATCTCGACTCGGCGATTCGGAGCGTACACAATCCAGGCGGCCATCGCCGCAGTTCACGCCGGGGCTGAATCGGCTGACCGAACTGACTGGGCGCAAATCGTGGCTTTGTATGACGCCCTGCTGTCGATCAACCCTTCACCGATTGTCGAATTGAATCGAGCAGTGGCTGTTGCAATGCGAGACGGTCCGGAAGCGGGACTGAATCTTGTCGATGCGATTCTGAAACGTGGTGACCTTGCTGAATATCACCTTTCTCACGCAGCAAAGGCCGAATTGTGTCGCCGAGCAGGCCGAATAGCTGACGCTCGAGCTGCGTTTCAGAAAGCGATCGCTCTGGTGCGACAAGGACCTGAACGACGGTTTTTGGAACAACGGCTGGCAGCGTGTGGGGAATAAGAACGCAGGTTGTCACAGTCCGGTCCAACCGTCGTTTTTCTGCCTTTTGACGGTCTGTGCGTCCGTAATGGCAAAAAGGAAAAATTCTGTAACGGTTGTCGAATCTCCGTACGTCCGTTCGACTACTTAAGACACCACCTGTAAAACATTCTACATCCGGCAATTTGAAAGATCGCTTCTCTCATGACCACCGCCGCTCCCACAAACACCGTCCGCCTCCACCGAGTCTTCCGTGCGCCTGCAGAACGACTCTACCGCTCGTTTCTGGACCCGGATGCGATGGTCAAGTGGATTCCGCCGCACGGATTCACAGGGAAGATTCACCATATGGACGCCAAAGTCGGCGGCTCGTATCGGATGTCGTTCACTAACTTCGGCACCGGCAGTAGTCATGCGTTTGGCGGCACATATCTTGAGCTCACTCCGCACGAGCGAATTCGTTACTCAGACAAATTCGAAGACCCCAACATGCCGGGCGAGATGCTCGTGACGATCACATTTCGAAAAGTCATCTGCGGCACGGAACTTGAGATTCTGCAGGAAGGATTGCCCGCTGCTATTCCGGTTGAGTTTTGCTACCTCGGTTGGCAGGAATCCCTCGCACTGCTGGCACACGTCGTGGAGCCCGAGATTCCAGATGGACCGTAGACTCAGCCGCAGGTGCTGAGACCCTGAGCACAGAAGGATGTTCCTGAACGATCTGTTTTCATCACGTTGAAGATTCAGTTTGCATCGATGTCTTTGGAAGACGCCACCCATGATTCCCGCTTTGATTGCTTTCGCGGTACTCGTCGCGACATTGCTGCTGGTTGCAATGTTGAAGTCAGACGATTTCCGCGTAAGCCGCTCGCTGCAGATGGCGGCCCCGTCGTCGAAGATATTCGGTCAGGTCAACGATCTGCGATGTATGAATGTTTGGAATCCTTTTCTAAAGCTTGATCCGAATGCAAAGGTGACGTTCGAAGGAGCCAGCTCAGGAGTGGGAGCTGTCTGTGTGTGGGACGGCGACAAGAACGTCGGAGCAGGGCGACAAACAATCATTGAAAGCCAGCCCAACAAACGTGTCAGGATGACGTTGGAATTCTACCGTCCGTTTCCCGGAGTGAATGATGTTGAGTTCTCGCTGGTTGACGAGAGCTCAAGCACAACTGTGACATGGAATATGGTTGGAAAAATGAGTTTCGTTCCTCGTCTGATTGGAATCTTCATGAGCATGGAGACGATGTGCGGAGCGAGCTTTCTTCGCGGGTTGCAGGACGTAAAGACGATTGTTGAATCCTGACTTTTTATAATGCAGAACCAAAAACAATATTGGGAGAAAACGACAATGCAAGTACCAGAACCTCTTGAAGAACATCGTTGGTTGCAACAGTTGGTGGGCGAATGGGATTTCGAACACGAATGCAGCATGGGACCTGATCAGCCAGCAATGAAATCATCGGGAAGACAGTCAACGCGTGCATTCGGAGACCTCTGGACGATCGGGGAACTCGCAGGAGCATTGCCCGATAAAAGCCCCGTCCAGTCAATCATAACGCTCGGATTTGATCCATTGCTGAAGCGGTTCGTCGGCACGTTTGTGACTTCGTGCATGACCTATTTGTGGCCCTACAACGGGCAACTTGACGAGGCCCGTAAAGTCCTGACACTGGATTGCGAAGGACCACGCTTTAGTGGAGACGGCACGATGGCAAAATACCAGGACATCATTGAGATCATCGATCGTGATCATCATACGATGACCTCAAGGATGTTGTCCGCGGGCGGCGAGTGGGTGCAATTCATGCACGGCAAATACACTCGAGCGAATGAAACATGAATTACATGCTGCTGATTTACAGCCCCGAAAATGCATGGACTCCCGACGAATGGAAACACTGCGTCGAAACCTCCCTTGGCATCTGCCAGGAGATGGCGGCGAAAGGACAACTGATCGCTGCTGGACCGCTGCATCCCGTGGCCACCGGTTCGACGGTACGCGTTCGTGATGGGCAGCGGCTCATCACGGCCGGGCCTTTTGCTGAGACGACCGAACAGTTGGGCGGCTACTATCTGATCGCTGTCGAGAACCTCGACGACGCCATCGCAATCGCTAGTCGCTTACCCCCGGCGAAGAAAGGGA
>JANMEV010000095.1:0-7947 GCA_031377305.1 Planctomycetota bacterium | reverse complement strand
GACGTTCGATTTTGTCCGGCCCCATCGATATCGACAAGATGGATTATCTGGTGCGAGACAGTCAGCACTGTGGTGTTCCATACGGCCGACACTTCGATCGCAATCGCTTAATGAATTCGCTGATCGTCAACGAAGCTGGTGACGGCCTGGCGATCACGTCGAAAGGTAAGACTGCGGCCGAAATGATGGTGTTTGCTCGGTACGTGATGTTCACCGAAGTCTATTGGCACCACGCCGTCCGCAGCGCGACGACAATGTTCGCTCGAGCGTTTTATGAACTTATGCCGAAGCTGAATTTGAGTTCGTTGTTCCACATGGCGGAATCGGATCTGATCCGCACTCTTCGAACGGCGGCCGAACAGTCAGACGTGCAAATGTTGACCCACGGGCTGTTTGGATCGCGACGGCAACTTCACAAGCGGCTGGCCGAGTACAGCATCTTCAATCAGGAGAAGTTGTATCGAACTCTTCGGCAGAAATCGTTCGCTCAATTGACCGAGTGCTCGTCGAATCTTTCCGTAGCCATTGGTGACGCAATTGGACGCAAGGTCGATCGTCTTGATGTGCTGATCGATGCTCCGCCACAGCATCGCGAAGTGGAATTCCGCGTCGATATCTATTCAGCATCCGAACGTCGCTATCGGCCTCTGCGGGATGTTTCGCCGATTGTCGATTCTATGGCTCGAACTCAGTTCGACGACTGTGTGAAGAAAGTCCGCATCTTCGCCCGCGCCGAAATCCGTGATGCTCTGCCGGAAGGCTTTGATTTGAATACGCTGGTTGAAAACGTACTACGAATTTGACTCAATTCCTCTCCGTTTCACGTCAAGCCGTACGCGACTCGCACCATTGCACGTCGCGCGACATTGGCGGGCTGTTAATTTGATCAATTCCCAGTCAGCACTTCTCGCACGGAAACTCGCATCGCGGTCCAGATTGGAAATACGACGGCGAGCGTTCCGATAACAAGCACAGCAGCCAGTGTGATACCCAGTTCCAGCCATGGAACATCAGCTCCCGTGCTCAGAAGATGCGGCAGCATGGCGATCAATGCCGCCGCCGCGCCGGTCAGAATGCCCCAGAACAGCAGGACGGAGTTCTCGACAAGGATCAGCCAGACAATACGAGTCGCGCGGAAGCCGAGAGATCGCAGCAACGCGATTTCGGAACGTCGCTCCACCACGTTTCGCATCATCACGACCGCCAGACCAAACGTTCCGACGAGCAATCCAAGCCCTCCCAGCATTTGAAACGTGGACAGGTAGGTGTTCTGCACGGCCAGAAAATCGGCCAGTCGTCGGCTGACGCGTTCTGTGTCCATGCCATAAGGCTGCAATGCGGTTTCCAAAGTCGATGCGGTTCGATCAATAGACGCGCTCGCGTCGGCCGTTTCGATCAGGAAATATCGAGCCCCCGATGTCTCCGAAGCGACTCGCTTCAGATTGGCATCCGACATCACCAGCACTCCCTGAAACACACTGCCGTCCAGCATACCAACAATCTTTAATGCGAATTCGGGGTTGGCCGCATCAGGCACGGGAATAACGTCGCCAAGACCTTTCTTAAGGCTGAACTGCAGCGTGTTAACGTCGCCAATCACGGGGATGGTAGGAATTGGCTTTGCATCGCTGCTCAACTGTGTATCTTCCAGCATCTCATTGAGCGCCGCCCACGGCTTTTCACCCGGCGTATCCGCAAACCGAAACCCGCCACGTTCGATGAAGTCAGGAGTCGCGCCGATCAGCGTCGGCACGGTCGCCTGAAACAGGTTCAGACAACTGGCGTCCTGACCGGGCTTCATGCGAAATCCGTAAACCTTCGATCCTTCAGGCAGCGACGTTGTCGGCGATACGTTCAGGCCAAGACGAGTCCGCCCGTCGGTCGTATTCAAATCAAACTGAATCGGCAATGACGCTTCGGCGACCAGCGAAAAGCCTCCGTTACCAGACTGAATGTCCGGCGTTTCCGAAACCGGATTGCGTCGACCGGCTCCAACCGCCACGATCACAAACGTCGCAAAAGCGATCAAAGCGGTCGTCAGCAAACTGCGTTGAGGATTCCTCGCCGCATTTGCAAACGCAAGCCCAGTCAGGCTCGAGATCTGCGAACCGACGACCGCATCGCCCGCTCGTTTTCGCAACCGCCGTTGAAGCAGCAACAGTCCCATCGAAAGCCAGGCGAATCCCGCCAGAAAGAATGCGACGACTCGCCACGACATGCCACCGAAGGCTTCTTTTGATGGCACAAGATTGGCAATGATCGCCACCGGCAGCCCAAACGCCGCGAGCACCGAAACAAAAAAGGACAGCGAGATCATCGCGCTGACGATCGGGCGACGACGCATTTCCATATCGTCCGACGCCAGCCCATTGAGCAGCTCACGAGGGTCTCGTTGAGTACTTCGTCGCACGGCGTTCCAGATTACAAGGATCGAAAGTATCAACGAGATTCCAGCTGCCACGCCCAGACTTTGCGGCTGCAGATCGAGTTTGAGAAATCGAGTACCTATCGCTCCGACCCACCATGTGGTTAGCCCATGAATCATCAACTTCGCGAAGTAGACGGCCAGCACCGTTCCCAGAATTGCCCCAAGAAAGGCAACCGCGGCACCCTCACCAACAAAGAAACGCCTCGCTCGCGCCGGAGTGAAACCGACGGACTCCATCAGCCCGATCTGAGCAACGCGTTGCCGGATGTTGAGCTGAAACATCAACGCCGCCAAAAGAATGGCTGACAGAATCAAGAAGAAGCTGAAGCCCAGAAACAGCACCGTGAAGTCGTTGGCGCCCACGGCGGCCTGCAATCCTTCAGCTCGAATCGGTCGAAAACCCAATCCCAGTTTGATCGGATCGATCAGCGGCTGGACCTCAGACGCGAGCAAACGTTGAAGGCTTTCCAGGCGATCGGCGGGCAGAGCCACGCCTTCAGAACCAACTCTAATCGACGTATAACGACCGAAGCGACTGTTCCAGAATTTCTCGGCCGTCGCCAGTGACACAAAGGCTTTGGGAGTTGCTCGATAGGCTTCCCAATATTCATCATCGCGCGTGGTGATCCGATTCATTTCCATATCAAACGGTTGATCCCAGTCACCGAATGAATCGACGTTTGTCACGCCATCCACAAATGGCGTCAGGTCTTTATCAACAGAGATTGGATCGTTGGCCTTGAGAATACCCTTCACCACGAACGACTGATGTGTCTCCGGCAGATCGCCATGACTTCCAACTTCATGCCACCTCGCCTGCACGGTGTCCCCAACGGCAACATTGAGATCCGTTGCAAGCCACGCAGATAGAATAATCTCATTGTCGTTCAGCGTTGGGGCGGGCGCATCGTCAATCAACTTGAATGGCCCCAGCGGAGCCGGTTGATTGAAGTCCAGCCCACCGATGATGGAGTACATCGAATACTGCGATTTGACATCCGGGCGATTGGCCGCGTTGATTTCGTTGGCCAGGTAGACCAGCGTTGGAGCAGTCTTCATCCCGATTTTTTCAGCAGCGGCCACGACCGCATCAGCAGTCGCATCTTCGACAATCATGCTGTCACTCTCGACGGAAAGATAGCCGCGATCTGTGATCATGCGAATTCGCAGGCCAATATCTTCGGGAGTAATCGCCTTCTGCATGTTTGACTGAAGTACGCTGGCGTTTTCGACATCGGTCTTCATCAACTTTGTCAACGCGGAACTTGATCTCACAGCTTCCAGATCTGGTCGCTGCTCACCGCCAACGATCAACGTGTTCACTCGCGCCGGCCGAGCGATTGGATTGCGCTGTGTCGGTACAACTTCCTGGAGATTCAATCGCTGCTGAAACGTGTTCAGCGTGACAAAGGCGTTGTAAGGAAGTTGCTGAGCTGGCTGCAGAGAGAATCGCGAGGCACCGGCGGTCTCAGCAAGAATCCCTTCCACGGTGAGCACAATCTCGAGCGTGACTTCGTCGCGTTCGCCGAGCAGGCTGTCGCGAGGAATCGACGATGGCCGTTCAACCCAGACGGACACACTGTCACCAATAGCCGCGTTGAGTTCCGACGCTGTTTTGAAACCCAGCACGACCCCAGCATCCGTCGGAGGCTTCACGTCAACGGTGTCGAGCATCGACCAATCGGCCGGACGAAGTCCAAGGATCGACACCGATGATGCTCGACGCAACGTTCCATCGGCCGCCTTCTTTTCGACGCTTCCCGGCAACAAAAGCGCTGGTGCTGTGTGAGCGGACTTCAAAGATTCGACATCGCTCAGAGCCAGCTCTTCGGCTAGCTTCTCTCGGACGAATCTGGGCGAATGCAGCACATGCGAAATTCCGCCCAATCGCCCCAGCGTCATATTCCTCAGGCTCGCGCGCACGGAATCGCCAACGATTAAAGCTCCTCCAATCACGGCAGTTGAAACAGCAACAGCCAGCATCACCACAAAGTGTGACCGTCGATAAAACAAGATGCTGCGAAGAATAAACCGAAACATGGGAACCTTGAGCATGCGACAGAAAAATGGCGGACAGAACCTTCACTGAACTCTGGTGCGACTCATTATTGCTGCTTTGCCAGTTCGGCATCTTCAAATTTGAGTGTGCCTTGATTCAGAGTGACCGAATGCGGAAAGCGGCTGGCGAGTTCGTCGCTGTGAGTCACGCACAACAACGCGGTGTCGTGTTCGGCGGCGACTTCCAGAAGAAGCGTGCCAATCTCGTCGGCCGTTTTCGGATCCAGATTGCCCGTTGGTTCGTCGGCCAGCAGCAGCGATGGCTGATGAAGCAACGCTCGGCAGACGGCAACTCGCTGTCGTTCGCCACCGGACAGTCGTCCCGGACGCTGGTGGATTCGATGCGACAGGCCCACTCGATCGATCAGCTTTACCGCACGAGATCTGACGTCGCCTTCAGAGCCGAACCCCGCTAGAGCCGGCAACAGAACGTTCTCAAGCACGCTGCACTGCGGCAGCAGTTGATGGTCCTGAAAAATGAAGCCAATGTGCTGATTGCGAAACGATGCCAGCCGGCCCGAACCCAGTCGCCATGGGTTTTCGCCGAGGATCTCGATCAACCCGGACGTTGGCTGATCCAGAGTTCCGGCAAGGTAAAGCAGCGTACTCTTGCCGCAACCAGACGGCCCTCGAATCGCCACAGCGCTGCCAGAGAGAACTCGCAGGCTGACATCCTTTAGAATCGAAATCGGCCCGCCCTGCGAATCAAATGTGCGGGTGACGTTGTGCATATGCAAAACGAGCGGCATAAAGACCTACCTGAGAAGACCCCTGAAACGCGGTGGATTCAACGCCTCAGATTCTACTCGTCCCAACGCTCCAATCACAGCGAACACCCGACGCAGCTCATCAACGCGTGGACTCGCTGATCCCTGTAGGTCCTGAATGCCGAACAGGACTTCGCGACGTGTCGCGATCTGATCGGGCGTGATCTGAGTGCTCGTCAACTGAAATCGTCGGCCTGCCCGGCGTCTCAGCAGTGTCGTCAGGCAGGCCGCAACAACGCAAATTGCGACGGGAAATGGCTCGCCAGTCCTCGTCGAGCATTTGACTCGAATGTTTGCGAGCGTCGGGGCAATCATACATGGATCAAATCCCAATTCTACTGCTCGCCGTTGGTCTATTTTTGCTGGCTCTTGTACTGCTGCCGCTTTTCGCTGAGGCCGGGGGTTGGTTCGATGTCGGAAGAGTCGATCCAGCCTGCGATAAGCGGTTCTCCGTTCATGAAGCGTTCATAGAAGCCGATATTTCCCTTGTTGGCATGTGGATACCGATCAAACAGATGGCCGTCGCCGGCCATGCGAGGATCCTGCTGTTCCGTCAGGCGGGCATGTAGACGCTTTCGCAGGCGAGCTTGCTGAGTCTCCACGGCTGGTTTCCCAGCGAGATTGTTCACGCAGTCCGGGTCGGTTGTCGTGTCATAAAGTTCCTCTGAAGGACGCTTTCCAAAGCACAGCGCCCAGAACCTGTCGTCCGAATTTTCCCGATGATCATGCAGGATCACCGATTTGGTTTTGCCCGCGTCGCAGTCCAGATATCCGGTTTCCGGGTTGCTGGCTGGCCATCGGTTCGGTTCGAAATTCTCCAGGTACAACCAGTCACGTTCGATGATGCCGCGCGTCGGATAGCCTTCATCGTGCGGTCGGCCGATGTCTGTGCGTTCCTTGCCGATCAGAACATGATCCCGTTCCGCGCTGATCTGGCCCGATCCGTTGGAGTGAAAGATGTCCTTGAGACTACGACCGGAAACTTCGGCCAGGCCGCTTTGCGATGTTGAAACGCCGGCCACTTCAAGCAGTGTTGGAGCGATGTCGATAAAGCTGACAAAATCGTCGATGCTGCGTCCCGGGCTTTGGATTCCGTTCTTCCACATTATGGCCAGAGGAACGTGGTTAGCAATTTCGTAGGCGTTGCCCTTGCTGCGAGGAAACGGCGGACCATGATCGCTGGTGACGATCACAAGCGTGTTGTCGAGTTGGCCTCGACGCTCGAGTTCGGCGAGCATCAAACCAACATGATGATCAAAGTGTTCGACTTCGTAAGCGTAGTCCAGCATGTCGTGGCGAATGTCGTCAGTGTCCGGCCAGAAGGCGGGCACATGATCGATGTCGGTTAGTTGCTTGTGGCCTTTGGTAACACCGCTGCCAAACTCGTAGTCTCGATGCGGTTCGATCGCGCCGTACCAAAAGCACCATGGAGCTTCCTTGGAGGTCTTGTCCAAAAAGTCGACGAAGTTTTCAGCGTAGTCCGTCTTGCTGATCGCGTTCGTCGGGACTGACGCTAGCTGCCGTTTGTTGAAGGGTTTTCCCGTCATCTGACGAGGCTTTCCATCGGGATTCGTCGCGACGCCCGGGCCCCAGCCTTTTTGCGTATGACCAACGCTCCAGCCGTGTTCGGCCAGAGCTTCAGGCCAGCCTTTGAACTCGGGCGGGAAATAGCAGATATGATTGGCAGCCTCTTTTAGCTGCCACGAATTTCGTCCCGTCAACAGACAGGCTCGCGACGGCGCGCATTTGGCGTTGGGCGTGTAGGCTCTTTGAAACAGCAAACCGTCCTTCGCGACTCGATCGAAAGCAGGCGTCTTGACCCAGGGAGTTCCATAACAACCGGCGTGACGACCCCAATCGTCGGCGATACAGAACAGAATGTTGGGACGAGGCGCGTCCTGTGCCTTTGCTGCATGCGGCAGCAGAATCAGAAATGCAAAGCAGACAAGTTGCGAGACCGCGCGATACCGATGCATTGATGGGTTCATGATGCGTAAAGTTCATCGGTTGAAGGAAACACAGCACAATGGTGTGCCTGCGCTATCGCTTGTCACACCCTACGACAGGACAGATGTCTAGTCGAGAAACAGGAATTCTTTTTGATTCAGCAGAACATGACAAACTTCTGTCAAAATCGCCGGGTCGCGCAGAGCTTGATCGGCGGCGATATTGCGTTCGGCGGCAAGCGAACCAGCGAACTCAGTTAAGGCCGCGGATTCCTGCTCGGACGCGTCACGGCAAAACGCGGTGCGAAAAGCAGTTAGAAGAATATTGTCGTTTCCGGTTGGCAGATCTTTCAACAGCTTTGCCGCCCAGACTTCGGCCTGTAGATGTACGAACTCGTTGTTCATCAGCATCAAAGCCTGAGCCGGCACGTTCGATTCGCTGCGGCGACTGATGGCGATCGCTGGTTGAGGAGTGTCGAACGCCAGCATAAACGGATTCAAAAAGTTCCGGTTCACACCCTGATAGATGCTGCGGCGGCCTGCTCCGTCGAGCGGTCCGGATTGCCCCGGACGTCCTCGGCCCTGCATTGATTCTGTCAGGTAAACCGGCACCGGGCCGCCGTACAAGGTCAGATCGAGTCGACCCGAAACGGCCAGCATGGAGTCGCGCAGTGGTTCACCTTCCAGGCGACGAATCGAGAATCGGTGAAGCAGCTTGTTGGTCGGATCCTTCTGTTCAGCCACATCG
>JANMEV010000093.1:0-5324 GCA_031377305.1 Planctomycetota bacterium | reverse complement strand
CCTTTCTCGTGTCCGAACAACTCGCTTTCGACAAGTTGCTCGGGCAAAGCCGCGCAGTTGATAGTGACGAACGGTCTGTCTGCACGTCGGCTGGCCTTTTGAATCGCGCGAGCGACGAGCTCTTTTCCGGTGCCGCTTTCGCCCTGAATCAGCACGGTCTTGTCGGTCGGGCCGACTCGATCGATCAGGCGAAACAGCTCCTTCATGGGAGCCGATTCGCCGACGATGCGAACCGACGGATGATGCAGATTCAGGATCGTCTTCAGACTTCGGTTCTCGCGCAACAGCTTGCCTCGCGCGGCGGCCTGTCGGCAGCGATGTTCAAGTTCAGAAAGCGGAAACGGCTTGGTCAGATAGTCACAGGCGCCAAGCTTCATCGCATCGACTGCCGTTTGAACGGTTGCCTGTCCAGTGAGAATGATGACTTCCGACTCGACGCCGTCAGATTTTAGACGTTGCAGCAGTTCAAGGCCCGAGATCCCTGGCAGGTCCATGTCGGTCAGGATGACATCGAAGTTTTGACGTTCGCAGTGCCTGAGCGCTTCCTGAGCGTTAGCGGCTGACTTGACGCGGTGCCCCTTGCGAGCCATCCATTCTGATGCCATCTCGCGGAATTCGTCGTCATCTTCCACCAGAAGTAGATCCATTGGAAAATCTGTCGTCATGTCTCACCTTAAACGCGAATCCAGAATTCTCAACTGCACTGGACTCCTGCTGGAACTGTTTGTCGTTGCGACTGGCCGGAACAGGGAAGAATGACCGACGCAATGCCAGACTTCAATTCACCTCAGGCGGCATCCGACAGTCGTGTTGCCTTACCCAGCAAAACGCGATCCGTAATCTGAGATAATTGTGAAGCCTGTAGATCGCCAATGAGTTGCAGGGTGCAAGCAGTGCGTCGGACTCTGGGAGGACTTTTAACTCGTTCGTTTGACCCCGAGCCGTAGGCGACGTGGTAGGGGAATCGCTGTCGCCTTCGGCTCGAGGTCATACAAGGAGATCATCAACCTGCTGTGGCGTTCCGCAGCTGTCAAATGCCAGAACTCCCTCCGCTCACTTCGCCTACCGAAAGCCGCAATTACACCCGTTGGCAATTTCGCAGGCGAATTCAATGCGTGACGCTGACGCACAGATGTGCGAATATAGCCCACAATGATCGTTTTCTGCGGAGGCTCGCTGGTTTCGGCAGTGTGCCGCGACTTCTCTTTTCTGAGCCATCGTTTACCGTATCGCTGTTGACGATCCGCTGACTGCCTTTCGCAAATAGAACCACCCATGCCCGAATCACTGGAATCCGAGACATTGCGTTTGATCGTGGAATCGCTGCCGACCGGTACGATTATTGTCAGCTCGTTTGGCGCGATCGTAATGCTGAACCGCACTGTCGAGGCATGGTTTGGATATCGTCGGGAAGAGATTCTGGGGAAGAACTGCGAGTGCTTGATTCCCAATCGCTTTCTCCCGAATCATTCCCGCTATCAGGAAGAGTACTTTGCATCGCCTCACATTCGCCCCATGGGTGCGAATAAGGCGCTTTTTGCAAAGCGAAAGGACGGCACGGAGTTTCCATGTGACATTTCGCTCCATCCAATTCAACTGGCCACCGGAATGCACGTGATGCTCCACATGGTGGATGCCACGGGAAGAAAACAGGCCGAAGCTCGACAGCGGCACAATGAGTCGCTTCTTCGCATGCAATTCATGGTCGAAAACCTTCCTGCGGGTGCGATCTACGTTTCGCTTGAAACTCAAAGCGTGATGGTGAATCGTGCGTTTGTCGAAATCACGGGTTACCAGCAGAGTGAACTTGGAAACCTGACTGCTGCGATCGAATTGCTCTTTCGGGATCAGGCGCTGCAGGTTCGGACGATTCATGACAAAGACCAGGCGGCCGGGTTCCCAGTCTCTCGCGTTTTGCCGTTCTATCGCAAGAATGGAAACCGTGGCTGGGTGGAGATCGCCGCATATCGCTACAGCCACAATGAGGTCTGGCTGTGGCACGATGTCACGGAACGGATGGCGATTCAGGAGAAGTTGGTTCAGTCGGAACGATTAGCGGCGATCGGCGAAATGATGGCCGGGCTTGCTCACGAAAGTCGAAACGCTCTGCAAAGAGCGCGATCAGCCCTTGAGATGCTGGAACTGGATCTCAGCGAGCGACCCGATTTGCTGACGTTTTCGCACCGTGCAACAACGGCCGTGGACGAACTCCAGCGACTCTACGAAGAAGTGCGCAACTACGCCGCTCCCATTCTGCTGGAACTGCAAAGCGTTGAACTGGAAGAGCTTTGGCACGAGGTCTGGAGCCAGGTTCTGCAGGTTCACCGCAAAAGACGACCCACTTTGCGGACGTTTTGCTCAGCCGCGACACGAGTAGTAACGATCGATCGATATCGAGTTCGTCAGGTGTTTCGAAACATTCTGGAAAACGCCGTGGCCGTGCTTCCTGAGTCTGATGGTATCATCAGCATCTCGGCAGATGTCGTCGAGATTGATGGTCGCTCGTGGACTGAAGTCTCCATTCAGGACAATGGCCCTGGGATGACTGCCGAACAGCAGATAAGAGTTTTCGATCCGTTCTACACTACGAAGACTCGCGGCACAGGCTTGGGAATGGCCATCGTACGCCGCATCATGGAAGCCCACGGTGGAACCGCCAGCGTCGCACCGTGCGATTCGGGCGCTTGCATCGTTTTGAGGTTTCCACGGACCTAAGTGATCAAGCCTTGTCGTTCGCTTTCCAAAGGGCGAACACGCCGATCTGAGTCTGATCGGCCTTCGACAGACCCACCGCCCGACTTCAGCCTAACATGCCGCCAGATCCGCCTCCGTCAATGGCTTCTCTTCGAGGACGGTGAAGACGCTGTTGTCCCGAATGCGACACACATAGCTGCTGCCCGCATCGACAATGCGATTGAACAGGTCAAACCTGGCATAACCGCGATCCATCGCATACGTCCGATTGGATTCGATCATGCAATCCATGACGGCTCGTTCGTCGTGCTCACCACCTGCTGTCGGAGTCACCTTGATCTTTGTGGGAACGAATCGATCGACTTCAAAGTGCGTATGCAGACTCCACTTCATCAGATGATACAGGGCTTCGAGTTCGGCCGGAGCGCCCATTTTCTCGGGCAACGAACCACCGGGATGCCGCATGATGGCATCTGCGATGCGAATCAGTCGCTTTGTTCTGCGAGCATCTCCCAATCGAGCGCCCCCAAAATTGAGTTCACCAAAAGTTTTTGGGCCTGCGTCTTCACTGGAATTCGCGTGCCGTCCGACCAACCGTTTCTTCTGACTCATTGCCGGGCTCCAACCCGAATGCCACAGCCGTGGGAGATAGTTTTCCCCATCGCTCATGGCGCTCCATGACTCAACTTCCTGTTGTAAAAAATTCCTCAAAACTTACACTAAAAGGAATCCGTCGTGGCAGAAATTACAAAACACAAGAACATTTCAATTGCCCTGAACTCCGGAAGCAATAAATGTGCCTGAACCTAAGGCGTCAGGCCCCGGACGGTGTGACTCCGATGAACGAGTCCGGGTGCTGACGCAGCCCGGCTCGCCGGGACGGAACGAGGACGGAACGAGCACTATGCTTCGTCGAGCAACTCAACGGCGGCGAATTTTTCGCCTTCGAGCATCGACAGGCTGGCGCCGCCGCCGGTGCTGACGTGGGAGACTTTTTCGGCGAGTCCGAATTGCTGAATCGCGGCTGCGCTATCGCCGCCGCCGATGATGCTGGTGGAGGAACTGTTGGCGATGGCTTCGGCAACGGTCCGTGTTCCGAAGTCGAACGGTGGCATTTCGAAAACGCCCATTGGGCCATTCCAAACCACGGTGCCCGCTTTGCTGACTTCCGCTGCGTAAAGCTTCGCGGTTTCAGGACCAATGTCGAAGCCTTCAAAGTTGTCCGGAATCTCGCCAGCCTTCACGACGACCTTGTTGCAGTTGCCGTTGAACGCGTCGCCACAGTGAGTATCCACGGGCAGAACCAGCTTGCTTCCGCCGGATGCCATCAGTTCCTTCGCGAGTTCCACTCGGTCAAGTTCTACTCGGCTCTTGCCAACCTTGCCACCTTTGGCCAGAGCGAATGTGTACGCCATCGCTCCGCCAATCAACACTTTGTCGCAGATCGTGAGCAGGTTCTTGATGACGTTGATCTTGTCGGAAACTTTCGCTCCGCCAAGGATCGCGATAAACGGTCGCTGAGGATTCGCGATCGCGTCGGAAAGGTACTTCACTTCCTTCTGAACCAGGAACCCGACGACTCGCGGCTTGCCAACCATCGCCTGAGGAACCGCGACCATCGACGCATCGGTGCGATGGCAGGTGCCGAATGCATCGTTGCAGTAGATGTCAGCGAAGGCGGCCAGCTTGCCAGCGAAGGCAGCATCGCCTTTCTTTTCGCCTTTGTTGAATCGAAGATTTTCCAGAAGCAGCACTTCGCCGTCTTTCAACGTGGCAACCTTGGCTGTGGCATCGGTGTCGACGGTGTCAGTGGCAAATGCAACAGGCTTGCCCAGCAATCCCGCGAGAACTGCGGCGGTTGGCTTCAGGCTGAACTTGGCAAGATCTTCGCCGTCCTTCGGCTGTCCCAGGTGACTGCAGAGTATCAGCTTGCCGCCTCTGTCGATGACGGACTTGATCGAAGGAACCGCCATCCGGACTCGTCGATCGTCTGTCACGTTGCACTGGTCGTCGAGCGGAACGTTGAAGTCGACTCGCATGAGGACTGTCTTGCCTGACACATTGACATCAGCAATTGATTTCTTAGCCATGATCCCGGTTCTTGCGTTGTTCAGTTAGAAGGAAACGTGTTCGTTGTCGAAACGGCGCTACAGTCTGCTGCATGCCGACGTGGGGAATGGTAGCGATTCTCGTTAATTCCGCCCACGCTGTCGGCCGGTTTTCTATTCCGAGGCGGCGTGGCAGCCTGCGACTTGTGAAAATGCCGTTCGTCAACGACGGCAGCAGTGTCCGCGGCTTGCTTTTCTTTCCGGACTCAAGCCTTTATCCTGCCCGGCCTGCCGTTCAACACGATTTCACGATGATTTCATCATCCGGAATATTGCCTTCCCCCGCAGCCGCGTTGCAAAAATACAAGGATCCTGTCCATGAGGCTGTTTGTTCTCTTCATCACTGTCGCGGCCGCCGTTGTTGGGTTTTCGAAAGCAAGGTTACTCGCCGCCGACGAATGGCCGCAGTTTCGCGGGCCTGATGGTCAGGGACATGCCGACGGTGCGAAATTGCCTTTGACATGGAGTGAATCCGAACACGTCTAATGGAAGACTGCGATTCCTGGTGAAGGTCATTCTTCG
>JANMEV010000244.1:0-2059 GCA_031377305.1 Planctomycetota bacterium | reverse complement strand
TTGCCACATGGGATCGTTGATTTTGAAGCCAAACTTTTCACGGATGTGAACGTGATCCTGAAACCCGGTTGTCAGATATCCCAGCATTGGATCGATTCGCGTCGGCAGAGCCATCAGGTAACCAGGATTCGCCGGCATAATCTGATCAAAGCACCAGCCGAGAACATCAAGACTGACATCAATGTGCAGCGTTGAGCAAACATCAAGGCCAATCATCAGACCATGCAACTTACCCATCACGATGTCTTCCAGACAACATCGTACAAGCTGTTCACGAGATCGAAACACCTCGGGTCCGATGAAGCCAGCGACATCGTTCAGATGAACCCATGGTTGTTCGCCTTTGCCTCGACTGGCCAAAGCCGCCGCAACACTTTGAGTCAACGCGCGGGCGAAACCGTATTTGCGGGATTCGTGAATCACCATGTCGACGCCGTGGCCGTGGCAGTTGGTAAAGTCGGCTCCCTGTCCGGTTTCGAAGTACAAGCCGAAACTACTCGATCGCGATCTCGCGTGGCGTTTCATTTTGTCGACGGAGATATCAAATGTGGTATTCGCCGCGTCGTTTCCCGCGATGCTCTGGAACCACAGCGCCGTGAGTCCCGGATGAGCACGCTCGACTTCGGCCTGCACATCGATGTGTGAAAGCACGCAGTGAGGCAGGAAAGTTTCAATTCCAAACGTCACCAGAACATCCCGCAGACATGCTTCCACCGCTGCAACGGATTCCGGAGTGCTCGACACGGGATTCGTTCCGACCAGCACATCGCCAACAGCGTAGGCAAACGCATCGAAGACCTGCCAGCGAATGTCGTCAACGTTGTCGGTCGGTGAATTCGGCTGGATCCGGGCTCCCATGTAACCCTTCGAACCAATCTTTGTCCCCGGCAGCGGGTTGAAAACTTTGGCACCGATTTGAATGAGCTCTTCGTTGCTCATCAGCCGAATAACGCACGCAATGACGTCACTGGAAAGCCCATCGCGGATCGCATAAATCTCCGACTCGCTGCGCTCCAGCAGAAACGTCTTCAATGCCCCAAGCGACATATCGGCCAGCATTCGCTGGGTTGCAGGGTTGAGCGATGACGAGATCAGTTCGAGGAGTTCGTCTCGAAACGGCGGATGTTGATCGATGTCTCGCACCAGAGTCGCCGACAACAATTCGCGAGCCTGTCGACGAGCGTCGTCGTTCGCCGCGGCCACACCAACAATCGCGTCGCCTTCCTTGAACTCATTCGCCGCGCCGAGCAACTGCTTGTAAAGCTCAGAATCCCACTTGCCTCGGACTCGCTGAATGTAGCTGACGATTCCTTCGCCCGGCGCTGGCGACTCCACTTGGAAAGTTGGTTCCGCCGCTGCTTCATCCTGCCAGCCATTCGACAGGGCTGCAAAGGTTCCGGCCGCCAAGCCCGTTGCAAGAAATCGTCGGCGATGCAGCATGTGAGTAATCCGTTTCAACAACAGATGAAGTGCGATCCAGGCTTCACAGCTTGCCTTCTTTGACGGCAGAACTGCTTTCCACTGCGATTGTCTTTGTCCCCATGGCGCCAACCGCCACCGTGGACCCAGATGACCACGGGATGCCCATCAGCATCTTTTTTGCCCACTGCAGAATAGACGTCGAGCTTCTGTTCTGTCGCCTTTCCATAGGCAATGTCGAATTCGTCAGCTTTGGCGACCGACAACGCAGCGATCGCCAAAAAGACGACGCCAGACCCGATACAACGTGAGGTCATAACGGGTGCCTCCTGAAGAACGGACTCTCCGCAACACCGTGCTCTTCAAGAAATGTCTACTTACCAGCCTCGTCCCGAAAATCGCCCGCGATGCTGATGAACAGTCGTTTGGGGTCGAGGTGCTTTCTGATCGCTGCGTTCACGTCATCCACGGTGAGTTTGCTGATGCGGCCTTCGAAGTTGTCGACGTATTTCAGATCGCGGCCGATGAATGCATACGTTTCCAACATCTGAGCCAGACCTCGATCTTCTGAACGACTCACCTGTTGATCCTGCAGATAACCGGCCTTGGCTGCGTCCAGTTCTTCCTGAGTAATGCCGTC
>JANMEV010000068.1:0-5360 GCA_031377305.1 Planctomycetota bacterium | reverse complement strand
ACATGGCAACACACGACGGTGAAAAGCATTCTCGCCAGAGTCTGAGAGATTCCCCGGAGTTCCGGGAACTGGCGGAACTAATGGCCGGCATCGACCCCGAGCGGCGGGGCGATGCCTTCACAATGGCAGAAAGGCAGGACGATTGCGGCAATGGCAAAGAAGAAACCACAGCGGACAACACTCCCGGACGGACTCAGGCAGGCCCTGACGAATTCGGGAAAGACGTCCTATCAGTTGAAGGCTGAAACCGGAGTCAATCACGGGGTGATTCTCAGGTTCATGAAGGGCGAGCGAGATATCAGACTCGAGACTGCGGAAAAACTGGCCGCGGCCGTGGGGCTCACGGTGAATGTTCCACCCGCAGAAGAGACAGAAACGGCTGACTAACAATTCCCGGCGGGCCGAACAGGAACGGACTGCCGAACCACAACACAAGTTCAGGAGCGTGATTGAATGGCAAGCGTAGGCAAAGATTCAAAAGGTTATCGTGTTCGGTTCGTTATGCCAGACGGAACGAACAAAACAATTCGGCTTTCGGGCATCAAGAAATCCACGGTTGTGGAAATTGCCGGACACATCAAGGAACTGATTGCCGCGAAAGCAACGGCGAGCGCAATTGATCGGCGAACGGCAAACTGGCTGGGGGACATCGGCCAGAACATTCACGACAAACTGAGCAACGCGGGACTGGTGGAACCTCGGGCATCGTCAAACCTCGGGGACTTTCTGACGGGATACATCAAGCGACGTTCAGACGTGAAGTCCGGAACGACAACGAACTATAATCAGGTTCGCCTGAATCTGGTGGCGTACTTCGGTTACGAAAAGCCTTTGCGTTCCATCACGGCCAATGATGCGGCGGCGTTTCGTGAATGGTTGCAGACGGACGAAGGGCAGGCGGAAAACACACTGCGGCGGCGATGTGGACGAGCTCGCCAGTTCTTCACGGCGGCAATCAAATCCAAGCTGATCGACGAAAACCCGTTCGATGGAATGGCGGTCACTGTCAGCGGAAACAAGGAAAAGGAACGGTTCATCACCGAAGCCGAATCACAGGAGATTTTGAGCGATTGCCCGAACGCTGAATGGCGGCTGATTTTTGCGTTGTGCCGATACGGCGGGCTTCGTTGTCCGTCGGAAGTTTTGGCGCTGACCTGGGAAGACATCATCTGGGATTCATCCCGAATCGTGGTAACAAGCCCAAAGACTGCCCACCACAAGGGACATGAGAACCGCGTTATTCCATTGTTCCCAGAGTTGCTGAAACCGTTGATGGAAGTTCAGGAACAGGCTGCAGAAAGAACGGTTCACGTTGTTACGCGTTATCGATCGTCGACGCAGAACCTGCGAACGGAACTGAATCGCATCATAAAGCGGGCGGGCGTCATTCCCTGGCCGAAGCCGTTCCAGAATCTTCGATCCACTCGGGAAACGGAATTGATGGAAACCTATCCCGCTCACGTCGTGTGTCGATGGATTGGCAATTCGGAAGCCGTGGCAAAGAAACACTATCTCCAAGTGACCGACGCCCACTTCGAAAAGGCAGCTGTTCCGAAGCCTGCGGAATTGGTGGCCATTTCAGAACAGCAAATCGCAGAGATTCCCCGCGAAACGGTGGCCATTCAGGTGGCCAATGAGATGTGCAAAACGATGCGAAGTGATGAACCAACCAAAAAAAAGAACCCCGCAAAACTCAATGTTTTACGGGGTTCTGCGGATGGTTTCGCTAATGTGCGAGATCAAAGAATAACCCGACCAGGGCTCGAACCTGGAACGACAGAACCAAAATCTGTTGTGTTACCATTACACCATCGGGTTACAGAACACTCTGCGGATCTTAGGTCGGGCGATTTCGTACGACAAGCGAAGTTTTTGTGACAATCGCTTACCGGAATGCTCCGACTCGGCCGGGGCCGTTCAGCCCTGCATTGTCATCGGCGATTAGTGTCCAGCGTCTATGACGTTCATCCGGAAACTAACGGGACCGATCAGTCGTTTCGCAAACGAATACCGATTTCACCTAGTTTCAGGCGAATCTCATTGAGAGACGTCACCCCGAAGTTGCGGCTTGCCAGTAGTTCGTCCGGTGTGCGCGACACAAGTTGACCGATTGTCTGAATGTTCAAGCGGCTCATGCACTTGCGAGAACGAACCGAGAGATTCAGATCGACAACCAGTTTGTTCATCATCGCCTGTTCTTCTGGCGAGAGACTCTGGTCAACAACATGATCACGCGAATGAATCTTGTGAAGATGCTGACCGATTCGCAAACCATGAGCGGCCAGCAGTTCTCGAATTTCCATCAGCGATGTTTCGCCGAAGTTCTTGCCGGCCAGCAGTTCCTGTTCGCTGACTTCCGTCAGGTCGCCAAGGCTGTTGATGTCCATTGCCTGTAGACAGTTGCGGCTTCGAACAGAGAGTTCGAAATCGGTCACTGGCCGGCTCAGCAGGTGCTTCATGCGAGCTTCCTGGCGAGCCTGATCTTCGTCGTAGTACATTCCCTGAGTGGCATCAATATCCTTCAGGTACAGTTCTGCAAACTCGTTGTTCGGATCGTATTCACGAACCTTGCGGAAGCAAAAAGCGGCCGCCTGATAGTTTTCGCGGTCTTCGTACAACAGACCCAGATTCAACATCGCTCCGGTAAAGAACGGCGGTCGCGACAATGATCGCTCATAAAGTCGGATCGCCTCTTCATCATTACCCCGCAGGGAGTTCTCCGCAGCCAGCCAGAACAACGCGCGAGAATGATGTGGGTCCATGTCGACAGCACGTTCGAAATACTCGACGGCAGTCAGAGCATCGCCTCGGTCGGCCCAGATGCATCCCATCTGAAACGAGTATTCAGCGCGACTTGCCGCGGACGCAGCAACACTTCGGAGCAGTTTTTCTGCATCATCAACTCGGCCAGCAGCGCGAATTGCACCGGCGCGTCGCAGAGCACAACCGACAGGATCGTAGCCAGCTTTGCCAGCCATTTCGAAACGATTGGCAGCGTCTTCCGGCTTGTTGAGCGATGTCAAACACTGACCATGAACGAACATAGCAACACCGTCTTTTGTCACTGCAGAAAGAATCTTATCTGCCTGAGCCTGGCGAGCCAGCAGATAAGCACCAACCCCTGCACGAGCCAACAGGCCTTCCGATTTCTCACCAGCTTCAACTCGGCGAGTGAGGTCACCAACCAGTTGCCGCACGTCGGTCAGTTGTGAACTGCCAACGGCATTTTCCAGCATCGTAAGGTCGTTGGCGGAGAGCAGATTTTCAGACTCAAGAACTTCTTTTAGGTTGACCATTATGGCTTGAGGCACTTCTGTAAATTCCTGACGAACCGAAATACAAACACAACGACCCATAGACTAAAGCTGGCAAACAACGTTGCTGCCAGCATCTTGGGGGTCGAAACTTTTCTAAATTTCCCGCGTAAAGCGACACGGCGAAATGGCCAGAACCACCCCGCTCCGAGATTTTCGAAACCGGAAAGTTTAACACTACGCCTGACTTGACACAAACGAGACTGCCTTTTTCCCCGGAGGCCGGTCCCAATTCTCCGCATCTACGCCAGTTAATCGCCTCTTAACTCAGCAAAAATGGCCGATCGAATAACTGCTAAGTGCCATTAAAGAAACAACTTACGAGAGAGTCTGCCCGTTTTCACGCGGACTGGATTTTTACCAGACAACTGGTCATCTGTTTCCCATTCGGCATTCTGGCTCATATTTGTCGACCTCTTCCAGAGGCAAAGTCGGCTGCAGCTTGACATGGCTTTCATTCGACGTTGTGATCACAAAAGAGAACAGGCGGCGATATGAATCAGCGGCTTGGTTGCTGGGCTCGGCCAACTTTTGCAACCAGAACTTCGTTCAGAACTCGCCTGTGATCGTGCAATTGGCAGGACGCCTGACTCAACGATGGCCGCAAAACTAGGGGCTTTCTCTCGAGAACGCGGCTCGGTACCGATCCCTGTCATAGCTTCCAGATACTGTTTGGACGCAGTTCGTTCGGTTCACTAAATGTCAGTTTCGCGACTCTCCTTAGCCTCCGAGATCATTGATGCTCCGTCCGCCGCACCGCGGATGAGGCAGTTGCACGAGCGCGCAATGTTGATTCGGGCGGTCGAGGAGCGTTTGCTGGAGCTTTTTTCGCAGGGTCGGCTGCATGGCACAGTTCACACCTGCATTGGTCAGGAATGGACTGGCGTCGCAGTCGCCGAACATCTGCTCCCGGGTGATTACGTCTTCAGCAACCACCGTTGCCACGGGCACTTTCTTGCTCGCACGGACGATGTGGAGGGCCTGATCGCCGAGGTGATGGGAAAGCAAACGGGAGTCTGCGGGGGACGTGGTGGCAGTCAGCATCTTTGTCGCGACGGCTTCTTTAGCAATGGCATTCAGGGTGGCATCGTTCCCGTTTCCGCCGGCCTGGCGATGTCTCAGAAATTGAATGGCACCAAGAATCTGACTGCCGTTTTCATTGGCGATGGCACACTGGGAGAGGGTGCCGTTTACGAAACGCTGAATGTCGCCTCAAAATGGAAACTGCCGCTTTTGATTGTGCTTGAGAACAACCTGTACTCGCAAAGCACGCGACAGCAGGAAACTCTTGCCGGAGAAATCTGCGCTCGCGGGGAGGCGTTCGATGTTCCTTCGTTTCGAGCAGACACATGGCGACCGGAATCGTTATTGAGTGTTGTTGAAGATTGCGTGGCTCACATTCGACGAGGTGCCGGTCCCGTCTTTTTGCAGATCGACACGTATCGCCTGATGGCCCACTCGAAGGGCGATGATGATCGCGATCCGGCGGAAATCGCCAGTTATCGCGATCGCGACCCGATCCAACTTTTCATGCAACAGTATCCAGACGTCGCCGCTGAGTTTATCGAACAGGCAAGAATTCGTCTCGATGCTGCCGTCGCCGCTGCCGATGTCTCGCCGTTGGCGGACGTGTCGAACGAGGTGAGCCGCGCGGCCAAATCTGTTGCCGTTCAATGGACTCGGCCGGAAGGAACTGCACCCGAGCGCAGCGTGACGCTGATTAGGCAGTCGCTTGAACGAGCCATGGAATCCGACGATCGCGTCGTGCTGATTGGCGAAGACATCGAGTCGCCGTATGGCGGAGCGTTCAAAGTGACGCAAGGGCTTAGCCATCGATTCCCCGATCGCGTTCAAAATACTCCAATCAGTGAATCGCTGATAGTCGGACTTGGAAATGGGCTCGCTTTGGCAGGGAAGATTCCGGTCTGTGAAATCATGTTCGGCGACTTCATCACACTGGCCGCCGATCAATTGATCAATCATGCGTCCAAGTTTCGTTTCATGTACAACGATCAGGTCAAGGTGCCTCTGATCGTGCGAACTCCG
>JANMEV010000055.1:0-2295 GCA_031377305.1 Planctomycetota bacterium | reverse complement strand
GACTGGCTGCCGGATGGCCATCTGGTTTACTTTCTCCTAGATGTGTCGGAGCAGTTGGATCTGTCACCGATCATGGAAAAGTATGACAGCGAGAAGGGCGGCAAGCCGCCGTACCATCCGCGCATGATGCTCGTGCTGCTGTTGTATTCGTACTGTATCTGCGTGTTTTCATCGCGGAAGATTGCAGCACGCTGTGAGACGGACGTGGCTTTCCGAGTCATCGTAGGCGACAACATTCCGGACTTTCGCACGATCAGTGAATATCGTCGTCGGCATCTGGCAGAGTTCCAGCATCTGTTTGTCGAAGTCCTGAGATTGTGTCGTGAATCGGGACTGCTTAAGGTTGGACGACTGGCGTTGGATGGCACAAAGATCAAGGCGAACGCATCTCGTCATAAGGCCATGAGCTATGACCGTATGCTGGCCGAAGAGAAACGTCTGCAGGCCGAAATTGATGAACTGCTCAGGCAGGCTCAGGCGACCGACGATGCGGAAGATGCAGAACTTGGCCGTGATCATCGAGGTGATGAACTTCCGGATGAACTTCCGGATGAACTGAGTCGCAGAGAATCCCGACTGCAGAAGATCCGCGAAGCCAAAGCCGCGCTGGAACCGCAGACTCGTGACAAAGCCGCCGCCGAAGCCGCGGCTCGTGAGGCGGAAGGAAAATCGCCCATTAAGAATGATCCGCAGGACGCCGTGGCTGATCCCCAAGCTCAGCGGAACTTCACCGATCCTGAATCCAAGATCATGAAGACATCGAGCAAAGGCGGGGATCAATGCGAGGATGCTCAGGCGTTTGTGAACGAGAATCAAATCATTGTCGCCCGAAGAGGCCCCCTTAAACTGGATCATGACGACGGTCGCTGCGGCAGCGGATTATTCGTGGCCCGATGCGGACCCGCTAGTGGTCCGACAACTTGATGTTGCGTAGTTTTGACGAATCTGAGAAGAAGAGTTGGGATATTGGGGAGATTGAAGTTGCGTTAAACAGGGGCAGATCATGGGCACGGATGCCAGGGCTGTGGTTCGGTTATCGATCGAAGATCGACTGATGCTGGAAAAGGCACTCCAGCAGCCGAGAGTGGCGAAGGATCGCGTGGCTCGCATTAACATGCTCCTGAAAGCGGATGCGGACGGTCCGAAGTGGACGGATGTCAGAATTGCAGAAGCGTTTAGTGTCAGCACAGATACCGTCGCCCGACTTCGGCACCGTTGTGTTTTCGAAGGACTTGAAGCGGCAATTTCAAGACGCCGACCGACTGCCAGTCGCCCACGGACATTGGATGGAGCGGCCGAAGCAAGGCTTGTGCAGCTGGCCTGTTCAACGCCGCTGGAGGGATGTGCCACATGGACCATGCAGTTGCTGGCCGACCAGTTGGTGGAGTTGAAGATCGTCGATGAGATCAGTCGTGAGACTGTCCGGAAGACGCTTAAAAAAATGAACTCAAACCGTGGCGGCAGGAGCAATACGTCATCCCGCCGGAAGCCAACGCTGAGTTTGTCTGTCAAATGGAGGAAACCCTGAACGTCTATCAGCGAGCACCGGATCCTGCACGACCCTTGGTTTGTTTTGACGAAGCCAGCAAGCAACTGGTGGATCATGTGAAAGCTCCGATTGAAGCCAGTCCATCACATCCGGTAAAGATCGTTGATTACGAATACGCTCGCAACGGCACAGCCAACATCTTCATGCTGTATGCTCCTCTGGAAGGACGTCGTGAAGCGATCGTGACAGATCGCCGTACGACGGTCGATTACGCTCACGCTATCCGTCATCTGGTCGACGTGATGTATCCGACTGCCGAGAAGATTGTGCTTGTTCAGGATAACCTCAACACGCATAAGCTGGCGTCGCTCTACGCGGCATTCTCTCCTGAAGAGGCCAGTCGTCTGATCGGCAGGTTGGAAGTTCACTACACACCGAAGCACGGCAGCTGGCTTAACATGGCAGAGATCGAACTGGGAATTCTCGGTCGCCAGTGTCTGGATCGCCGCATCCCCGACCGTGAGACTCTGAGTTACGAAGTGGCCGCATGGCAACGCCGTCGCAACAACGCTCAAGCAGCCGTCGACTGGCAATTCACGACCGCCGACGCGCGAGTCAAGCTCAAAAGACTCTACCCTGTCTCAGCAACGCACAATTCGATCCAATAGACCGCAATCTATTGCTGTCGGACCACTAGTCATTGCACTGCGGGCTGACACGCGAGTTGGCAGCAAAGATCGCCGGGGTGGCGAAATCGAGTGTAGCACGCGATGTTCGTCTTTATCGCAACGGTGGTGTGGCTGCAT
>JANMEV010000239.1:0-3781 GCA_031377305.1 Planctomycetota bacterium | reverse complement strand
AGTGAGCCGGCATTCATGAAGCCCCAGCCGCCGACAATAGTAAGTACCAGCAGCAGGACTGCCGCAAGAACCTTTGATCCACCTGGCAAAGCTCCTGCCAGCACTGACGGCGCAAACTTTGACGTGATTGACATAAACCGCCTCCGTGCTCGCTTGCCGCGAATCTGCGCGACAGACATGCCGAGGTCCTGCAGCGTTTGCTCAGCTCCTCGCCGAACCATTTCATCCCGGTCCTGGAGCAAAGCCTGAACGGACTCCTCGGCCCCCTCCAGCTTAATCTGACCCAGTGCCCTTACCGCTTGATAACGAATTTCCGGCTGCTGATCCTGAAGTAACGTCAGAAGGGCAGGGCCTGCCGCGTGTTGTTCAAGTCGGCCCAGTGCAATCACCGCTTGAAGTCGGACGACCCCATGATCCTCCAATGCTTCTTCCAACAGATGCAGAGCCGATTTATCCCGCATTTCGCCCAGTGCCTTGGCACAGGTGCCGCGTACTGATTCATCGGTATCATTCTTTAGCATTTCATGCAGCCGCGGAAGGACCGCTTCGACCTTGAGAACTGTCAGTTGCTCAATGCTTTGCTTTCGGATGCCAGACGCTTTGTCGTCGAGCAATCGCTTAAAGACCGGAATACTCTCCGGTGCTTTTAGACGACGCAGAGCTTTGAGTGCCAAGTCACGGAACTCGCCATTTTCCGACTCGACATATCGAGTCAGCACCGAGACCGCTTCCTTGCCGCCATTCTTATTCAATGCCGCAAGCAAATGTTCGACCGTCGTTGCATCCGACTCCATGTTCAGCGCTTCGGCAACTGCCGGACCAAGATCGGCCTCTTCAATTCGTGACGCTGACTGAGCGGCGTTACGTCGCACTGAGATTTCGGGGTCTTTGAACATTTGGCAAAGCAATTCGATGCTCCGCGGACTGTGCAATGTTGCAATCGCTATCGCCGCCTGAGATCGAACCTGCGCATCTGAATCGAGCATTGCATCGTTGATCATGCCGATGACTCGTTTTTCGCCGGTCCTTACCATCGCCTCCACACACGCAGCGCGAATTGCTGCGGAGTTATGTGAGGCCATCTTCTGGTAAATCTCAACATGGGTTGCCGCGGTGATTCTTGCGAGATTCGAAATTGCAAACGCGGCCAAATCCGAGTCTGATGAAGATGTCTGCGAAACCAGATACTGTTCCCATGACGTCTTGTCTTCCGTCGTTGCTTCTTCAATTCCGGAAGTTACGATTGTTCGCAAAGTGGAATTGACCATTCCAGCGGCCAGAATGACCGGCTTTGTTGCGTTTTGATTGGTGGCGACCAGCGACATTACCGCACGGTCGGCGACGGTTCCTGATTTGTCGCTTAGGAATTTTAGAAGCAGAATCGCTGCACCGGGATGCTGAATCAGTCCCAGCGCTTCGGCACAGGCAATACGAATCTCTTTCGAAGGCTTCTGACTGAAAGACGACATCGCTTCCAGAACATGCTCGGAGCCGGACTTTCCGAGAGCAAGTAACTGTTCCTTGACTCGAGGAATATCAGTCGATGGCGTGCTCATGAGAGACGCGATCTTCTTTGCGATCAGCCGAGGAACTTTGGGGTCTGAGGGCTCCTTTTGCTTCAGTAACGCATGAAAAGCCACATCCCGTGTTTCCCGAAGCCGAAGAAGGTTCCGCTCCTGCAACGCCTTCGCTCGTGTGGCGGCTTCCTTCTCAGGAGTTTTCTCGTCCTCTACCTGTATCGGCGAGCGGGAAACTTCGGTGGAAGTGGAAACGGTAACACTTGCTGACGGAACCACAACACTGAACGCAGGCGTTACAGCTCCGTCAGTTGCCGTCATACTGGTCGGAGTCGTATTGCTACTCAAAGCCGCCCTGAATGCAGGTATGTCAGCATTTGACGGTGAATAGGCGAACGGCTGTATCTGCTGTTGCGGCATCTGCTGTTGCGGCATCATTTGCTGTTGCGGCATCATCTGCTGATGTGGCATCATCTGCTGAGGCGACATCATTTGCTGGTGTGGCATCATCTGCTGGTGTGGCATCATCTGCTGAGGCTGGCGGGCTGGCGGGTAAATCGCCATTTGCGGATCTGAGTAATATCCCGGCCGATTTCCCTGCCAATCAGATGATGGCAACAAATGAGCGCCAGCGGAAGAGCCGCTGGAGCCCGCCATCCAGTTGCCCGGAATCACGTCGATCTCAGAAGAGCTGGTTCTCACATCAGTTCCGCGCGCCGACATTTGTCGTGACAACAATGGATTTGACGGAACTGAGTTTTGTGAGCCATCTGGGTTTACGGTATTGAAGGTCGCGGACTCGCCGAGCTTGTCAGAAACGGATTCAAAGAAATTAAAATCTGCAAAGGAGTCGCTTGAGCCAAACGCACGATGAATTCCGCTTCCGGCAATCGCGGATGGTGGCAGCGACATCGATCGCGACTGATTGGGGTCCAAATCCTTCATCATGTCCGCTAGCAGATTCTGATGGACGTCAATCTCAGAATTAGAGCCAGCGGTAATCTGAAGGGCATCAAACTCCAATGACACATGAGAAACCGGTTGTATCGCACTCGGATAGCCGGCGGAGGCGCCGGTATTCTGATTGACTGCCCCAAAACCTGTTCGATTCGAAGAGGACATGACTGGCAATTGCGAAGCTGCTTCGAACATCGCTTCATCCGCGGATCTCTGAGCGAACTGCTGACTGTTGAACGTGGCGACATCAGGCAGCGATGCGTTTTCGTCAGCGTTGGCGTCGTTTGCAGAACCTCGATTCTGCGATGGAGAATCTACGGCAGCGGCCGGTGCCGATGCACAAAGCTGTTGAATTTGACGGATCACGACCATCGCGGCAGATTCGGGGGCTGCAGAAATCGCACTCACGGAATCTGATAACCGCCTCCGTGGGTGTGCACCGAGTAGCTTGATCGTGTCCGCTGTAAATGAACGAAAGGAGTTACTTGTAACACATGCGGCAACAAGAACTTCACCGCAATGTGGTTGATCGATATGTATCAACGCCTGGATGGCAGCATTTCGGACTCGGGAGGAGGTATCCTTCAGCATCTGCATCAGAAGATAAGCGGAAAGACTATGCCGAATGCTTCCCAAAGCAATCGCAACCGCTTTTCGCACGTCTTTCGACCGTGCACCGGTCATCAAAAGCATTGACCGCAAAACTGCCGGATCGCGTGTTTTTCCCAAAGCCTCAATGACAGCAATTCTGGCTTCCTGAGCTTCAGGGGAGATCGCCTGCAGACTACCCATTAAGGCCGCTACAGAAGGTGCGGATGCTGATGGGATTGGCTCCTTAAGATTCTTCAGCTCATTACGCGCTTTCTCAATGCATGCAGAAAAGTCATCGACGCCACCAACCTGGGGTACGGGCGAACGGTTGACGGCCGCTCCAGCCAGCGATGCCCCACATTCAGAACAGAACTTGCTCGTTTCGCCGTTCTGGCACTGACAATTCTGACATACTCTCATGGAATCAACCATTACAGCTCTGAATGGCGTGTCGAACTGTGATTCGAAATTTTGTGCTGCTCGTCGATTTCTGTCGATCGGCAGCAGTAGCTTTCGAATGTCGAAAGTGACATCGAAATGTGCTTGCCGCAAAACAAGACTGTCCGATCCAGGTTTACACCTGGACCGGACGTCTTTGATTAACCGTATCTAACAACAAACCCCGAGGGATTCATTATTCGAATGCACCCTTGGCAACGCCAGATGGGTTGGTCAGGAAGGTTCCACAGAAGACGTCGAACGAGTTGACTTCTGCA